>CAJCJG010000244.1 GCA_903970625.1 Solirubrobacterales bacterium 70-9 | reverse complement strand
TGGGATCTGATCGTTTGCGGCGACGTCTGTTACGAGGCGCCGATGACCTCCCACATCCTGCCATGGCTGCGCGGGCTGGCGGCGCTGGCGGAGGTCTGGATCGCAGACCCTGGCCGCGCCTATCTGCCGCGCGAGCGGTTGGACGCGCTCGCGCACTTCACCGTGCCGACGACGGTGGAACTGGAAGATCGGACGCAACGATCCGTCACGCTCTTCCGCCTGCGACCTTGAGGCGCGGCAATTAATTCGGGCAGAGCGATAATTATGCGTGAATTTCATTTTCCGCGCGGACAACCGTTGCGGATACGTCCTGCATTTGCCAACCTCTTAGCCGGTCTGCGGGCATATCCCGGGCAGACGCGGACTGGACGGCGCAAGGGGAAGACATAAATGGCGAACGATATGGACCGCAATATTTTGTTCTGTCGAATGATGGGCCTGCTGACTCAAGAACAGCTCGACGGTTTGGCAGACAAGAGAGTGGCGGTCGGCGGCGCGGGGGGCGTCGGCTTTACCCATGCGGAGGCGTTTGTCCGCCAAGGGATCGGCAAGATTAACATCACCGATTTCGATACTTTCGGCCCCGAAAATATGGGACGCCAATTCGGTTGCACGGTCCATACCATCGGCCGCAACAAGGAGGAAGTGCTGGCCGAACGGCTGCAAGCGATCAATCCGGACTTGCAGGTGCAGCGTTTCGGTGCGATCGGTCCGGACAATATGGACCGGTTCCTCGACGGCGTACATTTCGTCGCCGACGCGGTCGATTATTTCAATATCGGCGCGCATCGGCTGCTGATGAACACGGCCCACCGCAATGGGATTCCGGGCATGATCGCGGGGCCGGCGGCGTACGGCTGCTCGATGCATTTTTTCCACCCGGATCACATGTCGTTCGACGAATATTTCGATCTGCACGATGGTCAGCCCGAACAGCAGCAACTCGACCATTGGGGCACCGGACTCGGCCCGATGCACATGTATCGGCATTACGTGCCCGAACCGTACCTGAACATGGAGAAGCGGACGACCTCCGTGGTCAGTTCCGTGTGCCTGCTGTCCACAGCGGTATTGTCCGGCGTCGGCCTGCGCGTGCTGCTGGGACAGTCGGTCAAATTCAAGCCGGTGCCGTACGTGTACCACTTCGATCTGGTCGAGGCACGGTTCGAGGAAGTGTACATCCCGGACGGCGTGCGCGGCATCAAGGCGAACCCGGAGAAGTATCTTCGGTAATTGAGGATTTACTTCACTTTTCCCTCTCCCCTTGTGGGAGAGGGCCGGGGTGAGGGGTCCGACACGCCGGGACTCCATGCGGCGCCCCCCCTCCCCCCCTTCCACAAGGGAAGGGGGCTGACAGCGCCAAGGACGCCGGAAGACGGCAACCTATCATTTTCCGCTTGCCCAGCGCCTGCCGTTTCAACTAACATGTTGCGATGTCCAACATTCCCACCCTGTCCCCGGCAGATCGCCTCGGCGCCATTATCTTGGCGCTGATCCAGGCGATCGCGGCCCGCGCGGGGTGGCGGCTCCCGAAATGGCTGATCAAGGAGATCGAAGCGTATTTCAGAGGCCTCGGCGAGGCCCTCGCGCTCCTCGCGGCCCAGGTTGCCGAGGGCAAAGTCGCCCCGCTCCCGGCAGCAGCCGAGGCTCGCCCGACACCCCACAGGGCCAGCGGAAACGCCCGCCGCCGGACTCCCGTGCAGCGCCAATCAAGGCGACGGCCCCGGCCGCAAATGGCACCGACCCCCGCGCCCCAGCCGCCACCCGAACGGCAGCCGCCGCAGCGGCAGTCGGGTCGGTTGTCGTGTCCGGCGCCCTCCTTCTCGCACCCAGCCTGCACACACGGTCCGCCTTTTTCGAGTTGCGAGAAGCCCGCGCCTTGGCACGCCCATTATATTACGATTTCATAATGAAATCCGTCGGCTGGTGGCCGGCAAGCGGATCGGCTATGGCGAGGGCATGTCGATCCGGCCCGAAACCGTCGCGTTCACGTTTCTGCTCGGCGGCCTCGCCGCACTCCCGCCTTTGTCCATCGACATGGGGCTGCCGGCGTTCCCGGCCCTCGAACGCGAGCTGAACACGTCGGCGGCCGGCGCCGGCCTCACGCTCAGCCTGTTCATGGCCGGGTTCTCGCTGGCGCAACTGGTGCTCGGGCCGCTCTCGGACCGGTTCGGGCGACGGCCTGTGCTGCTCGCCGGGCTGGCACTCTATGCCGCCGCCGGCCTTTTGTGCGCCTCCGCGACCTCCATCGGCGCGCTGATCGGCTTTCGGCTGCTGCAAGGCGCCTGCGCCGCGTCCGGCACCGTGATGGCCTTCGCCGTCACCCGCGATTTGTTCGAGGGCGCGGCGGCCCGGCAGCGCCTCTCGTACGTCACGATGGTCCTTGGCGTGGCCCCGATCATCGCGCCGACGCTTGGCGGCGGCGCTCTGCTGCTCGGCGGCTGGCGGGCGATCTATGTGTTCCTCGGGCTGGCCGGCGCAGCATTGTTGGCGCCGGTGGCCTTCGGCCTGCCGGAGACGCGGCGGCGGCGGCCGGCTGGATTGGGCCTGCTCGGCGGTTTCCGGCGCATGCTCGGCCACCGCCGTGCCTTCGGCTTCGCACTGGTCAACGCGCTCGGATTCGGCTCCCTGTTCGCCTACGTCTCCGGCTCGCCGCTGGTCCTCATGGGCCGGCTCGGGTTGTCCGCGACCATGTACGGGCTGCTGTTCGCCGTCATCTCCTGCGGCATCATGGGCGGCGCCTGGGCCAACAGCCGGCTGGCGCGGACGGCCGCCGGCGGCCACACGGCGCTGGCGGCGGCACTGCTGGTCAGCCTGCTCAGCGCTGCCGTGCTGCTGGCACTGACCTCGATGGGGTCGCTGTCGCTGATCACATTGATGCCGCTGCTGGTGGTCCACGTCTTCTGTCGCGGCGTCGCCTCGCCGAACGCGACGCACGGGGCGCTGGAGCCGATGGGCGAGATCGCGGGGCTGGCCTCGGCCGTCGTCGGCTTCTCGCAGATGGCGGTCGGCGCGTTGTCGAGCGCGCTGGTTGCGCTCCTGTTCCCGTCGCTCGGGCCGGCCGGCATGGCGCTGACCATGACCGGGTTTTCGCTGGCCGCCGTGGCCGCATGGCTGGTGGCGCGCCGGCCGGACGTGGCGCTCGCCTAACGGATCAGGTGAGCGGCGAGCGAGACGAGCGCGAACCCAAATCCCACTGCACACACGGCCGGCCATCCCGCCAGCGTCCAGCCGATCCCGGCCGCGCCCGAGCCGATGGCGCCGGCGATGAACATGCCGGTCATGAACACGGTGTTGATCCGTCCCCGCGCCTCCGGTTGCAGCGCATAGATCACCGACTGGTTGGCGATCTGCGAGCCCTGCATGCCGATATCGAGCAGCACCAATCCCACGATCAGCCCCGCCACGCTCGGCCAGACCGCAAACACGACGAAACTCGCCGCCACCGCCAGCACGCCCGCGCCGGTGACGCCGCGCGGCCCGCGCCGGTCCACGAGCCGCCCGGCGAGGCTCGCCACCATCACCCCGGCCGCACCCACCAGCCCGAACAGCCCGGCAATGTCGCTGCCCAGTTGCAGCGGCGGCGCCTCCAGCTTCAGCGCCAGCACCGACCAGAAGGCGGTGAAGCCCGCGAACAGGCCCGCCTGCACGATCGTCGCGCGGCGCAGCGCCGGCTGGTCGCGGATCAGCGCCAGCAGCGAGGCGAGCAGGTTGGCGTAGGAGGCCCGCACCTGCGGCCGGCTGCGCGGCAGCACCAGCGCCAGCATGATGCCCATTGCCACCGCGATACCGGCGGCCACGAAAAACATCGCCCGCCACCCGGCATAGCGCGCGACCGCGCCGGACAGCACGCGGCCGAGCAGGATGCCGAGCAACAGCCCGCTCATCACCGTGCCGACCACCCTCCCCCGCGCCTCCGGCGGCGCCAGTTCGGCGGCGAACGGGATGATTTGTTGCGCGAGGCAGGCGCCCATGCCGACCGCCGCCGAGGCCGCGATCAGGGCCGCAGCGTTGGGCGCCAGGGCCGCGGCCAGCAGCGCGATGGTCAGGCCGACAAGCTGACGCAGGATCAGCGCCCGCCGGTCCATCCGGTCGCCCAACGGCAGCAGCAGCACAATACCGCCGGCAAAACCGATCTGCGTCGCAGTCGGGATCAGCGCGACGGTGTGCGAGGAGACGTGAAGGTCGGCCGCGATCACGCCCACCATCGGCTGGTTGTACCAGACATTGGCGGCGGCGCACCCGGCGGCGACCGCCATCGCCAGCGTGACTCGCCGGGTCAGCACGGGTGGGGCCGGAGCGGCCTGGAGGACGGGAGCCAGTTGCATGGACGCCAAGATGGTGCGGCCGGCGCGGGATGCTGGATAGAGCGGACTTGTGCATTGCGGGGTTGACGGCATGACGGGTATTCACCGTTGCGTGACGCGCCCGATCCAACGCCCCACCCTGCGGCAATGCGCCGTGTTGGCCGGCGGCCTCGGCACACGGCTGGGGGCGCTCGCCGCCGACCGTCCGAAGCCGCTGCTGCCCTGCGGCGACCGCCCATTCCTGGCGTGGCTGCTGCGCGAACTGTGCCGCTATGGCGTGGAGGAGTTTCTGCTCCTCGCCGGCCACCTGTCCGCAGAGGTGGAGCGGTCACTGGACGAACTGGCGGCAGCACTGCCGAAGCCCGTAAAACTGACCGTGAGCATCGAGCCTGAGCCGGCCGGAACGGGCGGCGCGCTGTGGCACGCGCGGGACCGGCTTGACGAGCGCTTTTTGCTCGTCAACGGCGATTCCCTCCTGGACGCCAATCTGTCCCGCCTGCTGGCCGACGCGGCGGACGACGGCGACGACGTGCTCGGGCGCCTCGCCCTCCACGATTTGCCGGATGCCTCGCGCGCGGGCGTCGTTGCGACCGACGGCGACCAAATCACCGCCTTCCACGAGCGGCCCGCGCCCGGCGCGCCGGGCACGATCAACGCCGGCCTCTACGTGCTGCGCAAAGCCATCGTCGATGAACTGACGCCCGTGTGCTCGCTGGAGCGCGACGTGCTGCCAAAACTGGCCGCGCGCGGCACGTTGCGCGGCACCGTTTTGCCTGGATGGTTCATCGACATCGGCGTGCCGGCCGACTTCGTCCGCGCCGGTCGCGACCTGCCCGCCCGCCTGCGCCGCCCGGCGCTGTTCCTGGACCGCGACGGCGTGATCAACGTCGATCACGGCTATGTCGGCACCGTCGAACGGTTCGAGTGGACCGAGACGGCGCGGCAGGCGATCCGCGCGGCCAGCGACGCCGGGTGGCATGTGTTCGTCGTCACCAACCAGTCGGGCGTCGCGCGCGGCCTTTACGACGAGGCGGCGGTTCGGCATCTGCTGGGCTGGATGGCGGATGAAGCACGCCGTGCCGGCGGCACGATCGACGATGCCCGCTATTGCCCGTACCACCCCGAGGCGACGGTCGTGGCCTACCGGCGCCACAGCGACTGGCGCAAGCCGGCGCCCGGGATGCTGCTGGATTTGATCCGCGCCTGGGGCCTCGATCCGGCCGCGTGCGCGATGATCGGCGACCAGCCGACCGACACGCAGGCGGCGGCGGCGGCCGGAATCGCGGGGCATCCGTTCGCCGGCGGCGACCTGCTGGCTCTCGCGCGCGCGATTGTGCTGTCGCGAGCCGCGCCGTTGGCGTCTTCGCAGCATCTGCTTGCGTAGGATACCGGCAAGAAGGCACGACGGACGGGAGACGATGGGAGTGCCACATGGCTAAGGCCACCAAAACGGCCGGCGCGAGGGCGGCCGGCAGCGC
>CAJCJG010000243.1 GCA_903970625.1 Solirubrobacterales bacterium 70-9 | reverse complement strand
TGTTAGCGGCGGTGGGAATCCGCGTCTAAACGGCGCGGCGTGATTGACCCCCATAGGCGGCTGGCGGGTGCATCGTCGTTCGTCTCTGCGATGAGGGGTGCCTTCGACCTCGCGGCCGTCAGGATGCTACGCGCCCCCAACGGGCTTCGTGAACCGCTGCGCGCGACAGAGTGGGCGAGCGCAGGTTGGGACCGCGGGAAGGCCATCTTGATCGAACAACAGGATGGTTGTTAGCGATCAGCGGTTCAGGCGTCGGTGGACGATCAGGGCGGTCAGAAGTCGATATCAGAAGAATCAACGTCATCGCCGTCCACGACTGGGTATGACAGCTGCTCGGCAAGCAGATCTTGCAGCTGATGACTGTAACGCACCCAGATTTTCTCGCGCAATTGATCGAGCATTTCCCACACGGCGAGCGCCTGCTCGGCTGTCCAGGTGACGGGGATGTCGACCGTGATCGGGCGCAGATGGTCGGGCCTTGTGCTCATGGCTTGGCGCCGCGGCGCTTGCGTGCCCGCGCCTCGGTGCGGTCGCGGGCTTCCTTGAGCCGGTAGGATTCGCCCTCGATGGCGACAATCTCGGCGTTGTGCACCAGCCGGTCGACCAGCGAGACGACGCAGGCCGCATTCGGAAAGACTTCGTTCCATTCGCCAAACGCACGATGGGTGGTGATCAGCGTGCTTTTGTTCTGGTAGCGCCGCGAGACCAGTTGGAACAACATGTCGGCGTGGCGGTTGGAATAGGATAAATAGCCGACCTCATCAATGACGAGCAGCTGCGGTCTGGCATAGTGGCGCAGCCGGCGCTGCAGGGTGGCATCGCTATCCAACGCGCAGAGATCACCCAGCAGTTGGCCGGCGCTGGTGAACAGCACGGTGTGGCCATCGATCACCGCCTGATGGGCGATGTTTTGCGCAAACATCGACTTGCCAACGCCGTTCGGCCCGACAAACACGACGTTGGCGGCTTCCTTGAGGAAGTCGAGCGTGATCAGCGCCTCGACGGCGCCGCGGTCGCAGTGCTGGGGCCAGGTCCAGTCGAAGTCGCAGAGTGGCTTGAAGTGGCCGATATGCGCGGCGCTGAGCCGCCGTTCGAGGCTGCGGCGGGCGCGTTGCTGCTCCTCCCAGTCAAGCATCGGCGCCAGCCAGGGCTGGCTCACGACCTCGGACCAATGGGTCAGCAAGCCGTGCAGGTGCAGCGCCTCGGCGCGGGCCCGCAGCGCGTCGTTTTCAGTCTTCGGCAGCTGGGTCGTCGATTGAGGCATCATGCTTTTCCTTGAGCTGATCGTAGGTTTCGAGGGCATGCGGTCGCACCGTGGTGTCGCGTGCTTGCAGATGCGCCGGCAGTTCGACGCCGACCGCGGGTGGCTCGCCGCGTTGCTCGCGCCGCCCTGCCAGGGCGAGGCGAACGGCGTTCGGATGTGGCACGCCACGTCGCAGCGCCTCGAGGATGGCGGCCTGCAACTCGGCGGCGCTGGTCTGCGCCAGCAAGCGCATCAGGGCGGCGGTGATGGCGCCGAGATTGGCGCCGCGTTCGGCGGCGCGGATCAGCAGGGTTTGGCTGGCCGGAGCAGCCTGCACCAGGCGGTCGGTGGCGCGGTGCTGACGCGCGGCCGCTTTCTGTTCGACCAGCGCCTCGACGTGGCCGGGGAGCTCGATCTGCGCGTCGCGGTCGTAGCTGCGCGGATGGCTGGCGATCACCGTGGCGCCGTCCAGGATGCGGACCTCATGCGGGTCGGCGAGCACCGTCAGCACGCGGCGAACGTGTGTATGAGGCACCGAATAGTCGTTCAGATCGAAGCGGACATAGGGCGTCTTGTTGACCGAGACCGCGAGCTGTTCGAGCAGCGGCGTCGGGTTGTCCGGCAGTGGCAGCAGACGCGGCGCTTCCTCGGCGAACACCGCGCGGACGCTGCGTTGAAGGTCTTCGGGACAGCGCCGGTCGGCGGCGAAACCGTTGCACCAGGCCTCCGCCTGGGCATTGAGATCATCGAGATCGGCGAACGTGCGAGCAGCGAAGAACGCGTCCCGCACGAACCTTATGGCTCTTTCAACGCGGCCTTTTTCATTCCCGCGCGCCACCGCGACAGGGCGGGGTTCGTAACGGTAATGTCCGGCGAAGCTCAGCAATGTGGGATGGAAGCGGATCGCATCGCCGCGTCGTTCCAGTACCGCACTTTTCAGATTGTCGTAGAGCAGGACACGCGGCACACCCTGCCATGCTGCGAAAGCAGCGAGGTGTCCGCGTAGGAAGTTCTCCATCCGGGCGTCGAGGCAGAAGCGCAGGAAGATCTGGCGCGAGTAAATCGCGGTAGGGACGCCCGTCACCGGGCGCCCCCCGCACAGAACCTACGGGCGGAATTCCCGCATTCGGCTCCCACCTTGGGTGTTTGACGCGGAAGCGTTGAGACGGCCAGGGATGGGATATCCGGGGCTTGGGGAGCCAGCGTTCCGCCAGCTTGTCCACCATCGTCCATGTCGTGCGGTCCTTCTGGCTGCGCCTGCGCAGGGCGCGTCGCCAGAGGTCGACAACATAGTGTCGGAACGCCGAAAGAGCGCGCATGTTCGTGGGCACGGCGTGGTAGGCGAAGTAGCCTCTCAACACCGCCCCGAGCCATGCGCCCTGTTCAGCCACGCCCTGGTGCCATCGCCGTCGAAGTCCTTCGCCGATTTCCAGCAGCCTCGCCCTTTTCCGGTCACGTCGCGTGTGCCGGGCAAGCTGGAAGCCGCCCTGTCGCGAGCGCGAACAGATATGGGTAAAGCCAAGGAAGTCGAACGTCTCCGGCTTGCTGTCCCCTCGCGCCGCCCTGTCGGACGCGGCCCTGCGGCCGAATTCGATCAGGCGAGTCTTCTCGGGGTGCAGTTCCAGGGCGAATTCCGCCATACGGATGCGTAGTTGTGCCAGGAAGCTTTCGGCGTCCGACCGATGCTCAAAGCCAACGACGGTGTCTCAGCATATCGCACGACGATCATCGCACCGTGCGCATGGCGTTTCCGCCACTGCTCGGCCCATAGATCGTAGACGTAGTGCAAGTAGATGTTCGCCAGTAGCGGCGAGATGACCGCCCCTTGCGGGGTGCCTTTCGTCGCCGATTGTCTTACACCGTCCTCCACCACGCCCGCCTTCAGCCATCCGCGAATGAGGCGCAACACGCGCCGGTCGCCAATCCGGTGCTCGACGAACCGCATCATCCAGTCGTGGTCGATGTTGTCGAAGAAGCCCTTGATGTCGGCGTCCAGTATCCAGTTCACCGCCTTGCTCCCGATGCCGACCGCGAGCGCGTCCAGCGCGTCGTGCTGTCCCCGGCCGGGCCGAAACCCGTAGGAGAAGCCGACGAAGTCCTGCTCGTAGATCGCATTGAGAACCTCAACCACGGCGCGTTGGACAATCTTGTCCTCCAGCGCCGCGATCCCCAGCGGCCGTTGCCGGCCGTCAGGTTTTGGGATGTAGACACGCAGGCTAGGCTGTGCCCGGTAGGAGCCAAGGTGGATGCGGCTTTCGAGGTCGCGTAACCGCGCCTCCAGACCCTCTCCATAGGCGTCCCATGTTATCCCATCCACACCGGGCGCCGCGTCGCTTCAGCCAGAAGTAGGCTTTGCGCAACAACGCCGCATCGATGTGGTGCAGTAAGGTGGTGAACCGTTCCCCTTTCTTCTCTCGTGCCACTTCCCGTACGCGGTCGATCCCCGATGACGAGGCTGCCCGCTCCTGCGCGCGGACCTCGTGCGGATCGCCCACGTTTCCCTCGGCCCCCACCCTTGGCTCCACCCACTCCTTGCCCCGTCGCCGGGGTTCGTTCGCAGGTTTCATTGCTACTATGGTGGGGTCTGACTTCTCGCCGCCGTGCATCACAGGCTTCGACCCTTTGGCCTTCCCTGCGCGGACCGGTGGTGCGCGACACCGCCGGCCAGCAGCGAGATCTCCCGGTTCCCGGACAAGGAGCGTCCATGCATGCTGGGGTCTCTGACCACGCCGGACCGCACCGTCGCTCGCGATGACGCGGCGATGCGTGTTGCCTTCCAGGTTGGTAACCCTGTCGGCGTCCGGGAGAAGGCCCTTTCGCGGCTCAATGGCCAGCCTGCACGATCCCCTGCCGACGCTTCGCCCTGCCCCTCACGGGACACGACGCACGGCTTGGGGGCGATGCGACTCGCTAGGTCTTCATCGTAAAGGACTTTCACCTCCTACTCCTTGCCGGTCTCCCGGCGCACTACCAACGGCCCTTGATGTTGACCCGTGGCCGGGTCAACGGCCGCCGGTATCTCTTTGATTTCGCACGCGGCCGCCCCACCAACCCCGCGTGCATACCAGTCGGCCCTTCGGGCAGCTGGTATAA
>CAJCJG010000242.1 GCA_903970625.1 Solirubrobacterales bacterium 70-9 | reverse complement strand
GACGGGCCGGGCGCGGGGCGCTTCGGCGCCAATGCGGCTATCGCTGCCGGCCCCCCCGGCTTGGCGCCAGCCGCAGGTGCTGCCGGGGTCGGAGCCGGCGGCGCCAATTTGAGCTGCTGTGCCACCGTCGGCGTCACGCCCACCGTCTGCAACGTCGGCCGCACCGGCGCCTGAGCCTGCACCATCGGCTTGGCCGCCGCGAATTGCTGCGGGGTAAAGCGCTGTACCGCTGGCGCCACCGGGGCCGACGCCGTCATCGTCTGCGCCGGCACCACCGTCGCCGCCGAGGCGTTGGCGTAGTTGTTGATCGTCGTCGTGTTGTTCGTGATGGTGGTGATATTGGTCACGTTCGAGACGTGATTGATGTTGACGTTGCGAACGTAAGCGGGGCTCGCCTGGAACGCCGGCCGGTACGGCTCGTTCGGCGCCAGCGGCACCCAGCCGACCGATCCGCCATCCCCGCCGCCGTGGCTGCCGCCGCTCAGCGCCGCCCCGATGGCGGCACCCACGGCGACGCCCACGCCGAAGCCGACGAAACTGACGAGCGCCGGGGCATAGACCGGCCGCACGCGGACATCGATCGGGATGCCCGGCTGCACCGGGACCCAGCCCCAGCGGTTATCGACCTGCGCCCAGCGCCCGTAATGGAACGGCGCGAACCCCCAGGGCGCGTTGTCCACCCAGGTCCAGCCCCACGGCGCCACGTAAGCCCAGTGCCCGTTGCGATACGGCACATAATTCGCCTGCACGGGCGGGAACCAGACATGGCCGTATTGCGGCGAGGGCTGCCACTGGCCGACCTGCTCCAGCGACTCGTAGCCGGTCATGTCCTGCACCACCGGCGGCGGCACATAGACCGCGACCGGGGTCTGCCCGGCCGTCGTCTGCACCGGCCTCGGCGCCGCCGGCTTCTCCTTGTTCAATTCCGCCGTGATGAACGGGTCCTGCGTCGCCGTGCCCACGCTGCCCTGGAAGCTCGTCTGGTCCGAGCCGACGACCGAGGCCGACTGCCCCGGCGCCACCGCCAGCGTGCCGTCGCCGACCGAGACGCTCGCCGCACCGTCGATCACCACCACCCGTGTCGGCTGCTCCGAATCGCCGGCCACGATCTCGTAGCGCCCCGCCGCCGTGAGGCTGACGATGCCGCGCGGCGTCGTCACCGTCGCGGTGCTGTCGGGCGCGAGGCTGCGCACATGGATATACAGCGCGCCTTGCGGCTCGGTGATCTCCAGCTTGGCGTCGGTCAGCGTGTCGATGTCGGCCTCGGTCTGCTGGTCCAGCACGAGCTTCACGTCGCCCAGGCCAAGCGCCGCGTTCGCCTTCGGCTCCGTCCAAAAATAGTTGCCGGACGTGACCGGATAGTTCACCGAAGCGGCCTGCCACTCGGTCTGATCGACGGTGTGGAACGAGACCGTCCCCGTCACCGACGCGAGCCGCCCGACGCGCGCCGGCGGATCGACGGTGGCGGCCGTTGCATCGGCCGGTGCCGGGCCGGGGGCGGCACCGTCGGCGGGTGCGGGCGGCGTGTCCTGCGCGTAGGCCAGGGGGGCAAAGCCCTGCCCGAACACCAGGCCGCCGATGGCGACGGCGGCCGACAGACGAAACAGCGCGTGGTGAGTACGCAAGGGACCATCCTTCTTGTTCGTCACTTTTTGTCGCATCAGGGCGAACTGCGCCTGCGTTACCCTCATTCTGATCGCGCCGGAAGATGGCGAAAGCGCGTTCGCATCCGGGCAATCGCGCGTTTTATGTATTGCGAACCGTAACTGCCACACCACCCACGATCTCGTGCGGCAAAATGCCGGCCAGATCACAAGAAAGCCACAAGCCGTCCATGCCGCTGCCGCAAACGACAGCCATATGATTGACAACGATACTTTGGAGGCTTGTCATGTCATCGCCCACCCGCAAGACGAACTGGCTGGTTCGCTGTGCCGTCGCGGCCGGTTGCTTGCTGGCGCTGTCCGGCTGCGTCGTCTATCCGGCCGGCGGCTACGGCTATGGCTACGGCCCGCCGCACCCGGTCTATTACGGCGGCGGCTTCGGCTATTACGGGCGCCCCGGCTGGCGTTGAGCAGGGCCGGGAGCCCCCGGCACCGATCCGACCGCTAATCGTGAAATGCCTCGCCCACCACCCGCCGCCCCAGCAGAAACGCGTCGGCGACCAGCTCGAACGGCTGGGCATCCACATGCGACCGCCCCGCGTCCAACAGGGCCGCAAAATGCCGGTAGATGTCCTGATACTCGGCCGGCTTTTCCGCCACGGTTTCCACCCCGTCCACCGCCAGCCGCGACCCGCCGCCAGACAGCAGCAAGGTTTTGCCGGCCGCCGTCTCGACCGTGATCTCCCACACCTCGCCGCCGGTCTGCCGCCAGTCGAACTCGGCGGTCAGGTCGCCCGGGCCGGCAAACCGCAGTGTCGCGGCAATCGGCGATTCGGCGTTGGACGGGACCAGCAACTCTGCCTCTGCGACGAACACCGGCGCCGGCATGATTTTGGTCACGATGGACAGTGCGTTGATCCCCGGATCGAACACGCCGAACCCGCCCGCCTGCCAGATCCAGGCCTGCCCCGGATGCCATTTGCGGACACCCTCTTTCCAGTTGACGAACAGGCGCGTCACCGTCTCGCCCGCCAGCAACGCCTGCGCGCGGTCAACCGCCGCGTTGTATTGCGAATGCCACGTCGTCATCAGCACCAGCCCACGCGCCGCCGCGTCAGCCTTTAGGTCGGACAACTCGCTGAGCGTCGCCGTCGGCGGTTTTTCCAGCATCACATGCTTCCCGGCCGCCAGCGCCTGCCGCGCGATCGCGTGCCGCACCTGGGGCGGCGTGCAAATGGCCACGGCCTCCAGGTCCGGCGTCTCCTTGAGCAACGCCACATGATCGGTGAACGCCAGCGCGCCCGGCGCCGTCAGCCCGCGCTGACTTGAAACGGATGCGAGGACGAACTCATCGCTCGCCGCGATCACCGGCAAATGCTGGTCCTGCGCGATCTTGCCAAGCCCGATGACGCCGATGCGATGCGTTGCCATGTCGGTTTCTCCCCTGTATCGGCAGTCTAACCCGGCTCGCGGAGACCGCGCCATGCTCACGGACGACCAGAAACACGCCTTTGCCCGCGACGGCTACCTTGTGCTGCCCGGCTTCAAGAGTGCCGCCGAGATCGCAGCCGTCCGCGCCCGCGCGGGCGAGATCGTGGACGCATTCGACCCCGCAGCGCGCGCGATCTTCTCCACCACCGACCAGGCCAAACACACCGACGATTATTTTCTCGGCAGCGGCGACAAAATCCGCTGCTTTTTCGAGGAGGAGGCGTTCGACGCGCACGGCGCGCTGCGCCAGCCGAAAGCCCTGTCCATCAACAAAATCGGCCACGCGCTGCACGATCTGGACCCGGTGTTCGACGCATTTTCGCGCGACCCGAAACTGGCGTCGGTGGCGGCCGATGTCGGGCTGGCACGGCCGCAAATCTGGCAATCCATGTACATCTTCAAGCAGCCCGGCATCGGCGGCGAAGTCCGCTGGCACCAGGATGCAACGTTCTTCGAGACCGATCCGATCACGGTGACGACGTTCTGGTTCGCGCTGGAGGATGCGGACCGCAGCAACGGCTGCCTGTGGATCGAGCCGGGTGGGCACCACGGCCCACTGCGCGAACGCTTCGTGCGCGAGGGCGATGCCACCCACATCGAAAAACTGGATGCGACGCCATGGCCGGGCGATGCGACGGCGGTGCCGGTGGAGGTGCGGGCGGGCACCCTCGTCCTGTTGCACGGCCGCCTGCCGCACTACAGCGCGCCGAACCGTTCGCGGGTGTCGCGCCACGCCTACACGCTGCACATCACGGACGGCTCGGCCACATACGCTGCCCACAACTGGCTGCAACGCGGGGACGACATGCCGGTGCGAGGCTTCTAGCCGGCCCGGCGGGGACGCGAGGGAGAAAACCAGATGACGACGCTCGCCTTCGTCGGCTCGCTGAACCGCCCGGCGCCGTATTTCCGGTCCGCCAACGGCGCCGGCCTGTCCGTGCTGCGGTTCGACGAAGCGACCGGCACGCTGACGCCCCTCTCGACCACATCCGGCATCGACAACCCCAGCTATCTCACCGTCGATGCGGCCGGCACATACCTGTACGCCACCAGCGAGGTGTTCGGCTGGCACGAGGGCGTCGTCACCGCCTATCAAATCGACGCTACCGCCGGCACGCTGACCTACATCAACAAGCAGCCCACGCGGGGCAGCATCAGCGCGCAGGCCAGTTTCGACCGCACCGGGAAATGGCTGCTGGTCGCCAATTACCGCATGGGTGAGGACGGCGCCCGCCCGCCGCAAGCGCTGGTCGTGTATCCGATCGAGGCCGACGGCGGCCTCGGCGCGCCCGTGTCCAGCGTCGGCCATGTCGGAAGCGGCCCGAACGCGGAACGGCAGGAAGGCCCGCACCCGCATTGCGCCTTGGCCAGCCCTGACAACCGCCACATCCTGGTGGCCGACCTGGGCATCGACAGGATCGCGGTCTATGCGTTCGACGCCGCGACCGGCGCGCTGGCACCCGGCGCGAAACCGTTCGTGCAACTGGCGTCTGGCAGCGGCCCGCGCCATTTGGCGTTCCACCCGTCAGGCCGCTTTGCCTACGTCATCAACGAACTGGAAAGCAGCGTCACCGCGCTCGCGTGGGACGCCGCCCATGGCACGCTGGACCCGCTGCAATCGGTCTCCACCCTGCCGCCCGATTTCACCGGCGAAAGCCATTGCTCGGACCTACAACTATCAACGGACGGCAAATTCCTCTACGGCGCCAACCGCGGCCACGATTCCATCTTTCTCGCCGCCATCGACTCCGACAGCGGCCGCCTGACCCCGCTCGGCACCCACCCGACGCTGGGTGCTACGCCGCGCCAGTTCTCGCTCGACCCGAGTGGCAAATTTCTCGTCGTCGCCAACCAAAATGCGGATCTGCTGGCCGTTCTCTCCCGCGATACGGAAACCGGCGCGCTATCGGACAGCGGAAAAAGCACAAAGCTTGGTACGCCGATGTGCGTCAAGTTCGCCCGGTATCCGTAATCTCCGGCCGCCTGTCCGCGACCCCAAACGCCGTTTCCAACGCCCGCCCCAGCCGCAAGATGGTGCCCTCGTCGAACAGCCGTCCCCATAAACAGACGGCGTGAGGGACGGTGAACGTCGGCCCCGAAGCTGCCGGCACGCCGCGCGTGCGGGTAGAACTCTGCACAAACCCGCTGCGCAACACCAAACACGGATGGCCGGTATAGTTTGCAACAATCATCATCGGCCCCGCCAGCGGCGGCCCGATGATCGCCTCCACATCGGCGAACACCGCCGCCATGTGCTGCATCACCAGCCGCCGCAGCCGGTCCAGTTGCACATGGTCCACCGCCGACAGGAACCGCGCCTTGCGGAACGCATTCGGCCACGCCGCCGCGTCCTGCCACGTCAGCAGATCGTCGCGATCCGATAGCGTCAAATCTTCGAACGAGGCCGCCGCCTCGGCCGCCAGGATGTTCAGCAGCGACCCATACGGCAGGTCCGGCCGCGATAGCGGGACAAGTTCCACGCCCAGCCTTGTCGCGGTTTCCAGCGCTGCACGATCCAGCGCGAGACCCTGGGTAAGGTCCGCCTCGAAATACCCCACGCGCATGCCGGCGACACGCGCCGCCGCGTCGTAGCCGAGCGGCGCCGGAATTTGAAACCCGTCCTCGGAATCGGCCACGTTCAGCGCGTGCAGCACCAGGGCAGTATCTTCGACGCTGCGGCAGATCGGCCCCACCTTGTCCAGCGTCCAGCACAGCGGCATCGCCCCCGTCCGCGACAGCCGCCCGAATGTCGGACGCAACCCGGTGGTGCCGCAGCGCAACGACGGGATCACGATGGACCCGAGCGTCTCCGTCCCCAGGCTGAAGCCGACGAGTCCGGCCGCTGTGGCGCTGGCCGAGCCGGCACTCGATCCGCTCGACCCCTCGGCCATGTTCCAGGGATTGCGCGTCACGCCGCCGTACCAGATGTCGCCATAGGCGAGCGCGCCGACCGAGAGCTTTCCGAGTAGCACCGCCCCTGCCTCGGCCAGCAGCCGCACGACGGTCGCGTCCGCGTCCGGCACCCGGTCCCGCCATGGCTCCGCGCCCCAGCCGGTGACGACGCCGGCGGTGTCGAAAATGTCCTTGCAGCCCCAGGGAATGCCGTGCAGCGGCCCCAGATAGTGTCCGGCCGCCAGCAGCGCATCGGCTTTTGCGGCCTGCCGCACGGCCAACTCGGCCGTCACCGTGGCAAAGCAGTGCAACGCGGGCGCGTACCGGGCAATGCGATCCAGATAGATTTCCGTCAGCCGCATCGACGAGATCGCCCCCGTCCGCACCCACTTGCCCAAGGTCGTGACCGGCGCGAACGCGATATCCGTCGCGTCGTCCGGCAGTTTTGGCGGCGCCGAGTCGTCCGGCTGGAACGGATACGCATCGGGCATGACAAAGCCCGGCAGCCGAGGGTCGAACCGCGTTGCCGGCGGCAACGACACCGGCAGCGCCACGCCGCGCCGCTGCCGCGCCCGCTCGATCTGGACCGCGATGTCGTCCAGCATCAGTGCCCGCTCGGCATCGGTGTATGCGACCCCCATCAGCCGCTCGGCGCCCGTGATGTCGTCCGTGCCGATCATGCGGCCCGCCCCTATTTTCGGCCCGCGAACCATGCCACACCCGCGCACGCCATGGGGGCGCCTTCGCCGTTGCCCGAAACCTTGATTATCACCGCCGCCGCCCTGCTGATCGAGGCGTGCGCAGGCTATCCACAGAGCCTGTTCCGCGCCATCGGCCACCCTGTGACGTGGCTGGGCGCGCTGCTGTCGCGCCTGGACAGGGCGCAAACGCGCACCCGCACGATGGGCGCGCTGGCGCTTCTGGACCTGCTCGCCGCCAGCGTCGGCCCCGCGTTTCTGCTGCAATATCTGCTGTCGATGTGGCTGCCGCGCATCGCCGCCCTGGCACTGCTTGCGATCCTCGCCAGCACCCTGCTCGCCCAGCGCAGCCTGTTCGTCCACGTCCGCGCCGTCGCCGTCGCGTTGGAGCGGAACGGCGTGCAAGCCGGTCGCGAAGCCGTCTCCCACATCGTCGGCCGCAACCCGAACGTCTTGGACGAGCACGGCGTTGCCCGCGCCGCTATCGAAAGTCTGGCGGAAAATTTTTCCGACGGCGTGGTTGCCCCCGCCCTATGGTGCGGCGTTTTTGGCCTGCCGGGCATCGCCGCCTACAAAGCCGTCAACACCGCCGACAGCATGATCGGCCACCGCACCCCTCGCCACGAGACCTTCGGATGGGCCTCCGCCCGCCTGGACGATTTCGTCAACCTGCCCGCTTCCCGCCTCGCCGCCATCTGGATCACGCTGGCAGCCCTGCTGCTGCCCGGCGCCAGTGCCGCCGGCGCATGGCGAACCATTTGGAAGGACGCGAGAAAACACCGATCGCCGAACGCCGGCTGGCCGGAGGCCGCACTCGCCGGTGCCCTCGGCCTGCGCCTGAACGGCCCCCGCATCTACGGCACCACGCGCCGCGACGATGCCTGGACCGGCGACGGACGTGCCGACGCCACCGCCGCCGACATTTTTCGTGCCCTGCGTCTCTACGCCCTCGCCTGCGTTATCGAGTTTTGGGCGGTCGCAGCACTGGCCGTCATCGCGCAAGGCTAATCAGGCGAGACATATCGACGTGCTGCTCCAGATGGTCGGCCAGCGCGTCCAGCACCCGCCCCACCTCCGCCGCGTGTGACCGAGGCGCCCCAACAACGCCCAACGAAGCCAGCCACGCCGCCCGCGCAGCATCGCCGGCAAACAGCCCATGCACATACGTCCCGGCCACGCGCCCGCCCGCCGAGACCGCCCCGTCCGGCCGTCCATCGGAAAAAGTCAGCAAGGGCGATGCGGTCCCCGGCCCCGTCGTCCGCCCGATATGCATTTCGTAGCCCGCGAACGGCACACCCATGAAGCGCCCGGCCACCGAAGCCAGCCGCTTGTCGCCGATCAGCGTCGTGGAGACATCCAGCAACCCCAGCCCGGCGACCTCGCCCGGCGGCCCCTCGATCCCCTCCGGGTCGGCAATCCTGTCCCCCAGCATCTGATAGCCGCCGCAAAGTCCCAGCACCCGCCCGCCGGCGCGGACATGGGCCGAAATGTCGATATCCCACCCCTCAGCCCGCAGCGAAGCGAGGTCGGCGATGGTCGCCTTCGATCCCGGCAACAAAATTACGTCCGCGTGCGGGAGCGGGCGCCCACTCGCCACAATTTGCACGTCCACGTCCGGCTCGCCGCGCAGCGGATCCAGATCGTCGAAATTGGCGATGCACGGCAGCCACGGCACCACGATCCGCAGTTTTCCGCCGGATTTCCGCCCGGCCTGCTCAGCCAAATCGGCCGCATCCTCCGCCGGCAACGCCCGCAACGCCGGCAGATACGGCACCAGCCCCAGCGCCGCCCACCCGGTCATCTCCGCAATCGCCGCCATCCCGTCCGCGAACAGCGACGGGTCGCCGCGCATCCGGTTGACGATGAACCCCTGGATCAGCGCCGCATCGTCCGCCGCCAGCACCGTCTTTGTGCCGACGAGGCTCGCGATCACGCCGCCCCGGTCGATGTCGCCAACCAAAATCACCGGAACGCCGGCCGCCCGCGCAAACCCCATGTTGGCAATGTCGTGCCGCCGCAGATTGATTTCCGAGGCGCTGCCCGCCCCCTCCACCAGCACGAAATCCGCCTCCGCCCGCAGCCGGGAAAAACTCTCCAGCACGGCAGGCAGCAACCCGGCTTTGATCGTCTGATACTCGCGCGCCTTCGCCTGCCCGATCACGCGCCCCTGCACGACGATCTGCGCGCCAGTCTCGCTCTGCGGCTTTAACAGCACCGGGTTCATGTGGACGCTGGGCGGCACCCCGCACGCCAGCGCCTGCAACGCCTGCGCCCGCCCGATCTCGCCGCCGTCCCCCGTCACCGCCGCATTGTTGGACATGTTCTGCGGCTTGAACGGCCGCACCGAAAACCCGCGGCGAACCAGCGCCCGGCACACCCCCGCCACCAGCACGGATTTGCCCGCCGACGACCCGGTGCCCTGGAACATAAGCGCGCGAGCCACTTATGCGCCCTCCATCGTCACCCCGGCGAAGGCCGGGGTCCAGGGGCCACGGGAAAGTCGGAGCGGGCAGCCCCTGGATTCCGGCCTTCGCCGGAATGACAGGATATCGGTCAAAACTCGATCCCCGGTTGCGCCTTCACCCCCGCCGCAAAATGATGCTTTATCAGCGCCATCTCGGTCACGCTGTCGGCCGCCGCGATCATCGCCGGCTTCGCGTTGCGCCCGGTGACGACCACATGCAGCCCGTCCCGGCGTGCCGCCAAATCCGCAAGCACCCGATCCAGCGGCAGATAATCGTAGCGCAGGGCAATATTCAGCTCGTCCAGCACCAGCAGCGACAAATCCGGGTCGGCCAGCAATTCCCGCACCCGCGCCCAGGCCCGTTGGCACGCCGACACATCGCGGGCGCGGTCCTGCGTCTCCCAGGTGAACCCCTCGCCCATGCTGTGCCACATGACAAGATCGGAAAACCGCGCCATGGCCGCGCGCTCGCCGGTGGACCACGCGCCCTTGATGAACTGCACCACCGCCACCCGCCGCCCATGGCCCAGCATCCGCAACGCCAGCCCGAACGCGGCCGTGGATTTCCCCTTGCCCGGCCCGGTGTGGACCATCAGCAGCCCTTTTTCGACGGTTTTGGACGCCACCTCCGCGTCCTGCACCGCCTTCCGTTTCGCCATTTTGTCCCGATGGCGGGTTTCGTCGTCGGTCATTTCACCCTCATCGGCAGGCCCGCGACCATGAACAGCACCGTGTCGGCCCGTGCCGCAAGGTGCTGGTTCAGCCGCCCCGCCGCGTCGCGAAACGCCCGCGCCAGCGCGTTGTCCGGCACAATCCCGAGGCCGACCTCGTTGGCAACCAGCACCGTCGGCGCCGTGCGCGCGTCAAGCGCCGCATCCAAAGCCGCCGTCGCCGCCGCGATGTCGTGGCCGCCAAGCATTTGATTGGTCAGCCACAAGGTGAGGCAATCGACCAGAACCGGCCAGCCACCGGCCGTCGCCAGGGCGCCGGCCAGATCGAGCGGTGCCTCGACCGTCTCCCACCCCTCGGCCCGCCGCGCACGATGCTGGGCGATGCGGAGAACCATCTCGTCGTCGAACGCCTGCGCGGTCGCCACATACGCCCACGGCGGCGACAGCGCGGTCACAAGCCGTTCGGCATACAGGCTTTTGCCGGAGCGTGCGCCGCCCAGCACGAGCGTCAGCCTCTCTTCCACGATCGCCCTCCTTTACGCCGGCAAGCCGGGCCGGTATTGACATGCGCGATGGTCCTTCCGTCCGGAAGGTGAAAAGGGAACGCGGTGCGGGCCAAAAACCCAACTCCGCGGCTGCTCCCGCAACTGTAGGCGGAAAGCCACCCGGCGCGATGCCACTGGGATTGTCCCGGGAAGGCAGACGGGCAGCACTCGATCCGCGAGCCAGGAGACCTGCCATCATCGGCCAAGCCGACCCGCCGGGCGGGATGCACCGGTGGCGGCACGACGCGCAAACGGCTGCCGGGCATCCCCGCGCGGCCGGCATCCCATCGTGTCCAACGGCGCCCTCTCCGGGCCGCCTGCGAGGGGGAATGCGTGCCGCAGCGTCCACACCTGATCGTCTGCACCACCTGCCAGGCCGGCCACGAGATCGCCGAAGGCGAAACACCGCCCGGCGCGCTGCTGTTTGCCGCCGTCGCCGGCCTGCTGGCCGAGGGTGGCGCCGCCGTGCTGAGCGGTGCGTCGTGCATGGCCAACTGCGAGCGCGGTTGCTCCGCCGCCCTCGCGATGCCGGGCAAATGGACGTATTTCCTCGGCAACCTGCGGCCGGAGCACGCGGCCGATCTGCTGACCTACGCGCAAACCTATGCCGCCAGCGCTACCGGCACCGTCATGCCCTCCCGCCGCCCGGCTTCGCTGCGCAACATCGTCATCGGCCGCGTGCCGCCACAGGAATTCGCCGCATGAAAATCCCCGCCACCATCGTCACCGGTTTTCTCGGCGCGGGCAAAACCACGCTCGTCCGCCATGTGCTGGAACACGCCGCCGGACGCCGCATCGCCGTCATCGTCAACGAGTTCGGGGCGCTGGGCATCGACGGCGAGACGCTGAAAAGCTGCGGCATTCCGGGCTGCGCCGACGACGACATCATCGAACTGTCGAACGGCTGCCTCTGCTGCACCGTCGCCGACGATTTTATCCCCACCATCGAAGCCCTGCTGAACCGCAAGAATCCGCCGGAGCACATTCTGATCGAAACGTCCGGCCTCGCCCTGCCGAAGCCGCTGCTGAAAGCCTTCGGCTGGCCGGCGGTGCGGGCGCGGGTGACGGTGGACGGTGTGATCGCCGTCATCGACGGCCCCGCCGTCGCCGCCGGCCGCTTCGCCGACGATCCGGCGGCGGTGGCCCGGCAGCGCGCGGACGACGCCTCCATCGACCACGACAACCCGCTTGCCGAGGTGTACGAGGACCAGTTGCAGGCGTGCGACATGGTGGTGCTGAACAAGACTGACCTGATGGATGCCGCCCCCCTCGCCCGCCTCCGCGCGGAGATCGGGGCCACCGTCGGCCGCGCCGTCAAACTGGTGCCGACGCAGGAAGGCCGCGTGGACTTGGCGGTGTTGCTGGGCCTCGCAGCGGCGGCGGAGGACGATCTGGCCGCCCGCCCGTCCCACCACGACGCCGAGGACGGCGCCCACGAGCACGACGATTTCGAAAGTTTCGTCGTACCGTTGCCGGAGATCGACGCCGCCGAAAGGCTGGTGGCCCGCCTGATCGCGGCCACCGAGGGGCACGACATCCTCCGCATCAAGGGGTTCGCGGCGGTGCGC
>CAJCJG010000241.1 GCA_903970625.1 Solirubrobacterales bacterium 70-9 | reverse complement strand
GAGCGAGCGGCCCCTGGATTCCGGCTTTCGCCCATAGGCGCTGACATAAGACGAAACTGGTCCGCGCTCTTCTCCTCCCTCTCCGCCCCGTTGGGGCGGAGAGGGAGAAGAAAGCGCCTATGTCAGCGCCCATGGGCTTTCGCCGGAATGACGACAACGGAGCCTTTATTCTCAAACGAACCCTAGCCCGCCAGCGTACACGGCGAAATTCATCGCAACACGTGTACGAGTTTGTTGCCTGAGGCCGTTTGACTGCTGTTTGATCGCCCTAGTCCTCGGCGGGGCGGAGGCGGTCATGGCGAATCCGGGCGATGACGAAAAGCACGGCATTTTCTGGCGCGGTCTCGACGCCGTGTCGAAAGTCGCGAGCATCGCGACGCCGCTGGTGCTCGGCTGGCTGACGCTGCAACTGACCTGGAACAGTCAGCTCAAGCAATCGGAGCAGGCGACGGCGGATACGGTGCTGAAGGTCATCGAACTGTCGATCGGCAAGGACGACGCCACCAAGAATGTCGGCCTGACCATGATCAGCGCCATCCAGCAGGACGGCATGGGCGGGCTGCTGGACCCGTACGTGTACCAGAAGGACGGCTTCAAGAGTTTGCTGTCGAAGCTGAGCGACACGATCAACGGCGGCGGGGGCGCCACCACCACCGCCGTCGTCTCGCCGCCCCCGCCTTTGCCGGTCGCGCCACTTGCGGCGGTGCATCCGAGTGAGGCGCCGGCCCCCGTTGTGGCCCCGCCCGTTCCCGTCGCGCCTGCGGCTGTCGCGGAAGCGTCGGCGCCCGCGCCCTGGGTGTATCTCGGCACCTGGGATGCGGCCGCGCGGATCTGGAAAACGCAGTATCTGGAGTTCAAGAAAAGCACGCCGCCCGATGAGCTGAAAAACAAGCAGTTCAAGGTTCCGCCGCATGTCGGCGCGGTCTATCTCCGCGCCGGCCCGTCCACCGAGACCGCGCTGGAACCGGTCGTCGGCACGCTGCATCCGGGACAGATGGTGACGATCGACGAGATCGAGGGGGGCAGTTCGGCGTCCCACCTCTGGGCGCGCGTCACGCTGTAACGCGCCGGCTCTGGTCGAGGGCGAGCCGTCGCGCTAATTCCCTCCGGGTGCTCCGGAGGATTTTCCCATGCTCGACCACACCGCGCGCGGCGTTTACCCGATCGCGCCGACGCCGTTCGATGGCCAGGGGCGGATCGACTTCGCCTCCATCGAGCGGCTGACCGATTTCTATGTCGGCTGCGGCAGCGACGGGATGACGGTGCTGGGCGTGATGGGCGAGGCGCCGAAGCTGGAGGGGGCCGAGGCGCTGGAGGTGGCAAGCTGCTTCATCCGGCGCGCGCCGTCGCTGCCGGTGATCGTCGGCGTGTCGGCGCCCGGGTTCGCGGCGATGCGGGCGCTGGCGCTGGCGGCGATGGACCGGGGTGCGGCCGGCGTGATGATCGCGCCGCCGAACACGCTACGCACGGACGATCAGATCGTCGGCTATTACGCTCAGGCGGTGGCGGCGATCGGGGCGGACGTGCCGTTCGTGATTCAGGATTTCCCGCTGAATTTCACCGTGGTGATGACTCCGGGCGTGATCCGGCGGATCGTGACGGACAATCCCTCCTGCGTGATGCTGAAGCACGAGGACTGGCCGGGGCTGGAAAAGATTTCCACGCTGCGCGGTTGGCAGGCGGAGGGGGCGCTGCGCCCGCTGTCGATCCTGTGCGGCAATGGCGGGCTGTTTTTGGATTTCGAGGTCGAGCGTGGCGCCGACGGGGCGATGACCGGCTACGCTTTCCCCGACATGCTGGTCGATGTCGTCCGCGCGGCACGGGCCGGGGAGCGGGCGGCGGCGCACGATCTGTTCGACGCGCACCTGCCGCTGCTGCGCTATGAGCAGCAGCCGGTCGTCGGGCTGGCGGTGCGCAAATACGTCATGGCCCGGCGCGGCCTGATCGCGTCGGACGCACAGCGGGCACCTTCGGTAGGGCTGAGCGCCAAGGCGCGCGCGGAGATCGAGTTTCTGTTGAGCCGGGTGGCTCGGTACGATGCGCGTGCTGCTTTGCCGGCCGTTTAGAGCGTAAATCGCTGATTTCCCCCGTCATTCCGGCGAAGGCCGGAATCCAGGGGCCGCGCGCACCGACTTTCGTACGGCTCTTGACCCCGGCCTTCGCCGGGGTGACGGATAGCTGCTACTGCGGCACCAGCACGTCGAGCGAGCGGGCGGTGGCGACGATGCTGGCCCAGGTGTCGAGCGTCAGCGGCACGCCGTTGGCCAAACGGTCGGCGCGGGTGCGGGCTTCGGGTTCGCCCGGCACCAGCACTTCGGCGCCGGCGACGGTGGGGCGGGAGGCTTTGACGTAGGCGGCATACTCGCGGGCTTTGGCCACGAAATCCGGCGTGCCGAAGACGGTCGGGTCCAGATAGATCGACAGCATGCCGTTGCCGATGCGGGCGCGCTTGCCGCCGGGGATCGGGCCGGAGGTGCCGCCGCCGGTCAGGACGCCGGCCAGGATTTCGCACATGAAGGCGATGCCGCTGCCTTTGTGCAGGCCGAAGGCGGTCAACGCGCCCTGCCCATTGGCCGGGTCGCGCGGGGCTTCGGGGGTGAGCGGGCCGTAGAGGGTTTCGGGATCGGTGGAGAACGTGCCGTCCGCGTTGACCAGCGAGCCTTCCGGCAGCGGTTTCCCGCCGCGCGAAGCGACCAGCACCTTGCCCTCGGCGACCTGGGAGGTCGCCATGTCCAGAAGCAGCATCGGGCCGCCGTCGGCCGACGGGATGCCGACGCAGAACGGGTTGGTGGAGAAGCGGCGGTCCACGCCGCCGAAGGGGGCGACCAGTTCGCCGGCTTCGACGTTGACGAAGTGGATGGAGATCAGGCCCGCTTCCGCCGCTCGCTCCGCCCAGTCGCCGATGCGGCCGATATGGCCGGAGTGGCGCAGGCCAATGACGGCCATGCCGTTGGCTTTCGCCTTGGCGATGCCGAGATCGACGGCGAGCGGCCCGATGGTTTGCCCAAAACCGTAATTGCCATCGACCAGCGCGTGGGCGGCGCTTTCGTTGACGATGGTGAGTGTCTGGCCGGCGGTGACTTTGCCTTCGCGCAGCCATTGCACGTAGCGCTGGGTGCGGATGACGCCGTGGCTGTCGTGGCCGGCGAGGTTGGCGGAGACCAGATACTCGCCGATGCGTTCGGCCTCGTCGGTCTGGCACCCGGCGGCGCTAAAAATGTCGACGATGGTGCCGCGCAGCGTGTCGGCGGCGACGATGTGGGTGGGCAGGGTGGCCATGATTTATGTCCGTTGGGCAATCGCGGTTGCGTCCACGCGCCAGTTGCTGGCGTCGGTGGGCATGAGGGTCAGGTCGGTGACGACGGCGCGCGGCGGCAGGGTGGCGCAGAACAGGACAGCCGCCGCGATGTCCTCCGGTTGCAGCATCGAGGCCAGTTGCTCGGGCGTCGGCTTCGTCGGGCGCTTGTCGAGGATCGGTGTCACCACCTCGCCCGGATTGATGCAGATGCTCCGGATGCCGTGGATGCCTTCCTCGGCATTCAGCGTCTGGCTCATCGCGCGGGCGCCGTATTTGGCGGCGGTATAGACCGGGCCGGACGGCAAAAACACCGTCGTCGCCGAGACCGAGGCAATGTGGATCAGCACGCCGTCCCGCCGCGCGCGCATCGCCGGCAGCACCGCCAGCGTGACCAGGAATGGGGCCGTCAGGTTGCCGGCGACGAGGCGTTGCACGCTCTCTGGCGTCAGGTCTTTCCAGTGGCGCTTGGTCTCGTTCCAGCCGGCATTGTTGACCAGGATGTGCGGGTCGCCGAGCCGCGTCACCACCACCTCGTGCGCGGCGGCGACGGCTTCCGGGTCGGTCACGTCGGCCGGCGCGATCAGCGCGATGCCGCCCTCGGCCCGGACCATCGAAGACGTCTGCTCCAGCGTGGCGAGCGTGCGCCCGGTCAACGCCACTTTCGCCCCGGCGGCGGCCAGGGCGAGGGCGGTGGCGCGGCCGATGCCGGTGCCGGCGCCGGTGATCCAGGCGATCTTGCCCGCCAGTGGCGGCATTCGTTTCCTCCCAGGGTAGGCTCAGACGACTTTGTTCGACTCGTTGTCGATCAGATGCATGTTGTTCATGTCGGCGGCGAGCGGCAGCATTTCGCCGGGGGCGGCGTGCGTCGCCGGGTCCACCCGCGCCGTCATTTCCTCGCCGTTGACGAGGAAATGGACCATCGTTTCCATGCCCATTGGCTCGACCACGTCCACCGGCACTTCGATGCGGACGACGCCGGGCTTTTCGATGTCGTGCGTCTCGGTCAGATGTTCGGGGCGCAGGCCGAGGGTCATTTCCTTGCCGGCGTACGGCGCGTAGCGGTTGGCGCGCTGCGGCGGCACGGCCAGTTTGACGCCGCCCGGCCACTGCACGTACAGCCCGCCCTCGTTCGTGACCTTGACCGGGAAGAAATTCATCGCCGGGCTGCCGATGAAGCCGGCGACGAAGCGGGTGGCGGGGTTGTGGTACAGCTCCTGCGGCGGGCCGACCTGCTCGATGCGCCCAAAGTTCATCACCACGACGCGGTCGGCCAGCGTCATCGCCTCGATCTGATCGTGGGTGACGTACACGGTCGTCGTCGGGATGGTCTGATGCACCTTCTTGATCTCGGTGCGCATCTGGACGCGCAATTTCGCGTCGAGGTTGGACAGCGGTTCGTCGAACAGGAACACGCGGGGGTTGCGCACGATGGCGCGGCCCATGGCGACGCGCTGACGCTGGCCGCCGGAGAGGGCTTTCGGGCGGCGGTCGAGCAGCGTGGTCAGATCCAGGATGCGGGCGGCGTCGTCCACCCGCTTCTTGATTTCCTCGCGCGGGAATTTCCTTAGTTTCAGGCCGAAGGCCATGTTGTCGAACACGGTCATGTGCGGATACAGCGCGTAGTTCTGGAACACCATGGCGATGTCGCGGTCGCGCGGCGGCACGTCGTTGACCAGATCGCCACCGATCCAGATTTCGCCGCCGGTGATCTCCTCCAGCCCCGCGACCATGCGCAGCGTGGTGGACTTGCCGCAGCCGGAGGGGCCGACGAGCACCACGAACTCCTTGTCCGCGATCTCCAGGTCGATGCCGTGCACTGCCTTGTAGGTCTCGTAGGCTTTTTCGACCTTACGGATCGACACTTCCGCCATGTTCGGCATCCCCCTCCACGATAGAGTTGCCAGTTAGACACATTGGCCGGCGGTGGGCAACGCGGGGGATTTTGGGGGCTGGGATGGCGTGGCGAGCCGGCCGTAGGGCGCACAAGCGCAGCGTCATGCGCCGCTGACGCCTGCGGCTTGAGCGCGCGGGCTGTTTGCGTCGGCGGATGGCGCTTTCGCTTAAGCGCCCTACTTTTAGCGGCTATTTGACGACAGACGCCGCTACCAACCGCCCCGCCTTCTCCGCCACCATGTCCGCCGAATCCCCCGCCTTGTAGATCGACGAGCCGATGCCGAAGCCGGCGGCACCCGCCGCGCGCCAGGCGGCGAGGTTGGTTGCGTCGATGCCGCCGACCGGCAGCACCGGGATTGTGGGCGGCAACACGGCGCGCAAAGCGCGTAACACGCCGGGGCTACTGGCCTCCGCCGGGAACAGTTTTATGCCGTCGGCGCCGGCGGCGATGGCGGCGAACGCCTCGGTGGGCGTGGCAAAGCCGGGGCAGGCGATCAAGCCGTGATGTTTGGCGGCGCGGATCACGTCCTGGTCGCTGTGCGGCATCACGATCAGGCGGCCGCCGAAGGCATCGACTTCCTCGACCTGCGCGCGCGTCAGCACCGTGCCGGCGCCGATCAGCATTTTGGCTCCGAACCGTTGCACCAGCCGCCGGATGCTCTCGATCGGTTCGGGGGAGTTCAGCGGCACTTCCACGATGGCGATGCCGGCTTCGTCCAGCGCCTCGCCGATGGGGACCACTTCGTCCGGGCGCACGCCGCGCAGGATGGCGATCAGCGGGCAGCGCGCCAGCCAGCCGGGCAAATCTAGATGCTCCATGGGGCGTCCTTGCCGATGCGGGCGAGGCCGCGTGCGGCGGCGTCCTCGTCGTGGATGAAGGCGACGGCGCCGCTCGCCTCGACGGCGCGGGCATACAGGGCGCAGAGCGGGGCGGAGCCGATCAGATGCACGGCACCGCCGCCAGGCGGCAGCGCGGCGCGGACTTCGTGGCCGATCAGCAGGCCGGAGAGGTAGGAGGCGCTTTCGGTCTCCGCCAGTTTGCCGAACAGGCCGAGCGTGCGGACGCCGAACAGATGGTGCAGCAGGTGGCCGGGGTTTTCCGCGCGGGCCAAGCCCCGGTCGAACGCGGCGGGATCGGTCGGGCCGTCCTTCATCATGCGGCCCAGAATGGTGTGGCCGCGCAGGGCGGCGAACGCCTCGCCGCTGAGGTAGGTGGAGAAGGACTCGATGCGGCCTGCCTCGATCCGCGCCCATTTGCTGTGGCTGCCGGGCAGGCAGGCGATGCCCTCGGCGCCGATTTCGGCCAGCACGCCGACGAGTTGCGTCTCCTCGCCGCGCATGACTTCGGGCGTGCCGTCTGCGTCGGTGTGGGTCAGGCCGGGAACCAAAAGCACGTCCGCACCGTCGAACGGGACCGGGACCAGGGCGGCGGCGATCTCCGGTGCGCCGGCGGGGCAGGCCAGATACGGCGCCTCCTGCCAGCCTTGCCGGCTGCCGATCATGCCGGCGAGCAGGATGCGGGTCTCGCCGTCGGCGATCCAGTCGCCGGTCTGGCGGAGCAGTTCTTCGGCGAAATGGCCGCCTTCGATGGCCAGGATGCCGCGCGGGGCGGCGCGGCGGTCGCGGACGATGCCGCCCGGGGTCAGGCGGAACGCGCGAAAGCTGCTGGTGCCCCAATCGACGCCGATCATGCAGTGTTTTCTCCCGAGCCGTTTCAGCCACCGTTTGGGGTGGCGCGCAAGCCTATGGCCGGCCGCCGAGTTGCGTGGTCGCGCGCGCGCCGAGGGCGACGGCCGCGGCGAGGCAATCTTGCAGCGAGCCGCCGTTCAGGCGCGTGGCCAGAAAGCCGGCGAGAAAAGCGTCGCCGGCGCCGGTGGTGTCGATGGCGGCGACGTGCGGGGAGGGTTGCGAGACCGGTTGTTCGCCGTGCGCCAGCGCCATCGCGCCGTCGGCGCCGCGTTTCAGGATGACGACGCGGAAATGGGCGGACAAAGCGGCGAGTTGGGCGCGTGGGTCGGTTTGGCCGGTCAGCGTTTGCGCCTCGTCAGCGTTGGTGAACAGGGTTTCGATGCCGGTGGTCCATGCTAGGAAATTTGCCGGGCCGACTTCGCGCAGGAAGCCGGCCGAGGCGGCGTCCAGTGTGACCGGGATCTCTTTCCGTCGGGCGATGGCGGCGAAGGCGAGGACGGCGGCGCGTGAGCCTTCTGAGAACAGGCTGTAGCCGGAGATGTGCAGTATTTCGACCCCGTCCAGCAGTGTCGCGGGCAGGTCGTCCGTGTTCAGGCGCATGTTGGCGGCGCGGTCGGTCAAAAAGCTGCGTTCGCCGTCGGGGTCGAGCAGCGTGACGAGAACGCCGGTCGGATATTCGGGGTCGGGGGCGAGATGCGGGGCGACGCCTTGGGCGCGGAAGGACTGTTCCAGCGCCGCCGCGTCCGCCGCGCCGACGCGGGCGACGAGGCCGACATCGGCGCCGAGATGGCCGAGCCAAGCCGCCTGATTGGCGCCGGAACCGCCCGGGGCGCTGCGGATGTTTGCGGCGCGGTCGCTGCCGCGCACCAGCGGGCCGTGCGGGCGGACGATGATGTCGGTCATCACATCGCCGACGACCAGGATGGTCACAACCGGCTCAATTCCAAGGCCACGCGGGCGGCGAGGCGGGCGTTGTTTTGGATCAGCGCGATATTGGCAATCAGGCTTCGGCCACCCGTCAGTTCCACGATGCGCCCCAGCAGGAACGGGGTGACGGCTTTTTTGGCCACGCCTTGCGCGGCCGCCTCGGCCACTGCGCGGGCGATGATGGCCTCGATCTCCTCGGCCGGCAGTGCGTCCGCCTCCGGCACCGGGTTAGCGATCAGGATGCCGCCGGGCAGGTCCAGGCGGCGATGAGCGGCGAGCAGGGCGGCGAGGTCGGCCGGCGAGTCGAACCGGTGTTCGAGCCGCTGGCCACTGCTGCTTGCGTAGAAGGCCGGGAAATAATCGGTGCCGTAGCCGACGACGGAGACGCCTTGCGTTTCCAGCACTTCCAGCGTTTTCGGGATGTCGAGGATGGATTTGGCACCCGCGCAGACGACGGCGACGCGGCTGCGGCCGAGTTCGACAAGGTCGGCGGAGATGTCGAACGTGTCCTCGGCGCCGCGATGTACGCCGCCGATGCCGCCGGTGGCGAAGATGGGAATGCCAGCGCGGGCGGCGAGGAACATCGTGGCGGCGACGGTGGTGCCGGCGGTCTGGCGGCGTGCCACGACGGCCGACAGGTCGCGGCGGGAGGCTTTGGCGGAGCCGGTGCGGGATGCGATGTCCTCCAACTGCCCGGCTGTCAGACCGACGCGCAGCACGCCGTCCAGCACGGCGATGGTGGCGGGCACGGCGCCTTCCGCCGCCACCGCGTCCTCGACGCTTTGTGCCGTCGCCAGATTTTGCGGCCACGGCATGCCGTGGGTGATGATTGTCGACTCCAGGGCGACGACCGCGCGGCCTTCGGCCAAGGCGGCGGCGACGGCGGGGGCGATCTCAAGCGCGGTGGGGTCGGGCATGGCAGTCTCCTTGCCGCCGTCTTGTAGCAGGCCGGTGCGATGCAACAAACGCAGGGCCGTCGCCGTTCGAGGGTGCGCGGACAGGCTGTGCCGGCCCGCCTCACCCTGCTAAGCAGACCAACCCCTCTCACAAGGAGCACGCCCATGGCGGCCGGCCCCAACGACGACGTTACCGTGGACCTCGACAAGTCCGAGGTGGCCCTGATCATCGGCGAGGAGGACGGCGCCATGTCCGTCCGCGTGCAAGCCGGCTCCGAGCCGTCCGAGGGGGCGGCCGAATTGCCAGCGGCGCAGGAGATCGTGCTGGCGCTGGCGATGCGCCTGCTGAAGGACCCGGATTTTCACGACGACGTGCTGGATTGGTACTACGACCATCTGGACGAGGAAGACGACGAGGAAGAGAGCGACGAGGAAAAGGACGAGCACTGACGATTGCCGCGTGACCGACCGCGCGACCGTCGAAGACTTGGCAGCGCGCGGGGCGACGGCGGTCGCCCCCGCAAGCCTTCGCGCGCTGTATCGCGAAGCGTTCGACGAGTATGGGGTGCGCGCTCTGTGGAGTAGCCGCGCGGTCGAGCAGCCCACGATTGCCGACCTGCTGGCGATCACCGAGAGTCTGCGCGTGGAGGGCGGTATCGCCGGGCGCCGGCTGGCCGAGCAGATCATCGCGGCGTGCCGTGCCGCTCTCTAGCCTCCAGTCTCGGCTGCTGCGCCTCTTGGCGGCCCATCGGAACCCGGAAAGCTACGTGGCCGGCGCCACGCCGCTCGCGCGCGGCGGGCCGCGCTTTTCGCACGACATCGACCTGTTTCACGACCGTGAGTTGGCGATGCAGAGCGCCGTGAACGCGGACGCGGCGCTGTTGGCGCAAAGCGGGCTGCACATCGAGTGGACCCGCAGATTCCCGACCATCCATTCGGCGGTCGTCAGGTCCGATGCCGAAGGCACTTTGCTGGAGTGGGTGGTCGACAGTTCCTACCGGTTTTTCCCCGCGTTGCGGGACGAGTTGTTCGGCTACGTGCTGCACCCTGCCGACATCGCGACCAACAAGGCTCTGGCGGCGGCGGGCCGTCGGGAACCGCGCGACATCGTGGACCTGTTGGACATCCATGCGCGGTATTTGCCGCTTGGCGCGGTGATTTGGGCCGCATCGGCCAAAGACCCCGGCTTTTCGCCGGAGGGGATCGTCGCCGAAATCAGGCGCAACGCGCGCTATCGGCAGGCCGATTACGACCGGGTGCAAACCGAGGGGCCGATCGACGCGGGTGCCACCGCACGCGCGCTGCGCGCCGCGCTCGACGAGGCGGATGCGTTTGCGCGGACGATGCCGGCCGGGACCGAGGGGTCGCTGTTTCTCGGTGCCGATGGACGCCCGGTACAGCCCGACCCGGCAAGGTTAGCCGACTACACCGCACATGGCGGACAGGAGCGCGGGCACTGGCCGTCGTCGCCGGAGATAGCGCGGGCCATGTTGGAGCGTTACGCTGGCACGCCCGATCAGTCCCCCGCCTCGCCCATCGACTCCGCGAGGTGAGACAACCGGCTGCGGCGGCGGGGGGCCAGCCAGTGTTGCAGGCGGTCCAGATAGAGATAGACCACCGGGGTCGTGTAGAGCGTCAGCACCTGGCTCAGGGCAAGGCCGCCGACCATCGCGTAGCCGAGCGGGCGGCGCAGTTCGCTACCTGCGCCGTGGCCGAGCATCAGCGGTAGGCCGCTGAACAGGGCGGCCATCGTCGTCATCAGGATCGGCCGGAAGCGCAGCAGGCACGCCTGCCGGATGGCCTCGCGCGGCGGCAGCCCGTCCCGCCGTTCGGCGCTGATGGCGAAATCCACCATCATGATGCCGTTCTTTTTCACAATGCCGATCAGCAGCAGCAGGCCGATGACCGCGATCAGGGACAGGTCGTAGCCGAACGCGAGGAGAATAAGTTCCGCGCCGACGCCGGCCGAGAAGATCGTGGACAGGATGGTCAGCGGCAGGATGTAGCTCTCGTACAGGATGCCCAGGATGATGTACACGGCGATCACGGCAGCCGCGAGCAGGTAGGGCATCGTCGATAGCGAGCTTTGGAACGCCTGGGCGGTGCCCTGGAAGCCGCCTTGCAGCGCCAGCGGCGTGCCGATCCGCGCCATCGCCGCATCGACCGCACCGACCGCCTCGCCAAGCGCCACGCCGGCCGCGAGGTTGAACGAGATCGTCACCGCCGGGAACTGGCTCTGGTGGCTGATCGACAGCGGTGCCACGGGTTTGGTGTCGAGCTTGACGAAGGTGTCGAGCGGGATCGGTTTTCCGCCCGGTCCGTTGACGTAAAGTTTGTGGATCGTCTGGAGCGATCCGCGATCCGCCTGCGGCACTTCCAAGATCAGATGGTACGAGTTCACCTGGGTAAAGTACTGAGTGATCTGCTCCTGGCCGAAGGCGTCGTAGAGGATCTGGTCGATCTGCGCCGGCTGGATGCCGAAGCGGGCGGCGGCGTCGCGGTCGATGGTCAGCGTCGCGGTGGTGCCGCCGATCTGCTGGTCGGTGGCCACGTCGCGCAGTTGGGGCAGGTTCTTTAACGCCGCCAGCACTTTCGGCGCCCAGGCATAGAGCTCGCCGGCGTCGGCGTCCTGCAACGTGTATTGGTAGAGCGTCTTGGACAGGCGCGCGCCCACGCGCACGTCCTGCGCGGCTTGCAGGAACAACTGCCCGCCTTCGACCGAGGCGAGCTTGGGCCGCAACCGGGCGATCACCTGCTGCGCGGTCGCGGTGCGCTCGGAGAACGGTTTCAGGGTGATGAAGAAGCGGCCATTGTTGCCGGTCTGCCCACCGGAGCCAGCGCCGAGGATGCCGGACCAATGATCCACGTCCGGATCGGCCGCGACGATGGCACCGAGCGCAAGTTGGCGTTTGGACATTTCGGCGAACGATATGTCCTGCGCGCCCTCGGAAATGCCGAACACGATGCCGGTGTCCTGATCGGGGAAGAAGCCCCACGGCATCACGAACGCCGCCAGCCCCACGGTGACGCCGACCGTGGCGAGGAAGACCAGCAGGGTGATGAACTGGAAGCGCAGTGCCACATCCAGCGTACGCCGGTAGAAGCCGATCAGCGCCTCGAAGAAGCCTTCGATCACGCGATACAGTTTGCTGTGCGCGCCATGGGTGTGGCGCAGGAAGCGCGAGCACATCATAGGCGTCAGCGTCAGCGACACGAAGGCGGACACCATCACGGCGACGGCAACGACGACGGCGAATTCGCGGAACAGGCGGCCGACGATGCCTCCCATCAGCAGCAGCGGCAGGAACACAGCGATCAACGACAGGCTGATCGAGACGATGGTGAAGCCGATCTCGCCCGCGCCCTTGATGGCCGCGTCCATCGGCTTCATGCCATCTTCGATGTGACGATAGATGTTCTCCAGCATCACGATGGCGTCGTCCACGACGAAGCCGACCGCGATGGTCAGCGCCATCAGCGACAGGTTATCGAGGCTATAATTCAGCAGATACATCACGGCGAAAGTGCCGACCAAGGCCAGCGGCACCGTGACGCCGGGGATGATCGTCGCCCACACGTTGCGCAGGAACAGGAAAATCACCATCACGACGAGGCCGATGGTCAGCATCAGCGTGAATTGCACGTCCGCCACCGATGCCCGGATGGTTTGGGTGCGGTCGCTGACGATCTGGACATGGACCGAGGGCGGGATGGAGGCGATCAGCGACGGCAGGCGGGCCTTGATCGCGTCCACCGTGCTGATGACGTTGGCGTCCGGCTGCTTGAAGATGACCAGCAGCACGGCTTTCTTGCCGTCCTGGAAGCCGCCGAGTTCGTCGTTTTCCGGCCCGTCCACGGCGCGGCCGATGTCGCGCACGCGCACAGGCGCGCCGTTGCGGTAGGCCAGCACCACATTGTCGTATTCGGCGGCGCGCGTGAGCTGGTCGTTGTCGTAGATCGCGAAGCTGCGGCGGTCGCCATCGACGGTGCCCTTCGGCGCATCGACCGTGGCGTTGACGAGCATGTTGCGCACGTCTTCCAGCGTCATGCCCATCGCGGCCAGCCGGGACGGATCGACCTGCACCCGCACGGCGCGCTTTTGCTCGCCACCGATGAACACCTGGGCGACGCCGGAAATCTGCGAAATCTGCTGCGACAGGATATTGTCGGCGTAGTCGTCCACGTTGATCATCGGCAGTTCGTCCGACGTGACGGCCATGATCAGGATCGGCGCGTCGGAGGGGTTGACCTTGTAGTAGGTCGGCGGCCCGGGCAGCGTTTTGGGCAGCTGGCCAGTGGCGGCGTTGATGGCCGCCATAACATCGAGTGCTGCGGCGTCGATGTTGCGGTTCAGGTCGAATTGCACCGTGATCGAGGAGGCGCCGAGCACGTTGACCGAGGTGAGCTGGGCAACGCCGGCGATCTGGGCGAACTGGCGCTCCAGCGGCTGCGCCACGGTCGCGGCCATCGTCTCCGGGCTGCCGCCGGGGAGTTTGGCGTTGACCTGGATGGTCGGGAAATCCACCCGCGGCAGCGGGGCGACCGGCAGAAGCGGGTAGGCGGCGATCCCCACCAGCAGGATCGCGGCCATCAGCAGGGAGGTTGCGATCGGGCGGCGAATGAACGGGGTGGAGATGCTCACGGTGCGCTGCCTGCCTTGTGCGAGTTAACTGGCCGACGCCGCTGCGACGGTGACGTGGGTGCCTTGTTGCAGGCGCGACATGCCGTTGGTCACGACCATCACCCCAGCGTCCAGGCCCTTGGCGATGGCGGCAATGGTGCCACTGTCTTGCTGCACGTCCACGGGCTGCATCGCGGCCGTGCCGTCCGGCTTGACCACATAAACATACAGCCCGTTCGGGCCGCGCTGGACGGCGACCGAGGGTACCGTGATCGCGTCGTGCAGGATATCGACCTGCACCCGGACATTGACGAACTGGCCGGGCCACAATGTGTTGGCTTCGTTGGCGAACTCGGCCTTCAGCTTGATGGTGCCGGTGGAGGCGTCGATGGCGTTGTCGAAGGTCAGCAGCTTGCCGTCGCCGAGCGAGGTGCGGTCGTCGGACGATAGCGCCCGCACTGCGACGGGGCCGCGCGCCATCGCCGCCTGCACCTGTGCCAGTGAATCCTGCGGCAGGGTGAAGACGACGGCGATGGGGTGGATCTGGTTGATGGTGACGATGCCGGTAGCATCCACCGCATGGATCAGGTTGCCGGCGTCCACCAGCCGCAGCCCGGCGCGGCCGTCGATGGGCGAGACGATGGTGCAGAATTCCAGGTTCAGCTTGGCCGTCGCGATCGCTGCCTCGTCGCCCGCGATGGTCGCCTGATCCTGGGCGACGGCCGAGCTTTGCGTGTCAAGCTGCTGGCGGGAGGCAAAATCGCTGCGGGCGAGGTTGGAATAGCGCCCGAGGTCGAGCTTCGCGTTCGCTAGCATCGCCTCGTCGGCCGCTTTTTTGGCTTGCGCCTGCGCGAGCGCGGCCGCGTAGGGGCGGGGGTCGATCAGTGCCAGTTTGTCGCCGGCTTTCACGTCCTGGCCTTCGGTGAACAGCACGCGGTCCAAGGTGCCGTCCACGCGGGCGCGCACCAGCACGCTTTGGTAGGACTGGACGGCGCCGATATTGCGCAGCGTGACCGGCATGTCCTGCCGGCGGGCCGCCTCCGCCTGCACCGGGATGCCGGGCTGGGCGTCGCTGGATTGCGCCAGGGCTGGGCGCGCAAGCGGCGGCGCGGCGATGCCGGCTGCGGCGAGGGCTGCGGCACAAGACAACAGGCGGAAGGGGGTGGCGCGCATCATGATGTTTGTATGGTGTCCCTTGGTGGGCAGGAGCCCGGACGGGCGCGTGGTCATCCCCTCGTTGGCTGGGACGGCGCCGGCGCGACGAACGCACTTACCATGGCACAGCCGCGATATCGCGCCAGACGGCTGAGAAACTTCGTTACAGAAAGATCGGCTTGCATCGCAATGATCGGCCGAAAAACCCCGGCCGACTGCGCTTTTTTGGCGAGGTTGCCGCCTTCACCTTGGCGTGAGTCGCCGGGTCAGCCCGGATTGCCGGCCTCGCGCGGGAAGGCGGCCTGCGCGGGCGGGGGCAGATTGAGGGCCGGGCGCGTGGCCACGGCGACGGGCGCCGCCCGATAGGCGGCCAGGTTACGCCCGACCGCCCCGGCCGGGAGCGGAATGATACGCGCAGCTTCGGCCTGGTTCGGCGTGATGAATCCGCCGGCCGGCCGGCCGATCCCGCCCGCGAAGCCGTTGGCGAACCCATTGGCGAAGCCGCCATGGAAGCCGCCGGCGAACCCGCTGGAGAAACTGTTCGCATAAGTGGTTGCCAGTACCGGGGGCGCTGCATCCGGCCGTTTCTGCTCCTCGGGCCACACGGCCATCACGCGGCGCTGATAGTCCGCGCCGAGTTCCGGCGTGGCAGAGTGATACCAGGCGGTGGCGGTCGGCCACGCGCCCGTCGCGTCGTGCAGTTGCACGAGGAATTTCGCGGCGTAGTCTGCGTTGGCCACCGGGTCGAACGCCTGTTCGAGCGTCGGGAACGCGTCCGGGTGGTACATCAGGTTGACCTGCATGCAGCCGACGTCGATGGAGCGGACGCCCTTGGCCAGCAAGGCCCTCACGGCGGCGACTGCTTCGGCCTTGGTGTCGAAGATGTGGTCCTCACCCTCGACGTTGATCGACCAGGGCCATGGGTTGACGGTGCCGTCGGGCTCCCGCCGGCCGCTTTCGACGCGGGCGATGGCGGCCATCAACTGATTGGGGATCGCGGCGGCGCGCTCGGCGGCGCGGATGGCGGCGCGGCATTGCTGGCCCGGACCGAATGCGGAGGCTGGCAGAGCCGGGGCCGGCAGTGCGCGGCCCGGCGCGACCGGCTGGAACAGCGGCGTGCGGGGCGAGGCCAGCAGTGTCTGGGCGCGCGCCGCCGGGCCGCCGGCCAGGATGGCGAGCGCCAAACCGACGGCAAGCGCCAAGGTCGGTGATCGAGGACGGGCGTGGAGCATGAGGGCAGCCTGCCGGCACATCGTTAACACGCGGTGATCCGAGGCCGATGCGGCGCCGCCCAGCGGGCCGGCACCACGGGTTGCTGCGACGCAAAATCTTACTTGCACACGAATGATCGACCCTCTATATATTGCAGCGCAGCAAGGCGGTTCGCCGCCTTCCTGCTTCTTGGACGTTTCCTCCCTAAACTTGGCGGCGCTGCAAAGCGCCGCCACTTTTTTGCGCGGGCGGCGGGCGACACGGGTTGTGCGGCGAACTCCGGTCCCGAGTCCAGAATTTTCGTTATCGCAAATGTTTAAGCGGGCAGTTCCGCGCGAGTCTCCTGGGCCAGGGCGGCGATCAGCGTGGCCATGTCCCCCTGCACCCGGGCGAATCCGGGCGACTTCTCGATCCGCGCCTCGTCCATATAGAGCGCGCGGTTGAGTTCGATCTGGAGCGCCTCCACACGTTCGCGCGGGCGGCCGTAATGGCGGGTGATGAATCCGCCGGCATACGGGTCGTTGCGGCGCACCCGGTAGCCCAGGCCTTCCAGCACCTGTTCCACCAGCCGGATCGTACGCGGGGCGCAGGTGGTGCCATGGGCATCGCCCAGCACCACATCGACCCCGCCGCGCGAGGGCAGGACGGCCGCCGGCATCGAATGGCAGTCGATGAGCAGGCAGCCGCCGAACCGCAGTCGGGTGCCGGCGATCAGCGCCTCCAGCCCGTCGTGGAACGGCTGCCAGCATGTGCGGACCCGTTGCTCGGCCTCGGCGAAGCGCAGTTTGCGGCGGTAGATGGTCTCGCCTGAGGCAACGACCCGGGCAATCGTTCCCAGTCCGGCGCCGACGCGGGCGCTGGTGGTGTTGACCCAATCGGGCAGTTTTTCCTCGAACATGTTGGGATCGAGTTCCCACGCCTCGCGGTTGGCGTCGCAGAAAGCGCGCGGGAACGTGGCGGCGAGCAGCGGCGCGCCGTGGGCCGGGGCGGCGGCGAACAGTTCATCGACAAAACTGTCTTCGCTCCGCCGCAGCCCGACCGAGTCGAGCCGGGCGGAGGACACGAAGGCGGCCTGATAGTTGCGCCCCGAATGGGCGGACGCGAACACCAGCGGCGCGGTCTGTTCCGGCGGCTGCGAGAGGGTGAAGGCCGGAACGGACTCGACCACCGCCTCAGGTTCGATGCAAGCGGCGGGGGCGGTCGGGAGCGGTAGGTCCATGCGCCCATTCAAGCCGTTGGCGCGCCCGCCAGCAATGCTTCCGATGGCCCGGAGCGACGGTGATTCGGGGCAGCTCGGACGCGGTTTGGCAAACGATGTCCGCACCCCTCGCCGTCGCGGTGATTTGTAGTTTTTTGGTGGCGATGGATTGTCTTTATGCAACCACTTGTAGATTATTTGCGTTCATGTCAGTCCATCGGCCAAGGTGATGGGAGTCCCGCGACCGGCGGGATTCGGCATGACGGCGACGCTTTACTGGATGTCCGCTGAAACCCAACGCAATGCCTGACGCGCCACCCCCCGCTCCCAGCACGGCAGAGACGCATTTCGACAGCTTTTTGCTGGTCGATTTCACCGTCGGCGGCAACAGCGCGCCCTTTCTCGGGATGGGCTGGGGCACGGCGGAGGCGCGGCTGGCATGGAGCCTCGGGCCGCGCAGCGCCATGCGGCTGCCGGCGCCCTGGGACAAGCGGCCGCGACTGCTGGAACTGGACGTCAATCCCGCGCGCTACGCGCCGTACGTGACCGCGCAGTGGCTGGCGGTCGAGGTCAACGGCCATTTTTTCGGCACCCACAAGCTGGTGCAGCGGACGGTGCTGCGGCTGCCGCTGCCGCCCTCGCTCTGGCAGGGCCGGCCGGTGATCGAGGTCGTGTTTCACCACCCGCATTTCTTGATACCGCGACTGCTGCGCCAGTCCCCGGACGGCCGGCCGTTGGCGATCTCGTTCTTCTCCGTGCGCCTGTATTCGTTGCTGGCTCCGCGTCCGACGATCGCCCTGCCGATGCTGCCGGAAACGGCCGTGCCACCGCAGATCGCTGCCGAACGCCCGGCCGCTGTGCCGCCGCAACCCGCCCCACCCGAGGCGGCTGGCGTGACCTATCCGTTCGGCCTGAACAAGCCGGGCAGCAGCCTGGCGCGCGAGGGCTGGTCCCAGCCGGAACCAAGGTTCCAGTGGACCGACGGCAATGTTGCCCGCCTCGATGTTCCGGCGCCCGCCTTGCCCGGCCCGCATCTGCTGACGCTTGCCGTATCACCGTTGACCCATCCGACCAAACTGCCCGCGCAGGAGGTCTCCGTCATCCTCGGCGGCCGGTTGCTGGCGCATTTGGCCGTCGAGCAGGTGGCCACCTTCGCGCTGCCGTTGCCGACCGATGGAGACGGGGGAGAGCCCGGGCCGTTGCAACTGGCCCTGCACCTGCCGACCGCCGCCCGGCCGGTGGAACTGGGTGTTTCCACCGACTCGCGACGGCTCGGCCTGTGCTTGCACAGCGTTGCGATCGACCCGCTGCCGCCGGCACTGATCGGCTGGGCTGGCCGGCGGGTGGACGAGGCCGCGCCGCCGGCC
>CAJCJG010000240.1 GCA_903970625.1 Solirubrobacterales bacterium 70-9 | reverse complement strand
AGCGTCGAGCAGGGCCAGCCGGTCGGGAGCCGCCGCGAGCGCCGGACCGGACTCTCGCCCAACATGGCCCAAAAACCCCCTCTCCCCTTGTGGGGTCGGGCTGCGAAGCAGACCGACGGCGGGGAGAGGGGTCGCCCCGCCCGGAAACCGGCGCCGCAAACACTCCGAACCCAACCCCCTCCCAAAACGAGAGACGGCTTAAAGCCAGCCACCGGTCCCCCCCAAAAAATTCCAGCCCAAAAAGCACGCGCCTTGGCACGTCCATATTGTTACGACATAACAACAATATCGGAAAACCGCCCCTGGCCGTGTGACGGCCGCCACCGCTATCGTCTGCCGCCACCTTTCGGGATTTTCGCGATGCGCCGTTTCCTCTGCCTGCTCGTCCTGCTGCTGGCGGCCGCCCCCGGCGGCGCCGCCCGCGCCCAGTCCGGCGCGCCGCACGCCTGGCTGTTCGGCGCCTGGGTCGGCGGCCTGTTTCCGGTGACGGGGGACGTGACCGCGCTCGCCTGCCTCGGCCAGCCGACGGTGATCTTCACCCGTGACGTGGTGATGCGCGCGCAACTGACCGAGGCGGCCTACGCCCAGCGGGTCATCGTGACCGCGCGCAGCACCGGCGGGCAGACCGACATTCTGTTCACCCCTTCCGTCGATACCCTCGCGGCCACCAGCAACGGGCTGCTCGGCCTCGATCCGCCGAAGGGCGCCGCCGGGTTCGGCTGCGACAGCGAGGACGTGCTGCATGTCCAGCGCCACGGCGACAACGAGATCGTCTTCCCCGGCTGCCGCGATTTCCCCAATCCGCTCGTCCGCTGCCCGGCGCGATGACCCTCGCCGATTTTCGTGCCTCGCTGGGGGCGGCCGAACCGCCGCCGCGCCTGTCGCTGGCGCTGGCCGGCTTGTGGTGGGACGCCAAGGGCGACTGGGAGCGGGCGCATGCCTGCGCGCAGGACCAGCACGACGCGGCCGGCTCGCTCGTCCACGGCTACCTGCACCGCAAGGAGGGCGATCTGTCCAACGCCGCCTACTGGTACACGCGCGCCGGCCGGCCGGTCGCCCACGGCGCGCTGGACGCGGAGTGGGAGGCGCTGGCCGCCGAGTTGCTGGCCGCAGCCGCCTGACACGCACCGTGACGTGACAGCCGCGTGGCCGCCAGGCAATCCTGGCGCCGTATCCACCGACGGCACGACGCGACAGGGGAGGACAGGCGATGCTGAAACTGTTCTGGAACGCCGGCCCGGCCTGCACTCCCGACGAGCCGGCGGGGCAATTGCTGGTCGATACGCTGGTCGTCGGCGACGAGGCGGCAGCGACGCGGCAGACTTTCGCCCGCGCGACACCCGGTTTCCCGCCCCTCGCCCCCGCCGTCGCGGGGCCGCTGGAGGCGTGGCTGGCGCGGCGGGCACAGCCGGGCGGGCCAGTGTATCTGCTGCTGCACGGTTTCCAGTACGCGCCGAGCGTGCCGGACAGCAGCGGGTCCAGCCCGTTCGGCACGATCTACGGCTATCCCGGCGCCGGCGGGCCGGACCCGCATCTGACCCTGCTGCCGCTGGTCGGCGAATGCGACGAGGCCGGCAACAACCGGCAGGACGTCGCCATCGGCTTCGCCTGGACCTCGCAGGGCAGCCTCGCGGACGACGGCAACGCCGGCTGGGACAACGACTACAAATATGCCGCCCTCGACCTCGCGCCCGCCTGCGCGAAGGCGCTGGCCTCGGTGCTCGCGCATCTGGCCAACCTCAAGGTTGCCGTCCGGCTGCTGGCGCACAGCCTTGGAACCCGTGCGGCGAGCCAGGCCATCGGGCTGCTGCGGGCGGCGGGGCAGCAATCGTCGCTGGAGCGGGTGGTGCTGCTGGGCGGCGCCGAGTTCGCCGTGGACGCGGCGGCCAATTTCGCCGGCTGCGGCTTCGACGTCGTCAATATTGGCAGCCGCAAGGACAGCGTTCTGGTGCTGGGCGAGGATGCCTGCCATCCGGTGCGAGTCAACAACAGTTGGGCGTCGTTCGTGCTCGGCCGCAACGGGCTGGGCGGCAATGCGCACTGGCACGATCTGCAACTCGACCGGACGGACGTGGTGGACTGGTTCGCCGCCGGGCGCGCGCCGAGTGGCGTCGCGTACCAGGTGGACGCGCAGGCAGAGAGCGACGTCCACGCGTTCGGCGCCTGGAACCACTGGGCCTACTACACCAACGACGGCAACCGGGCGCTGGTGCGCGATCTGATGACGCGGCCGGACATGCGCGCGCGCGACCTTGCCGCCGCGCCGGACGGGTTCGACTGTCCCGAATACGGAAAGTTCGACGGCCAGGAGGTGCCGCCCACGCCCCAGACGCGCGACGGCCGCGAAACGCATCTGGCCGATGGCGCCCACGGCGGGCACGTCGCCTGATCGGGCGGCTGGTCAGGCCGGCAAAATAATCGTCGCCCGCGCGCCGCCGGCCGGGCGGTTGCCCAACATCACGTCGCCGCCGTGCGAGCGTAGAATGTTGCGCGCGATGGTCAGGCCCAGGCCGATGCCGCCGGTTTCCCGGTTGCGGCTGGTTTCCAGCCGCTGGAACGGCTGGAACAGGCGTTCGATGTCCTCCGGCGGAATGCCCGGCCCCTCGTCTTCGATGGTCAGCGTGATCTGGCGCGGGTCGGCGCCTATCAGCGTCGCGCGGGCGCAGCCGCCATAGGCCACGGCGTTGCTGATCAGGTTGGTCAACGCCCGCTTCAACGCAAACGGGCGCGCGCGCACCACCAGATGGTCGGGGCCGTCGAATGTCAGCAGGTCCGCCGCTTCCGGCCGCGCGTCGGCGGTCTCGTCCAGCACGGTGCGCACCAGTTCGGACAAGTCCAGCGGCGCCAGCGGCTCGTCGATGGACGTGTCGCGCCCGACCGCAAGGGTCGCCGAGACCATCGCCTCCAGCTCCTCCAGATCGCTCAGCATCTTTCGCCGCTGTTCCTCGTCGTCCATGTATTCGGCGCGCAGTTTCAGGCGCGTGATCGGGGTCCGCAGATCGTGGCCGATGGCCACCAGCATGAAATTGCGGTCGGCCAGCAGGCGGCGGATGCGCCCGGCCATGGTGTTGAACGCGGCCGCCGCGGTG
>CAJCJG010000239.1 GCA_903970625.1 Solirubrobacterales bacterium 70-9 | reverse complement strand
CGCCACCGCTGCATGGCTGCCGCGTTATAGGCCGAGGTCGGTCAACCCGGGATGGTCCGCGGGTCGCGGCCCGGCATGGTCCCAGTGAAACAGGCGCTGGGACTCCTCGATCGCCACGTCGTTGATGCTGGCCTCCCGCCGCCGCATCAATCCCGCCTCGTCGAACTCCCATTGTTCGTTGCCGTGGCTGCGGAACCACTGGCCGCTGTCGTCGTGCCACTCGTAGGCGAACCGCACGGCGATGCGGTTGCCGGTGGTGGCCCACACTTCCTTGATCAGCCGATAATCCAGTTCGCGCGCCCATTTGCGGCGCAGGAACGCCACGATCGCCTCGCGGCCGGCGAAAAACTCCGCCCGGTTGCGCCAGGAACTGTCCGGGGTATAGGCCCCCGAAACCCGCTCCGGGTCGCGCGAATTCCAGGCGTCCTCGGCCATACGGGCCTTCTGGGCGGCGGTTTCGAGGGTGAAGGGCGGCAGAGGCGGGCGGGGACTCATATGGCTCTCCCGTGGTGGCGGCAGGGGCGGCAGGGCAACCCATTGATCGGCGGACAGGCCGGGCGCATCCTTATACTGCGGTCGCCTGCACGCGGCAGCCCGAGGAAACAAGGTGAGCCAAGGCCACCCGCCGGAAATATGGAGCGCCGCGCGCGGCGAACAGGTGCTCGCACCGCATGCGACCACCGAGGGCGGGTTGTTGCCCGCGCTGCACGACCTGCAAGCAGCCTTCGGCTTCATCCCGGACGAGGCGGTGCGCATGCTCGCACAGGTCTTCAACCTCAGCCGCGCTGAGGTGCATGGCGTGGTGACGTTTTACCACGATTTCCGCCGTGAGCCGGCCGGGCGGCACGTCGTGAAACTCTGCCAGGCCGAAGCCTGCCAGGCGATGGGTTCGCGCGATTTGGCCGCCCACGCGGGAGCGCATCTTGGCGTGGCGCTGGGGGGCACGACCGGCGACGGGAGGGTGACGCTGGAACCGATCTATTGCCTGGGCCTGTGCGCGACCGCACCCTCGGCGATGATCGACGGCCGGGTGCTCGGGCGTGTGACGCCCGCGCGGCTGGACGCGGCGCTGGAGGCGTTGGCGTGACCGCCCGCATGTTTTTGCCGATGGACGCCGCCGCCGTCGCGGTGGGCGCCGACGATGTGGCGGCGGCGCTGCTTGCGGCCGCACCCGACATCACGCTGGTCCGCACCGGCTCGCGTGGGCTGTTCTGGCTGGAGCCGCTGCTGGAGGTGGAGACGCCGGAAGGCCGGATCGGCTACGGGCCGGTTTCGGCCGCCGACGTGCCGGAGATTTTGGCTGGCGGGGCAAATTCGCTGCGGCTTGGGCTCGTGGAGCGATTGCCGTTTTTGCGGCGGCAGACGCGGCTGACGTTTTCCCGCTGCGGCGTTGTCGATCCGCGTTCGCTGGACGATTTTCGTGCCCATGGCGGATTTGTCGGGCTGGCGCGCGCGCTGTCGCTGGGGCCGGCCGGGACGGTGGACGAAGTGGCGGCATCCGGCCTGCGCGGACGCGGCGGCGCCGGGTTTCCGACCGGGATCAAATGGAAGACGGTGGCCGGCACGGTTGCGCCGCAAAAATACATCGTCTGCAACGCCGACGAGGGCGATTCGGGCACGTTCTCGGACCGGATGATCATGGAGGGCGATCCCTTCGCGCTGATCGAGGGCATGACCATCGCCGGATTCTCCGTGGGCGCGACGAAAGGCTACATCTACATCCGCTCAGAATATCCGCATGCCATTGCCGCGTTTGCCGACGCGGTTCGGATCGCGCGCGCCGCCGGCTATCTCGGCGCCAACGTCATGGATGGCGGCTTCGCGTTCGACATCGAGGTCCGCGTCGGAGCCGGCGCATACGTCTGCGGCGAGGAGACGGCCCTGCTGGACAGCATCGAGGGCAAGCGCGGGCAGGTGCGGCCGAAGCCGCCGCTGCCGGCGCACGAAGGGCTGTTCGGCAAACCGACCGTCATCAACAACGTGATTTCGTTGGCGACGGTGCCGACGATCCTTGCGAATGGCGCGGCGGCGTACAAAGATCTCGGGATGGGGCGGTCGCGCGGCACCATGCCGATCCAGCTTGCCGGCAATGTGCGTTTCGGCGGGTTGTTCGAGACGGCGTTCGGCGTCACGCTCGGCGAGTTGGTGGAGGATATCGGCGGTGGCACCAGCACCGGCCGGCTGGTTCGCGCGGTGCAGGTGGGCGGGCCGCTCGGCGCATATTTTCCGCCGGCGCTGTTCGACACGCCGTTCGACTACGAAGCGTTCGCGGCGCGCGACGGATTGATCGGGCATGGCGGCATCGTGGTGTTCGACGACCGCGTGGACATGCTGGCGCAGGCACGCTTCGCGATGGAGTTCTGCGCCATCGAAAGCTGCGGCAAGTGTACGCCGTGCCGCATCGGATCGACGCGCGGTGTCGAGGTGCTCGACCGTATCCGGCGTGGCGAGAAGTCGGACGCCAATCGCGCGGTACTCGCCGATTTGTGCAACACGATGAAGTTCGGCTCGCTGTGCGCGCTGGGCGGCTTTACGCCATACCCGGTGATGAGCGCCCTGACCCACTTCCCCGAAGACTTCGCCCCGCCGCCGCGCGTGGCCGCCGAGTAATGGAGCCGTCGCATGTCTCTCGTCGCGGAACTCGACTACGGCACGCCGGCGGTGAACAGCGACACGCGGGTGACGCTGACCATCGACGGCACAGCGGTGACGGTGCCGACGGGCACCTCCATCATGCGCGCGGCGATGGAAATGGGCACCAAAATCCCGAAGCTGTGTGCCACGGATTCGCTGGCATCGTTCGGGTCGTGCCGGCTGTGTCTGGTGGAAATCGACGGCCGTGCGGGGACCCCCGCAAGCTGCACGACGCCGGTTGCCGCCAACATGATCGTCCATACGCAAACGCCGAAGCTCGCGCAGCTTCGGAAGGGCGTGATGGAATTGTATATCAGCGACCACCCGCTGGACTGCCTGACATGCGCGGCGAACGGCGATTGCGAGTTGCAGGACATGGCCGGTGCCGTCGGGTTGCGGCAGGTACGCTACGGCTACGAGGGCGCGAGCCATTTCGCCAGTGCCAAAGACAACTCCAACCCGTATTTCTCGTTCGATCCGGCCAAATGCATCGTCTGCTCGCGCTGCGTGCGCGCGTGCGAGGAGGTGCAGGGGACGTTCGCGCTGACCATCGACGGGCGCGGCTTTGCCTCGAAAGTCTCGCCAGGCATGGGCGAGAGCTTCATTGGATCCGAATGCGTGTCGTGCGGCGCGTGTGTGCAGGCGTGCCCGACGGCGACGCTGATCGAGAAGAAAGTCATCGAAGTCGGGCAACCCGAGCATTCTGCTGTCACCACCTGCGCCTATTGCGGCGTCGGCTGTTCGTTCAAGGCGGAGATGCGCGGGGAGGATGTGGTGCGCATGGTGCCATGGAAAGACGGCAAGGCCAATCACGGCCATAGCTGCGTCAAGGGCCGCTTCGCGTGGGGCTACGCGACCCACAAGGAACGCATCTTGAATCCGATGATCCGCGCGAAGATTACCGATCCGTGGCGCGAGGTCTCGTGGGAGGAGGCCATCGGCCACGCAGCGTCGGAGTTCAAACGGATTCAGGTGCAGTACGGCAAAGACAGCGTCGGCGGCATCAGTTCCTCGCGCTGCACCATCGAAGAAGTGTATCTGGTCCAGAAGCTGGTGCGCGCCGGGTTCGGCAACAACAACATCGATACCTGCGCGCGCGTCTGTCACTCGCCCACCGGATACGGATTGTCGGAGACGTTCGGTACGTCGGCCGGCACGCAGGATTTTGACAGCGTGGACCACAGCGACGTGATCATGATCGTCGGCGCCAACCCGACCGACGGGCACCCGGTGTTCGCCTCGCGTATGAAGCGGCGGCTGCGGGCAGGGGCCAAACTGATCATCGTCGATCCGCGCCGCATCGACCTGGTGCGCACACCGCATGTCGAGGCCACGCATCATTTGCCGCTGCGGCCGGGCACGAACGTCGCCGTGCTGACTGCGATGGCGCATGTCATCGTCACAGAAGGGCTGGTCAACGAGGCGTTCGTTCGCGAGCGTTGCGAGTGGGGTGCGTTTTCGGAGTGGGCCGCATTCGTCGCCGAGCCGCAGAATAGCCCGGCCGAAGTCGAGAAACTATCGGGCGTGCCGGCGCAATCCATCGTGGACGCAGCGCGGCTTTATGCGACTGGCGGCAACGCGGCGATCTATTACGGGTTGGGCGTGACGGAGCACAGCCAAGGCTCCACGACCGTCATCGCGATCGCAAACCTCGCGATGGCGACAGGCAATCTTGGCCGCGCAGGTGTCGGCGTCAATCCTCTGCGCGGCCAAAACAACGTGCAAGGCGCATGCGACATGGGCAGCTTTCCCCATGAACTGCCCGGCTATCGGCACATTGGCGACGCGCCGACGCGAGCGCTGTTCGATGCGGCCTGGGGCATCACGCTGGACGCGGAGCCGGGGCTACGCATCCCCAACATGTTCGACGCGGCCGTCGGTGGATCGTTCAAGGGATTGTACGTGCAGGGCGAGGACATTCTGCAATCGGACCCGGACACGCACCACGTCTCCGCCGGCCTCGCGGCGATGGAGTGCGTTGTCGTGCAGGATTTGTTCCTGAACGAGACGGCGAACTATGCGCATGTGTTTCTGCCGGGGTCGAGTTTTCTGGAGCGCGACGGCATCTTCATCAACGCAGAACGCCGCTTGCAGCGCATCCGCCGCGTGATGTCGCCACGCAACGGCAAGGCCGATTGGGAGATCACGCAGGCGCTGTCCAATGCGCTCGGCTACGCGATGACCTACGCCCATCCCGGCGAGATCATGGACGAAGTGGCGCGGCTGACGCCGACGTTTTCCGGCGTTTCCTACGAAAAACTGGACGACATGGGCTCGGTGCAGTGGCCGTGCAACGAGGAGGCGCCGGCCGGGACTCCCGTGATGCATATTGGCGGTTTCGTGCGTGGGCTTGGCCGCTTCATGATCACGGAGTACCAGCCGACCGACGAGCGCAGCACACGCAAATTTCCGTTGTTGCTCACAACCGGGCGGATTCTGTCGCAGTACAATGTGGGTGCGCAGACGAGGCGGACGGACAACGTGGCTTGGCACGAGGAGGACTTGCTGGAAATCCACCCAGCGGACGCGGATGCGCGCGGAATACGGACCGGCGACTGGGTACGACTGGCCAGCCGAGCCGGCGAAACCGCGCTACACGCGAAAGTCACGGATCGCGTCGCGCCCGGCGTCGTTTACACGACATTCCATCATCCCACGACGCAGGCGAACGTGATCACCACCGACTATTCGGACTGGGCCACCAACTGCCCCGAATACAAGGTGACGGCGGTGCAGGTGACGCCAAGCAACGGGCCGAGCGAATGGCAGCGCCGGTACGCCGAGCAATCCGAACGCAGCCGGCGGATCGTGGCGGAGGCGGCAGACTAGCGTGCTCGATGTACAGCGTTGAGGATTGCGGCTATGATGCCTTAGAGCCGGTCCTGAAACTTGGCGTGTGATTTGAAGATACTCGCTCGCCACGTCATTCCCGCGGAGGCGGGAATGACGGGTAACTGATTGAGCTTTCGAGAATAGTTAACGGACGGACACTAAGAGCGTGAAAGTGAACCAGCAGGCGCAGGAACGGTACCCGCAGATCGGCTATCTCTTCGGATGCTATCTGCATCAGGACTATAGCATTTACGCCGGCAGCCTCGGGGCCGCCGTGCGGGACGAGCACCCCGACATTGTCGCGGCCCTACACGCCGAGATCGCGCGGTTCCTGTCGGAATGCCGTGGCCGCGAGTATGCGGGGCTTGATGCCATCGATAGCGCCCGCGCCCATCCACCTGGTTTGTCGGCCGCTGACTATCTGCGTTTCATCGATAGCGCACGGGGCGGTGCCGCGCGGCCGCACGCGGCCGAATGACCCATTCGCGCCGCACCCTCGCGCCGCAGACGTGGCGGCATGGTGCTCCGGTGCGCGGTGCTGCTCGCGACGTGCCCGAGGAGGCGCCGCTGGCGCTGACCTTCAACCGCGAGACCTACGCGGTCATGATGGGCACGCCTGCCGACCTCGAAGATTTCGCCGTCGGGTTTTCGCTGAGCGAGGGCATCGTGCGGCGGCCCGGCGATATCGAGCGGCTGGAAGTTCTGGAGCACGATAACGGCATCGAACTGCGCATGGACCTCGCCGCGCCGCATCTTGCGGCACTCACCTCGCGGCGGCGGCGGATGCTGGGGCCGACGGGGTGCGGCCTGTGTGGGATCGACAGTCTGGCGGAGGCCGTGCGCGCGCCGCGCATGGTGCCGGAGGGGGCCATCGTGTCGGCTGCCACCATCGTGCGGGCGGTGCGCGATATAGCGCCGCTCCAGACATTGAATCGCGCCACACACGCTGTCCATGCCGCCGCCCTGTGGCTGCCCGGGCGCGGTGTGGTCCTGCTGCGCGAGGATGTCGGGCGACACAATGCGCTCGACAAACTGGTCGGCGCGGCGGCGCGCGCGGGGCTGGATGCGTCGGCGGGCATGGTGCTGCTGACCAGCCGCGTGTCCATCGAGATGGTGCAGAAAGCTGCCATATTGGGCGCGCCAATCCTGGTCGCGGTGTCGGCCCCGACGGCGCACGCGGTGCGGTTGGCGGAGGCGGCCGGCATGACGCTGGTGGCCGTGGCGCGAGCGGATGGGTTCGAGGTGTTTTGCGGCGGTCATCGGGTCGTCCCGGAAAGCCGCGCCCATGTCGCCTGATCGGCTGATCTACATGGCGAACCAGATCGGCAAATTTTTCGCGGCGCAGGAGCGGGCAAACGAGGCGCGCGCGGTGGCGGGGATCGCCGCGCATTTGACGAAGTTCTGGGACCCGAGGATGCGCCGCGACATCATCGGGCAGGTCGCGAACGGGCAGGCCGACGGGCTGGACACGCTGCCGCGCCGGGCCGTGGAGCAGTTGGCGGATTCCGCTGCTCAAGCGTTGGGCGCGGGGTCGCGCGGATGCGGTGAAAAAGGGCAGCCTGCCTGACCCTTGGCAGCTTCGTGCGCGTCACCAAATAGCTTTTGAGTGGTAGGGAGGCCCGAAGCCAGTCCGCAAAGAAGGGCCGTTCTTGCCAACCAAAATGCGAAACTTCGGCGATATGGTTCGCGATGGGCCGCTTCGTGGCAACACGAACGTGGGCGACTAGCTGTCGAAAAGCGTCTTTCAGCAATATTGAGCAACATCGCCGCTGGCATATGTTTTGCGTGGATCGTTTTTGACTACCCCCCACCGTATGGGACCACGCCAATGCCCGACCTGTTCAGCCCTTTCACGCTCAAGGATGTCACTCTGCGAAATCGTATCGTGATGTCGCCGATGACGATGTATCGCTCCGTCGATGGCTTGATGAACGATTACCACGTGATGCTGATGGGCTCGCGCGCCGCCGGCGGGTTCGGGTTGGTGTTTCCCGAGCAATTGGCGATCACGCCGGATGGCCGCACCAGCACCTCCTGCGGCGGCATCTACAACGATGACCAGATCGAGGGCCTGAAGCGGGTCACAAGTATTATCAAGGACATGGGCGGCGTGGCCGCGATCCAGTTGGGCCATACCGGGCGCAAGGGCAGCGAAGTGAAGCCGTGGGAAGGCGGGCGGCAACTAGCGCCGGACGATCCGAACGGCTGGCAGGTGGTCGGCCCTTCGGCAATTCCCTACGGCGGCAAGTATTCGTATCCCGTCCACGAGTTGACCGTGGACGAGATCAAGGACATTCACAAGAGCTACGCGCAGGCCGCCAGACGCGCCTACGAGGCGGGTTTCGAGTGGCTGGAGATGCATTATGCGCACGGCTATCTCGGCGCCAGCTTCTTCTCGCCGATTGCCAACAAGCGCACCGACCAATATGGCGGCAGCCTGGAAAACCGGATGCGATTCCATCTGGAGGCGCTGGACGCCGTGCGCGAGGAGTGGCCGGAGCGGCTGCCGCTGACGATGCGCCTCGGCTCCGACGATCTGAACAGCGAGGGTGTGCAGTTCGACGATTCCGTCGTCGCCATCGCCAAGATGAAGGAGCACGGGCTGGATTTCGCCGACCTGTCGATCGGCTTCAACACCGACGAGATGAAGGACGTGCCGTTTGCGCAAATGGCGTTCATGGTCGAGCGCGGCACGCGGGTGAAGCGCGAGGTGGGGATTCCGGTCGGCGTAAGCTGGAATATGGGCCTGCCGGCGGTGGCCGACCGGGTGATCCGAGAGGAGCTGATCGACCTCGTGTTCCTCGGGCGGCCGGCGCTGTCGAACCCGCATTGGCCGGTGTGGGCCGCGCGCGAATTGTCGCACAACGATCCGTTCTCGCTGGTGCCGGAAGATTGGGCCTGGTGGCTGCGCAATTTTAGGGCACATAACGAGTGCATCGGGTGGCCGGCGCTGGATGAGGGCGCGCGGAAGGTGGCCTGACTACCCCCTTCTGCGCCCCCCTCGCCGCCCGCCGCCGACGGTTTGCACCCGCCCCGGCAACGTCACGGCGGCGGCGAGGTGGGGGAACGGATCGCGGCCGTTGGGCAGGGCCATGGCGTGGACGAAATGTTCCTGAAAGCGGGTTTCCAGGGCGGTTTCGATTTTTTCGATGCGGCGGACCAACGCTTCCACCTCCGCGCGGTGGCCGCGATTGACCAGGGCCATGCGGGCGCCGGTGCCGGCTGCGTTGCCGACGGACGTGACGTGATCCAGCCGACAGTCGGGGATAAGCCCCAGAATCATCGCGTATTTCGGGTCGATGAAACTGCCGAAGGCGCCTGCCAGCTTTATGCGATCGACATGATCGACGCCGAGCCGGTCCATCAGCAGCCGGGTGCCGGCATACAGCGCGCCCTTGGCCAACTGAATGGCACGGATGTCGTTCTGCGTAACGGAGATGCTGACCGAGCCGTCCCAGAGCCGGTACGAGAAGGTGCGGCCATCGGCGAACATGCGCGGACTGCGGGCCAAAAGATCGCCGTTGATCAAGCCCTCGGCATTGACGATGCCGACCAGAAACAGCTCTGCCACCGCTTCGATGATGCCGGAGCCGCAGATGCCGGTGACGCCCACCGTCTCGATTTGGCCTTCAAAGCCGGCCTCGTCCGACCACGCATCGACGCCGATCACCTTGAAGCGCGGCTCCAGCGTGGCCGGGTCGATGCGCACGCGCTCGATGGCGCCGGGGGCGGCGCGTTGGCCGGAGGAAATTTGCGCGCCTTCGAACGCGGGGCCGGTGGGAGAACTGGCGGCGAGTAGTCTGTGCCGGTTGCCCAGCAATATTTCCGCGTTGGTGCCAACATCCACCACCAGACAGATTTCGTCGGAGTGTTGCGGGCCTTCCGCAAGCGCCACGGCGGCGGAGTCCGCGCCGACATGGCCCGCGATGCAGGGCAGCACATAGACGCGGGCGCCCGGATTGATCGGCAGCCCGAGGTCGCGCGCCGGCATCCGGATGGCGGAGGAAATCGCCAAGGCAAACGGCGCCTGCCCCAGTTCCGTGGGATCGATGCCCAGGAACAGATGATGCATCACCGGGTTGCCGACGAACACGGCTTCCAGAATGTCGCTCGCCGGCACGTCTGCCTGGCTGCACAGGCTGTCGATCAAAGCGGCAACGGTACCGCGCACCGCGTCCGTGAGCGCGCCGCGATCGTTCGGGTGCAGCATCAGGTAGGAAATCCGGCTCATCAGATCTTCGCCGAAGCGGATTTGCGGGTTGGCGGTACCGGCCGACGCCACCGCCCTGCCCGTTCGCAGGTCCACCAGATGGCCGGCGATGGTCGTGGAACCGATATCGAACGCCACTCCGAACAACGACGTGTGCGAACCGGGCCAGAGGGCGACGATCTCCGGGCGGTCCACGTCCTGGTAAACGGCGGCCGTCACCGTCCAGTTGCCGGCGCGCAAGATCCGCTGGACTTGCGATTGCAGGCGCGGATCGAGCGAAATCCCACGGAAATCTGCCGAACTTTCGATGGCTGCGACGAGACGGTCGGCGTCGCCCCACGGGTGCTCCATGTCGGGTTCCGGCACACTCACCGTGACCAGCGTCGTGGCCGTGTCCAATTCGATATGGCGGTTTTCCGGCCTTTTTCGGACCACTTGCCGGTTGACGGCGAATTCGGTCGGCACGTCCACGACCAGATCGCCCTGCACGCGGGCGGCGCAGGACAGGCGGCGGTTGGCCGCCAGCACGCCGCGGCGCCGATAAGGCAATTCGATATCGAGCGCATCGGTCAGATGGTCCGCGCGACTGATAATGCCGTGTTTGGAAAATGCCCCCTCTGTCACTTCGATTTGGCAACGTCCACACAAGCCGCGGCCGCCGCAAACCGATTCGATGTAAACGCCGAGTATTCGCGCAGCATCGAGCAACGGCGTGCCGCACGGAAAGCGCCCGCGACGCCCGCTCGGCATAAACAAAATGAGTGGATTATCGGTCGTCGCAGCCTCCCGACTCGACAAGCGCCTCCAGCCGCGCGGCGTCGTAGCGTGTCACGAGGTCGGACAACGCGGCATCCGCCTCGGCCGCCAGATCGTCGCCGCAGGGTTCGGGCGCCCCGCGCCGCCACGCAGCCAGATAGGCGTCCGACTCGCGCGCGCCTGCACGCATGGCGGCGCGGTCCACGGCGGCGAGGAAGGAAGCGGGCAGTTCGCGCTTCTCGGCCGTGCGGCCCTGTTTGACGATGATCTGCGTCGGGATGTCGCGCCAATAGACGACGATGCGCTGCGCCATGGGGAGCCGTTCTCCGAAGGTCGGGCGTGCATAGGATAGCAGTGGACATTGCGCCATCGCATACCGAGGCTCGGCGCGGAGGGGATCATGGGCGACGATCTGTTTGCGGGGCGCGACTGGCTGCTGGCGGACGGTGCCACGGGCACGAACCTGTTCGACATGGGGCTTGCCAGCGGCGACGCGCCGGAATTGTGGAACCAGACGCACCCGGATCGCATCCGCCGGCTGCACCAAAATTTTGTCGAAGCTGGCGCCGATATCATTCTGACCAACAGCTTTGGCGGCACGCGGCGCAGGCTCGCGCTGCACAATCTGGACGGGCGGGTGTTCGAGTTGAACAAGCTGGCGGCGCAGAACGCGCGGGCGGTCGCGGATGCGGCGGATCGCCGCGTGGTCGTGGCCGGCTCCGTCGGGCCGACTGGCGATCTGTTCGCACCGCTGGGGATGATGACCCCGGCGCTGGCGGAAGAAGTCTTCGTCGAGCAAATCGAGGGGCTGCAGGCCGGCGGTACCGACGTGATTTGGATCGAGACCCTGTCGGCGCTGGAGGAAATGCACGCGGCGGCAACGGCGGCGGCCAAAGTCGGGATGCCCTACACGGTGACGGCCTCGTTCGACACGGCCGGCAACACGATGATGGGCATTCGTCCGGAGGCGATGATCCGCGAAGTCTCGGCCTATGCGCCGCCGCCGCACGGGATCGGCTGCAATTGCGGGGTCGGCGCGTCCGACCTGCTGTGCTCGGTGCTGGCAATGACGGACGCGATGCCGGACGCGCTGGTAATCGCGAAGGGCAATTGCGGGATACCGCAGGTGGGGGCAGACGGCGTGACGTATTCGGGCACGCCGGAGGTGATGGCGGCGTATGCGACACTGGCGGTGGACGCGGGGGCACGGATTGTCGGCGGCTGCTGCGGGACGCGCCCAGAACATCTGCTGGCGATGCGGCGGGCGCTGGAGGGACATGTACGGGGGCAGCGGCCGACGTTGGAGTCGATCGTCGCCGCCATCGGGCCGCTGGCGTCGCCGCCGTCCACCGTAGATGCGGGGGCACGGCGGGCGGGGCGGCGGCGGGGGTAGGTTTGCGACCCCTTACAAGGTCGTCCGAATCGGCGGGGGCGTGCCGTTGAGGAAGAAATCGCCGACGGCGTGATGCTTCCAGCGCACCGGGTCGTGCAGCGTGTGGGTGCGCGCGTCGCGCCAATGGCGGTCCAGGCCGAGCGATTGGTGGGCGGCGCGGGCGCCGCACAACTCGAACAGCGTGGAGGAGGCGTCCAGGGCGGCGTCGGTGCTGGTCGCCTTGGCAGCGGCAACCGCGATGGAGGCGGCGATGGAGGCATCGTCGCAGGGGCCAGCGCGGGCGGCGTCGAGCGCGGCGGCGGCGCGCTGCACCAGAGCTTCGGCAGCGAGGATGCGAATCCGGATCTGGCCGAAACGCGCGACCAGCAGCGGATCGTCGGTGAATGGGCGGGAGCGGTCGCGGACGAAAGCGGCGGTGTCGCGGGCGGCGGCGCGTGCGATGCCGAGGTCGATGGCGGCGTGCAGCACTTGCGCGACGGCGCCGATGGGCGTGCGGCAGTCCAGCGCGCGATACAGCGGCAGCACGCGGTCGGGCACCACGCGCACGCCGTCCAGGCTCGCGGAGCCGCTGGCGGTGGTGCGTTGGCCGATGCCGTCCCAGTCGTCGCGGAGGGTCAGGCCCGGCGCATCGCGATCCACGATGGCGAGCACCGTGCGGCCGGCTTCGTCGCGGGCGGTGACTGTGATCAGATGGGCGAATAGGGCGCCGGTCGCGTATCGCTTGATGCCGTCCAGACGAAGGGAAAAACCGTCGTCGCGCAGTGTCGTGGGGGTATCGCCCTCGGCCTCCGCGTTGCCGAAGCGGGTGCCGGCGAGGACGCGGCGGAACAGGTCGCGCTGCTGGTCCTCGGTGGCGATGTGGCGCAGCGTCTCCAGCGTGGCAAAATGGTTTTGCGGGATTTGCGCGATGCTGGCGTCCGCCTCGGCCAGGATTGCCACGATGTCCGCGAGCGTGGCATGCGAGATGTCGGCGCCGCCGAAGCGGGCGGGGACGGTTGCGGCCCAGAGGCCGGATTCCGTCAGTGCCTCGATTTCGTCGTATGGCAGGCGGCGGTGCCGGTCGCGGTCGGCGGCCCCTTCGGCAAAGCGATCCCGCAAGGCAGTGGCGACCGCGATGGCGGCGCTGTCGGTGGCGAGGCGCTTCGTGGTGGGCACGGACTGGTCCATGGCGACCAGGATGGCGCGGGCGTGCTGACGAGAGGTTGACGGCTCGCGTTCGTATGGAGGGATGCTTGGGCATCCCACCATTTTTGCGCCCTGCAAGTTGGTGGAACGCCCAAGCGCGTTCCACCCTCCGCGCTTAGAACTGCACCCCGCGCGTCAGCGCCCCGTCCACCACCAGATTTGTGCCGGTGATGAAGCTGGCGGCGGGGCTGGCGAGGAAGACCGCCGCTTTCGCCATTTCCTCCGGCTTGCCCATGCGGCCGGTGGGGTTCAGGGCGAGCGCGGTTTTGAACAGGTCGGGCACGCCGTGCTCGATCTTTTCCCACACGCCGCCGGGGAAATAGGTGTTGCCGGGGGAGACGGTGTTGGCGCGGATACCCTTTGGCGCGAGGTTCAGGGCCAGGCCCTGTGCATAGTGGATCAGCGCCGCCTTGAAGGCGCCGTAGGGGCCGGCGGCGAAGTCGATCTCGCGGCCCGACACGCTGGAGATGATAACGATGGCGCCGGCCTCGGATTTCTCCAGATAGGGCATCGCGGCCTGCACCGTGTGGACGGTGCCCATCATGTCGGTGGCGAAGCCGGCCCGCCATGCTGCGTCATCGTTGCTGACGGCGAGCGCGCTGACATTGGGGACGACGATGTCGAGGCCGCCGAGTTCGGCCGCCGCGTCGTCGATCCAGGCGGCCAGTGCCGGCCCGTCCGCGACATCGACGGCGCGGCCGGTGGCGGCCACGCCGAGGCCGCGCAGATGGGCGACGGCAGCGGCCACTTCGTCCGTATTGCGGGCGCAGATGGCGACGGCGGTGCCTTCGGCGGCGAAATGCTCCGCGATGGCGCGGCCGATGCCCTTGCTGCCGCCGGTGATCAGCGCCTTTTTGCCCGCCAAACCGAGATCCATCGTTTTTTCCTCAACATCTTTGCCGACAGAGTTTGGCCGCCCGCCAGGCGCGCGCGCAAGCGGCATGGCGCTTGCGATAGGGGAATAAATTACGTGGCGAACACGTCGATTGCGGCGATGTGCGACGCAATCTGCGATGCGGAATACGAATTTGATCGGCATGTTCCTTGCTGCGCGTAACAAATATGCCGTGCCGAGGTGCCTCGCGGTCTTGGATGACCAACGCCCGCGCCTTGCGTTCGGCCGTGCCGCGCGAGGCGGATTAATGCTGTGGCGCATCGTGGTTGGACTCGTGCAAGCCCCCATCATCCTGCTGTATGCCCTGCTCTGCCTGGGCCTGAGCGCCATCGGCCTCGGCGCGGCCTATCTGCTGCTGACGCTGGGCGTGCAGATGTTGAACGACCCGCTGGCGGCATGGCTGCTGGCGGCGTTCGGGCTGCTGTGGGCCGCGTTCTGGCTGGCGATGCTGGGGGCGGTACTGCGCGCGGCGGCGGGGAACGATTGACCCCGCGCGGCGGCGGGTTGAAGACATATTTTCGACACGCCTCGACAAGCGCCGCACACGGACTAGACTCCCCCCAACTGGATTTTGGGAGAGAGACACGATGTCCGATCTGATGACGCCGACTTATGCGAAAAATATGAAGATTATCGGTCATACCGACCAGGGCGGCGGCCGGGCCGATGCCGTGCAGATCATGGTCCACAAAAACTATGCGTATGTCGGCCACATCTTCTCCAAAGGTTTTTCCGTCATCGACGTGAGCGACCCGACCAGGCCGAAGCCGGTCGGCTACGTCGCGGCGCCGCCGAACACCTGGACGCTGCATCTGCAACAGTTCGACGATCTGCTGCTCGTGGTGCATGCGAAGGACATGTTTGCGCAGCCGGAACTGGAAGACGAAAAGAACTACTACAAGGGCAAGATCGCGGCACACGCGGACGCGCCAGTCGAACAGACATGGTCGGCCGGATTGGCGGTTTACGACGTCAGCAAGCCGGACGCGCCGAAACAGATCGGCTTCATGCCTGTCAAAGGCGGTGGGCTGCATCGCGTGTGGTACGTGGGTGGCCGCTGGGCATACGCGTCAGCGCTGCTGGACGGATTCTCCGACTACATTTTTATTACCATCGACCTCGCCGACCCGACCAAGCCGGTCATGGCGGGCCGCTACTGGCTGCCGGGCATGAACGTCGCGGCGGGCGAAGTGGCGAACTGGCCGAGCGAAGTCGGCCGCTACGGGCTGCATCATCCGATCATCAGCGGCGACATCGCGTATTGCTCGTGGCGCGACGCGTGCCTCGCGGTGCTGGATGTCAGCGACCGCACGGCGCCAAAGCTGATCACGCATAAAATGTGGGCGCCGCCGTTCGGGGGGGGCACGCACAACGCGCTGCCGCTGCCGAACCGCGAATTGCTGATCGTGCTGGACGAGACGGTGCTCGACAATCGCGAGGACGGCGAAAAGCCGATCTGGATTTTCGACAATCGCGTGAAGTCGAACCCGATCAGCATTTCCACGTTCCCCGAGCCGAGCGACACGGACTATCTGAAAGTCGGCGGGCATTTCGGGCCGCACAACGTATACGAAAACAGGCCGGATAATTTCGTCAGCGAAGACCTGATCTTCGCGACGTACCAGAATGCCGGCGTGCGGGTTTACGACATTCGCAACAAGTGGCAGCCGGTGGAAGTCGGCGCCTGCGTGCCGCCGCCGCCGACCAAGATGGTCGATCCACGCCCGAACCGCGCCAAGGTACTGCACTCGGCGGACGTGTTCGTGGACAAGAAAGGGCTTGTCTACGTCACGGACTTTTCGGTCGGCCTATACATCATCGAGTACAACGGATAGAGTGTAAGGTGGAACGCGCTCGGGCGTTCCACCTTCACGCGCGAGAAAAGTTGGTGGAATGCCCAAGAGCATTCCACCCTACGGCTCACAGCTTGTTTGAGAATAATCGCTCCATTTTCGTCATTCCGGCGAAGGCCGGAATCCAGAAGGCGGCCAACGAACGCGAGCGCGGCCCGTGGACCCCGGCCTTCGCCGGGGTGACGAGGTGAGTGGGTAATTTCCGAACGAACCCTTACTTCCCCCAAATCTTCTTGTAGCTGTCCGTATAACCGTTCTGCGGATCGTAGATGTTGTTCGGGCCGCCGTCCTTGTCGGCATTCGCCTTGATGAACAGATGCGGCGGGGCGACGTAGCCGCTCGGGGCCACGCCGTTGAAGGCGCGGTTCAGTTCGTCCACTTCCTGCCAGCCGTGCAAGCGCAGCGGCTCGGCGACGGTGCCGACCTGATATTCGCCCGCCTTGATGCGCTGGAACGCGGGTTCCGAGCCGTCGCCGGCGGAGATCGCGTGCGGCGCGCCGTCGCCGGCGATGCCGGCGGATTGCAGGGCGGGCGCCATGAAATCGAACGTCAGGTCATTGATCGACAGGGCGTAGGTCCATTTCGCGCCGTAGCGCGTCAGCAGCGACGTGGTGAGCTGCGGCATCCGGTTGGCGGCGTCGGCCAGCGGCGTATCCTCCACACTCAGCAGCGTGCAGGTGCTGCAAGCCTTGATCACGGCCGCCATCGCGTCAGACTTCGCAATCGCGATGGCATAGGCGCTGTCGGTGAACACGATCACGCCGGCCTTGCCGTCGCTGTCCGCCACCGCATACGTCGCCGCCGCCTTCGCCACTTCCAGCGGGTCCGTGGTGATGTTGGTGAAGATACCGTATTTCTCCATCGGTCCCGGCTTCGGGCCGGAGTGCCAGCCGACGATTTTCAGGCCCGCTTTCAGCGCCGGTTCGATGGCGCTCGCCTGCTCGGCGGCGTCGATGGCATCCAGCACCAGGCCGTCCGCCTTCAGCGAGATCGCCTGCGAAATGCCCTCGGCGCGCGCGCTCACGGAGCCTTGGCCGTCGATGACTCGCGTGTCCCAGCCGAGCACTTTGGCGGCTTCGACGACGCCTTCGCTGACGCCGCGGGCGCCGCCGTTGCGCTGGTCGGTGGAGACGATGACGATCAGCTTCTTGCCGGCGGCCTTCGGGCCGGTGGTCGGGCCGTCCCATTTCGTGACGGGCGCTGTCACTTTCGCGATATACGCCTTCGCGTCGGCCAGCGAATCGGCGTGGGCGGCGGCGATCAGCGTGGCCGAGGCCAGCAGCGTCGCGCCGAGCAGGATGGTCTTACGCATTCTTGGTTTCCTCAGTGAAAATGGACGAAAATCCGCGATGGCGGCGGGCGCGCTACCCGGGATCGACATGGCGCCGCACCGCCGAACGGCGGCGTTGCGCATAGCCGGCAATCCCGATGGCAACGATCAGGGTGGCGCCGTTGAACAGCGGCTCCACGAAAAAGGCAGCGCCGAACTGCTGAATGCCGGAAATGCCGACGGCGAGGATGATCACGCCAACCAGCGTTCCCCATACATTCACGCGCCCCGGCTTGATCGTGGTGGAGCCGAGAAACGCGCCGACCAGCGCCGGCAGCAGATAGTCCAGCCCGACGCTCGATTGCCCGATGCGCAGCTTGGCAGCCAGCAGCACGCCAGCAAATGCGGTGACGAGGCCGGAGGCGACGAACACGCCGATGACGTAGCCGCGCACGGGGATGCCGTTGAGCGCAGCGGCTTTCGGGTTCGCGCCGATGGCATACATGTGCCGGCCGAGCGGTAGCCGCTCCGTCACCAGCCACAGCACGACGGCCAGCACCAACACATACAGCGCACCGATGGGGAAGCCGGCGATCCACGTCGCGTTGATCGCGATGAAGCCCTTTGGCAGCAGCCCCATGATCTGCCGCCCACCGGTGTGCCAGTTGGCGATGGCGTATAGGATCGTGCCGGTGCCGAGTGTGGCGATAAAACTGTCGATCTGCGCCACTTCCACCAGCAACCCGTTGATCAGCCCGACGACGAGGCCGCCCGCGAGCGTCACCGCGACCGCGACCTGCCAATCCATGCCGTAATTGACTTGCAGCGTGATGGCGACGATGTGCCATAGCACAATGCCGTAGCCGACGGTCAGGTCGATGCGCCCGGCGATCATCGGCAGCATCGCGGCCAGCGACAGCAGCGCGATCACGGCTTTTTCGCTCATGATCGAACGGGCGTTCAGCGCGGTGGGGAACGTGTCCGGCAGCAGGATCGAAAAAATGACGATCAGCGCCACCGTCAGCAGCGGCAGGCCGTACACCGGGATCAGCCGCAGGATGCGCTCGACAGGGCCGAGGCGGGCGAGTTCGGAGCGGGTGGGTTCCAGTGCGCTGGATTGGATCGACTGCATGTCTTATCCGTGAGCAGTGGCGTGCGCGGCCAGCGCCGCCGGATTGACGGAAGCGGAGGCGGCGAGCAGCAGCGAATTGACCGACAGCGCCTCGCCCGCCAGTTCGCCGACGACGCGGCCCCGGTCGAACACCAGCGCGCGGTGGCAGACATTTGCCACCTCCTCGAAATCGGTCGAGACAATCAGAATGGCGGCGCCCGCCTGTACCGCGACGTTGAACAGGCGGTAGATTTCCGCCTTCGCGCCGACATCGACGCCGGCCGTCGGGTCCTCGAAGATGTAGAGCTTGCCTTGCAAATGCAGCCAGCGGCCGACCACGACCTTCTGCTGGTTGCCGCCGGACAGCGCCTCCACCGGCATCGCCGGATCGTTCGGGCGCAGGCCCACGCGGGCGCCGAGATCTCGCGCCGCCGCCGTCTCGCGCGTGGGCGAGATGTAGGCGAAGCGCGACAGGCCGGCGGCCGTCGGGTTGATGTACATGTTCTCGCGCACCGACAGCATCGGCACGATGGAGCCGCCGGTTCGGTCGCCCCAGACGAGGTTGATGCCCGCCGCCATCGCCTCGCGCGGCGAGCGGGGTGCCACCGGCACGCCGTCCAGCCGCACGCGGCCGCCGGTGGTCGGCTCCAACCCGAACAGCGCGCGGCCGACCAATTCCTGACCGGCGCCGCGCAGGCCGACGAGGCCGACCACTTCGCCCGCATGTAGCGTCGCGTCGATTGGGCCAACCCAGTCGATACGGGTCGCGTCCAGCACCAGGCGCGGCTTGCCATGGCCTTCGACGGCGCGGCGAAACACCAGGGAAGGCTCGCGGCCGACGATCAGCAGGATCGCCTCCAGCGGCGTCGTCTTGGCCACCGCACGCTCGCCGACCATCTGGCCGTCGCGCAGCACCACCATCCGGTCGGTCAGTTCGAACACTTCGTCGAGGCGATGGGAGACGTAGATCATCGCCACCCCCCGGTCCCGCAGCCGGCGCAGCGCCGTGAACAGCCGCGCCACCTCGTCGGCCGGCAGGCTGGCGGTGGGTTCGTCCAGCACCAGCAATTCGGCGTCGGCCGCGAGCGCGCGGCTGATGGCGACGAGGGATTTTTCCGTGCGGCTGAGCGATTGCACGCGCGTGTCCGGGTCGATGTCGGCACCCAGTTGTTCCAGCGCGCGGGCGGCGCGCGCGCGGGCGGCCGACCAGTCCACGAAGCCGGCCCAGCGCGGATATCCGAGTGCGAGACAAATGTTTTCCGCCACCGTCATCCACTCGATCAGGCCGAGATCCTGATGGATGAATGAGATTTTCATGCGGCGCGGGTTGGCGGTGCAGTCCTGGCCGGCAAACCGGATGGCGCCGCTGTCCATCTGCACGACGCCGGCGAGAATCTTGATCAGCGTCGATTTGCCGGCACCGTTTTCGCCGAGAAGTGCGACGATTTCGCCGCGTCCGACATGCATCGAGACGTCGGACAGCGCGCGGGTGCCGCCGAATTGCTTGGAGATTTGCGCAACTTCCAACAACGGCGCGCTGCCGTTGCCATCCTGCGGTGACGATGCGGATTGCGCCGCCGTCATGCGCCGTCCCCTCCCCTTTTTTGCCGCCCATTTTGCAAGCGTGGCGGCTCGTCGGTAACAAGACACCGGACGGGCGAGGTGCGCAACGCCAATCTGGTTTACATCGCTGCCAACCGTCACCCCGGCGAAGGCCGGGGTCCAGGGGCCACGCGAAAATCGGCGCGCGCGGCCCATGGATTCCGGCCTTCGCCGGAATGACGGATGGACCCGCGCCTCAGCCGTATTTCGTCCCGTGCGCGTTGACGAAGATGGAATAGAGCGACGTCTGGCCCATTATATAAAGGCGGTTGCGCTTGGGCGTGCCGAAGGTGACGTTGGCAACGATTTCCGGCACCGGGGTTTTGCCGATCAGCGTGCCGTCCGGATGGTAGGTGGACACGCCGGCGCCGGTGGACGTCCAGATATGGCCCTTGGTATCCACGCGGAACCCGTCGTACAGGCCGTCGTCGCAGGTGGCGAACACGCGGCCCTCCGCCACGCTCGCGCCGTCCGCACGCACCTTGTAAGCGCGGATCACGGGGTCGCAGTTCGGGTCGTGCGTCAGGCCGGTGTCGGCCACGTACAAAATGCTTTCGTCGGGCGAGAAGGCGATGCCGTTCGGCTTGGTCATGTCGGTGATCACGGCCGTCACTTCGCCGGTCTGGCCGTCGATGCGATAGACGTTGCTGCGGCCGATTTCGGACTCGTGGATATAGCCTTCGTATTCCGTGTCGATGCCGTAGGTGGGATCGGTGAACCAGATCGAGCCGTCGGACTTCACCGTCGCATCGTTCGGCGAGTTGAATTTTTTGCCCTGCCAGTGGGAGGCCAGCACCGTCTTGCGGCCGTCGTGCTCGGTGCGGGAGACGATGCGCCCGCTGTGCTCGCAGGCGATCAGGCGGCCCTGCGCATCGACGGTGTGGCCGTTGTGGTGGCCGTCCTGCGTCCGGAAAACGGTGGTGGACCCGTCGTCCTCGTTGAAGCGCAGCAGGCGGTCGTTCGGGATGTCGGAAAAGATCAGATGGCGCGCGGCGGGAAAGTAGGCCGGGCCTTCGGCCCATCGCGCGCCGGTCCAGAGTTTTTCCAGTTTGGTGTGGCCGAAGATCAGCGCCTTGAAACGCGGATCGAGCACGATATGCGGGCTGTCGCTCATGTTGGTTCCCTCCGGTCGGCAGGGCGTTGGCGCCCCTCTGCGCAGGAGCATAGCGGATCGCGCGGCGAGGGGAATGGCGCTAAACAGGGCACCACCACTCACGGGGAACAGTCATGCATTTACCGATACGAGTGACCATGCTGGCCGCATCCGCGGCCCTTGGATTGCTGGCCACCCCCGCGCGGGCGGACGACACGCCGACCGTGCCGGAACAGATCGTCAACGACATGAACAAAGTGTGGGGCAGCCATCCGGGCATTCGCGCCAACCACGCCAAGGGCGTCGTGACCGAGGGCACTTTCACCCCGTCGCCGACAGCCAAGGCGCTCAGCAAGGCGAACATTTTCGCGGGCGGCGCGGTGCCGGTGACGATCCGGTTTTCCGATGCGACCGGCGTGCCCACACTGCCGGACGGCAATGCGTATGCAAACCCGCACGGCATGGCGATCAAATTCCATCTGGCCGACGGCAGCGACGTGGATGTGGTGACGAACTCGCTGAAACTCTTTCCGGTCGCGACCGGCGAGGAGTTTGCCGCGTTGTTCGAGGCGATCATCGCCAGCCCGCCGGATGCGCCGCATCCGAACAAGCTGGAGCAGTTTGTCGGCAGCCACCCGGCCGTGATCGCCGCCTCGAAACTGGACACGCCGACCAGTCTGGCGCGCGAGATCTACAACGGCGTCGATGCGTTCATCTTCGTCGATGCCGCCGGCAAGCGGCAGGCGTTCCGCTGGAAAATCATCCCCGCCGCCGGCACCGAGTATCTGTCCGCCGACGATGCCGGCAAGCAGGCGCCCGACTTTCTGATGCAGGAGATGCCGGCGCGTCTGGCGAAGGCGCCGGTGGTGTTCAGCCTGTCGGCGCAACTGGCCGAGCCGGGCGACCAGACGATAGACCCGACAAAGCCGTGGCCGGCCGAACGCAAAGTGGTCGAACTCGGCACCATCACGATCACCAAGGCGGCGGCTGACAGTGCGGCAGCCGAAAAGCCGCTGCTGTTCCTGCCGACCAACGTGCCGGACGGCATCGAACCGTCGGACGATCCGATCATCGACACCCGGACGCAGGCGTACGCAGTCTCGTTCGGCCGCCGGTCGCAGTGAAGGAGTGTTCGGAAATAACCGATGCACCCCGTGACCCCGGCGACGGCCCATGCCCAACGGGGCGGAGAGGGAGAAGGAGGCGCCCATGTGAGCGCCACGGACTCCCCCACGGCGAGCGTGATTTTTCTCTTGCCCCGATATCGTCAATCATACTAACTTGCACGAATGCAAACCGCGTCCCTCCTCCCGGAAAGGCGACTGACCGCCCCGCTCGATCGGCTCCTCATCGCCACCGAGCGGCGGCGCCGCAACAGCCAGTTCGTCTGGCTGCCGGTGCTGCTGCTGAACCTGCTCTACCGCCGCATCATCGAAGCCCGCCAACGCTTCTACCGCATCGTCGAGCGCATCCGGG
>CAJCJG010000238.1 GCA_903970625.1 Solirubrobacterales bacterium 70-9 | reverse complement strand
CGGCAACCCGCCGCCGGCCTCCGCCGGCCCGAGCGGCGCGGCCAGCCGTGCCTCCGCGCGCAGTCCGGTGACGAAGCCGGCTTGGCGGACGTACCAGGGGGTGGACATAACGGAAGTGTGACCTGTTCGCGCCCCATGCTCAACCCGCCGCCGTCGGCTGCCAGCCGCGCGTCCCCTTGCCCTTCCCAAGCGAGCGGGCGAGATGCTGGGCGCCGGCAACAGGGGACGAACGCGATGGACATGGGGATCGAGGGGCGGCGGGCGCTGGTCTGCGCCGCCAGCAAGGGCTTGGGCCGCGCCTGCGCGATGTCGCTGGCGCGCGAAGGCGTCGCGGTGACGATCACGGCCAGGACGGAGGCGACGCTGGAGCAGACGGCCGCCGAAATCCGCGCCGCGACGGGATCAAGCGTTACCACCGTCGTCGGCGATATCGCCACCGAGGCCGGGCGCGCGGCGGCGCTGGCCGCCTGCCCGGACCCGGACATCCTGGTCAACAATGCCGGCGGCCCGCCCCCCGGGGATTTCCGGACATGGGAGCGCGAGGACTGGATCAAGGCGCTCGACGCCAACATGCTGACGCCAATCTTTTTGATCCGCGCCGTCGTGGACGGCATGATCGCCCGCAAATTCGGCCGGATCGTCAACATCACCTCGGCCTCGGTGAAATCGCCGATCGCGACGCTGGGAATGAGCAACGGTGCGCGCACCGGGCTGACCGGCTTCGTCGCCGGCCTCGCGCGGCAAGTGGCGCGGCACAACGTGACCATCAACGGCCTGCTGCCCGGCCCGTTCCTGACCGACCGGCTGCGCGGCAACGCGATGGCTGCGGCCGCCGCCGCTGGCCGCCCGGTGGACGAACTGCTCGCCGAGCGCGCCCGCGACACACCGGCCGGCCGTGTCGGCGACCCGGCGGAGTTCGGCGACGCGTGCGCCTTCCTGTGCAGCGCCGGCGCGGGCTTCATCGTCGGCCAGAACCTGCTGCTGGATGGCGGCGGCTTCAACTCGACGCTTTAGGGCCGCCGAATTGTAAAATAGAGTTACCGTGGGCAGGTTCGGTCCGGCGCTGCATGTTTGGTTCTCTGGCTTGATCGCAGCCGTCTGCGGTCCTCCGGTCGCATGGTCGCAGCCGGCAACCGGCGTGCTGTCGCTGCCCATTCCGGGCTCCTGCATCTCCTCCCCGTTCGGCCCGCGAAAGTTGCCGGGGCCGCACGCGGCGGCGTTTCACAACGGAATCGACCTGCCGGCCCCCGTCGGCGCCTGGGTCTATCCGGCGGCGGCGGGAAAAGTATTGCAGATAAGGCGATTGGGGGCGGAAGGTCTGGAAGTGGATTTGGCGCACGACGACGGCCTGGGGCATCGGTTCGTCACCCGCTACGCCCATCTCGGGACGGTCGCGCCGTCCCTCGCGAACGGGCGCAGCGCGGTCGCATTGGGGCAGAAATTGGGGCGCATCGGACGGTCCGGGATCACCTATGGAACCCACCTGCATTTCGAGGTCCATGTCGCCGGCAAGCCGGTCGATCCCGAACCGTTCTTCGTCGTGGCCCGGTGCGCGAAGTGAAAATCCGTCCATGATGGGCGCTTGGCTCGCTCACGTATGCGTGATACGCGGCCCGGATGCGCAGAAAATTCTTGATGGGGGCGCTCGCGCTCCTCGGTTTCCTCCGGGCCGCGTCGGCCCATGCCGGCATCGCCTACCGCGTCATGCTGATGCCGGTGGTCAAGCTCAAACAGGTCACGCGAGGCTTCGGCCCGACACCCGGCAACGGCTTTCACAGCGGCGTCGATCTGACGGCGCCGTACGGCTCGCCGGTGCAGGCCGCCGCGCCCGGCACGGTCGTGTTCGCCGGCACGTTCTACGGCTACGGCAACATGCTGGACATCCGCCACCCGGACGGGCTGGTGACACGCTACGCTCATCTGTCCGCCTTCGCGCCCGGCCTGCGGGTCGGCATCTGTGTCGAGACCGGCGGGATGATCGGCGCCATCGGCACCAGCGGCCACGCGCATGGGCCGCATCTGCATTTCGAAGTGCGGGTGGACGGCAAGGCGGTCGATCCGAAGCCGTATCTGGGGCTCGGGGCCGCGCCGAAACCCTTGTTGCTGGACGTGCGCTTTCGTGACCCGCGCGAGGCCAGCCGGACGGGCTGACGCCCGTCGCCGGCCGGGGTCGCCGTGACCGGCGGTCCGGTCTTCGTGCTGACCATCCACCGCTCCGGCGGCACGGCCCTGGCGCGGGCGCTCAACCGGCATCCGGACCTGATGATCTGGGGCGAGCACGCTGGCGTCATCAACAAGTTCGCCGAACTGGACGAACTGGTCGGCCGCTACCCACGGCTGGTCCAACCGCTCGCCGAGCGGGGTTTGGCGGACGATGTGCGCCTCGGCAAATTCCAGCCCGAGGGGTTCGACCCCTGGACCAACCCGTTCGAACGGGCCGACTGGCGCGACTGGTGCCGCCGGTTCCTCGAAGCGACTTTCCGGCGCGACCTGCATCCGGGGCAGCGGTGGGGGTTCAAGGAGGTCCGCTACCATTCGGTCGCGACCGCGCGCTTCCTGGCCACGCTGTTCCCGAACGGCCGCTTCGTGGTGCTGCGGCGCGATCTGGCGCAACTGATCGTCTCCAACATGCTGGCCCCATGGTCGATCGGGCGGCTGGACCAGACCGGAGCGGCGGCCAGCGAGGCGGAGGCGGTCGCGGCGGTGTTCGATTGTGCCTATGCGCTGGCCGTGGTGGATCGCGGCCTGACCGAGATCGCGGCGGCGATGCCCGGCCTGTGCCGGACGGTCACGCACGAGCAACTGCGCGCGCCCGCCGCGCTCTACCCGTCCCTGTTCGCGTTTCTCGACCTGCCGCAATGGCCGGCGATGATGGACGAGGTGTGCGAGGCGGCGGCGCGCCCGCTCGGCGTGACCAACCCGGACTGGCAGCGCGGCCATATCTCGCGAGCGTTGGTGGTTCGGGTGCTGCCGGAGGCATTGGCGGCGGCGCAGGCGGACCTGGCGGCGCGCGGCCCGGACCTTGCCCGGCTCAAGCGGCTGTCTTCCAACGGCCGCTACAGCTTCTTGGTCGGCGACCACGAACTGGTCGGCACCACCCTGTCCTCAATGTTCTGATCAGCCCGTGCGGCCCGGCGCCATGCGGTCGAGGATGGCGCGGGCGCGCGGCGCCTCGATCAGATCGGGCACGGGCACAGAAATCTTGCGCCGCCAGTTCGGCCGCTCGCGGTCGGTTCCCGGCAGGTTCAGCGCCACTTTCTCGCTGCCCAGATCATCCGCCTGCGCCATCACCAGGGCACACGGGGAGGCGGCCAGAAAGCCATGGACGGCAGGCGGATCGACAGGGCCGCCGAGGGCCGAGGCCAGCGCCGTCATCTCCGTTCGCCGCTCCGCTGCCGCCGCCTGGGCCGCCGGGGCGTCGAGCAGCCCGAGCGCCGCCCGTTCGGCGATGTCCGCGCCCTCCCGCCAGCCGGCCAGCGTCGGCAGATCGTGGGTGGAGACGCATGCCACCGCGCGGGCCGGGTAGCGCGCGGCCGGGATGAACCCGTTGCCCTCGCGCTCGAACCACAGCACGCGATAACTGAGGACGTTGTTCCTGGCCAGAACGTCGCGGAAGCCTTCGGGCACGGTGCCAAGATCCTCGCCGACGACGAAACAGTTGGCGCGCGCGCTTTCCAGCGCCAGTTCGCCCAGCATGTCCGAGAGCGGATAGGCGACATAGGCGCCCTCGGCGCCGCTCGCCCCGTCCGGCACCCAGAACAGGCGGGCGAACCCCATCACATGGTCGATCCGCAGCCCGCCCGCGTGCCGCATGTTGGAGCCCAGCAGTACGGCGAGGTTGCGATAGCCGCCTTCCCGCAGCCGCCACGGGTTGGGCGGCGGCAAATGCCAGATCTGTCCGGCGGCGGAAAACGGGTCGGGCGGCGCCCCGATTGACATGCCCTGTGCCAGTTCCCGCGCCGTGGCCCACGCCTCCGCCCCGTCCGGCGCGGTGCCGATGGCGAGGTCGCGGTAGAAGCCGAGCGACAGCCCGCCTTCCCGCGCGCCATCGGCGGCGGCGGCGAACTGGCGGTCGGCGACGAATTGCAGCCAGGTGTGGAAGCGTACCCTGCCCGGATTGGCCCGCGCGAACTCGACGACCCCCGGGTCGCCCGCATCGCGCAACGCGGCCGGCCAGCGCCGCCACTCCTCGCCGTCGCGTGCCTCGGAGATTGCCTCGAAGGCGGCGAACCGCTCCAGCACGTCGCCGCCGTAGGCCCGGAACGCTTCGAAGTCGGTGGACGTCCGGGGTTCGTCGAAGGCGGCGAACGCGGCCTCCAGCACGGCCCGCTTCAGCGCCCAGACGCGCGGATAATCCACCGAGGGCGCTGCCGCCAGCGCCTCCAGCTCCGTGTGGTGTGCGTCAAGCAGGGCGCGCGAGGCCGGCGCGTCCAGGCCGAAGCCGTCACCGTCCAGGTCGATATAGATCGGTTCGAGAAACCGGCGGTCGGAGGGATGATACGGGCTGGCCCGCTCCCGCTGCGCCGGGAACAGGGCATGCAACGGGTTCAGCCCAACGGAGGCGGCGCCGACGCGGGCGGCGGCGCGGCCAAGCTGCTCCAGCGTCGAGAAATCGCCGATCCCCTGGTCGCCGGCACGGCGCACCGAATAGAGGTGCGCGGCAATGCCGAACCGGCGCCCGCCGTCGGCGAATACCGTTGGCATGTGGCAGGTGGCGGGTGCCACGGTCAGCGCGCACGGCGCGTCCGGCCGCCCCTCATGCCACATGCGCCACCGCCCGACAGGCAGCGCGGGCAGCCGCGCGCGCCAGACCGTCGAGGCGACCCCGTCGGCGGCCAGAAAGTCGGCGCTGGTGCCGCTGTCCGGCGTCAGATGAACGTGGGTTTGGCCGCCGTCTTCGTCCTCCAGCACCAGCCAGGACGAGCGGCCGCCGCCATCGGGCGCCGGCACCACAGGCACCTCCGCTGCACCGCCCTCGCGCACCACCAGCGCGTGCGGCAGGGCGCGGCGCTGATGGCTTTCCGAAAATTGCGCCAGGGAGTCGCGCGCTTCGGCCGAACTGCCGGCCGGCATCTTCAGGGCCGTCAGGATCGCCTGCTTGGTGGCGACACTGGCCGGATGCCGGGTGCCGTCGATGTCCCACCATTCGGGGGAAATCCCGGCCGCGTTCGCCAGCCGGTCGATCAGGTCCGCGTCCACCCCCGCGCGGCGCGCCCGGGGCGGACCGCCCGACGTGTCCGCCGCTTCCACCAGGGCCAGCACGGCGCGCGCCGGGCATGTCACGGCGATGTCGCCGATGAGGCGCGGCGGAGCGTCGTCGGTGCTATCGATTTCCAGCCGCCAGATGAACCCGTCGCTCGGTATCGGCAGCGTGACCTCCGCCGCCGCACCGCGATTGAACACCAGCGCCACGCGGTCGCCCTCGACATAGAACACCGCCACAAGCAGGGCGGCGGTGTGCCAGTCCTCCGGCGCCATCCCATGCCCGTCGGCCCGCCGCCACGCCACGTCCGGCAACAGGGTCGGGTCGGACGCGGCGCCGGTCAGGAACCGGTCGGCATGCAGCGCCGGATGCCCCAACCGCAGCGCGCTCAAGCGCCCGACGAACTCCTGCAACTCCGGCTCGGTCTTCGCCCAATCGAGCCAGCTCGTCTCGTTGTCCTGCGCGTAGGCGTTGTTGTTGCCGCCCTGCGAGTGGCCGAGTTCCGATCCCATCGCCAGCATCGGTGTGCCGCGCGAGAGCAGCAGGGTCGCCAGCAGCGCCTTCTGGTCGCGCAGGCGGGCGACGCGGATCGCCGGATCGTCGGTCGGCCCTTCGGCGCCGTTGTTCCAGGAATTGTTGGCGTCGGTCCCGTCCCGGTTGTGCTCGCCGTTCGCCTCATTGTGCTTGCCCGAGTACGCGACGAGATCGGCCAGAGTGAAACCGTCGTGGGCGACGACGAAGTTGATACTGCGCGATGGGCGCCGCTTGGCCGCGAACAGGTCGCTGGAACCGGCAAGGCGAGTCGCCAGGTCGCCGAGCACGCCGCCGTCGCCGCGCCAGAACCGGCGCACGGCGTCGCGGTATTTGTCGTTCCACTCGCCCCAGGCATCTGGGAAGCCGCCGGGCTGGTAGCCGCCGTAGCCGATGTCCCACGGCTCGGCGATCAGTTTCAACATCCGCAATTCGGGGTCCTGCTCCATGGCAGCCAGCAGCGGTGCGGCAGGATCGAAACTGCCACCGCGCCGCCCCAGCGTGGTGGCCAGATCGAAGCGGAACCCATGTACGCCGCCGCGCCGTGCCCAGGCGCGCAGCGCATCCATCACCAGCCGCGTCACCGCCGGCCGCTCTGTCGCCAGTTCGTGCCCTGTGCCGGTGGCATTGCGATAGAACCGCTTGTCGTCGGCGAGGCGGTAGTAGGTGGCGTTGTCCAGCCCGCGCAGCGACAGCGTCGGCCCAAGCTCGTCGCCCTCGCCGCTGTGGTTGAACACCACGTCCACGATGGTCTCGATGCCGGCCGCCGCCAGCGCATCGACGGCGGCGCGCACCTCCGCCCATCCGCCCGGCGCCAGCCCCGGATCGGGCGCCATCCAGGCCACCGGGTTGTAGCCCCAGTAATTGCGCAGGCCCAGCTGCCCCAGATGCCGTTCGTCCATCCACGCCGCCGGCGGCAGGATTTCCACCGAGGTCACGCCCAGGCTTTTCAGATGCGCGACGGCGGCCGGGTCGGCGAGGCCGGCGAATGTGCCGCGCGCCGCGTCCGGAATGGCCGGATGGCGCTTGGTGAAGCCGCGCACATGCAACTCGTACAGGATCGTCTGGGGCCACGGCACCGGCGGCGCGAACGCGCGCAGTGCCGAATCCGAGGCGGTGACAATCGCCTTCGGCATCGAAGCCGCGCTGTCGGTATCGTCGAAGGACAGATCGTCGGCGTCGTGGCGGTAGCCGAACATGCTTGGATGCAGGCGCAACGGCCGGTCGATGGCGGCTGCGTACGGGTCGAGCAGCAGCTTGTTGGCGTTGAACCGGTGGCCCTCGGCCGGCGCGAACGGGCCGTGGGCGCGCAGGCCGTAGCGGGCACCGGGCTGGACGCCGGCAATGTGGCCGTGCCACACGTTGCCGCTGCGCGCGGGCAGCGCGACCCGCGCCACCTCCTGCTCGCCGGCCGCATCGAACAGGCACACCTGGACCTGGGTGGCGTGTGCCGAAAACACGGCGAAATTGGTGCCGTACATATACGGCGTGGCGCCGAGCGGTTCGGGCGCGCCCTCGGTCACTTGAAAATCCGTCATGCTATGCGGCGACGCTGCGGAACAGGGCGGCGTAGCGGCGGGCAGGATCGCGCCAGGACACGTCGGTTGCCATGCCGTTCGCCTGCATTTTCTGCCACACCGGCTTGTCGTGAAAAATCGCGATGGTGCGGTGAATGGCCGCGTCCACCATTTCGGGCGAGACGGGCGCGAACTGCACGCCCGTCGCCACGCCCGCCGCCAGCGCCATCGGCGAGGCGTCGATCACCGTGTCGGCGAGGCCGCCGGTGCGGGCCACCACCGGCACCGTGCCGTAGCGCAGCGCGGACAACTGCGTCAGGCCGCAGGGCTCGAACCGCGACGGCACCAGCAGCGCGTCCGCGCCGCCCTGGATCTGGTGCGCCAGCGCCTCGTCGTAGCCGATCACGGCGCCGACCTGCCCGGGGTAAGATGCCGCCGCACCCTGCACGGCCGCCTCGATGGCGCCGTCGCCGGCGCCGAGCACGGCCAGTTGGGCGCCGCCGGCCAGCAGCGTGGGGATGATTGCCGGCAGCAGATCCATGCCCTTCTGCCACGTCAGCCGGCTGATGACGGCGAACAGCGGCGCCTCGGCATCGTGCGCCAGTCCCATTCGCGTGCGAACCGCCGCCCGGTTGGCGATGCGGCCGGCCAGCGACCCCGCCGAGAATCGTCCGGCCAGCAGCTTGTCGGTCGTCGGGTCCCAGACATCGTCGTCCAGGCCGTTCAGGATGCCCTGCACCATGCCGCCGCGCTGCCGGATCAGGCCGTCCAGGCCCATCCCCGCCTCCGCCGTGCGTATTTCGGTGGCGTAGGTGGGCGAGACCGTCGTGATCGCGTCGGCAAACCGAAGGCCGGCCTTCAGGTACCCGATGGAGCCGTAATACTCGACCCCGTCCATCGACAGCGCCGATGGCGGCAGGCCGAGCGAGGACAGCAGCAATGTCGGGAACTGGCCCTGGAAGGCGAGGTTGTGGACGGTGATGACGCTGCCGGCGCGCTTCGGCAGGCCATCGTAGTGCAGGTAGGCCGGCACCAGTGCCGCCTGCCAGTCGTGGACATGGACGACCGCCGGCTGCCACGCGGGCAGCAGACCTTGCGCGATGCTGGCGCCCGCGCGGGCCAGGGCGGCGAAGCGCAGCGGATTGTCCGGCCAATCCTGCCCCGCAGGCGAGACATACGGGTTGCCGCGCCGGGCAAACAGATGCGGCGCGTCGAGGACCAATAGATCGAGGCCGCCCACCCGCGCCGCGATCACCCGCGCCGGGCCGCCGAACAATTGCTCGAACAGATGCACCGTCTCGCCGCCGCGCAGCGCGTCGGTGACGCCCGGATAGCCGGGCAGCAGCGTGCGGACATGGACGTCTTGTTCGGCGAGCGCCGCCGGCAACGCGCCGACCACGTCGGCAAGCCCCCCGGTCTTGACCAGCGGAAAGGCTTCCGACGCAACCGACAGCACCTCCATCCGGCTCAGTTCTCCAGCCGCGCAATCATTTTGGCCGTGATCAGGCAAATCCCGCTTTCGGTGCGGCGGAACCGCTGGGCGTCCAGTTCCGGGTCCTCACCCACCACCAGCCCGTCCGGAATAGTGACGCCGCGATCCACCACGACGTGGCTCAGCCGCGCATGCCGGCCGATCTGCACGTAGGGCAGCAGGACCGCGTGATCGACGTTCGCGTACGAATGGACGTGCACGCCGGTGAACAGCAGCGAGCGGCGCATGGACGCGCCGGAGACGATGCAGCCGCCCGATACCAGCGACGAAATCGCCTGGCCCCGCCTTCCCTCCACGTCATGGACGAATTTCGCCGGCGGCGTCATTTCCGAGAAGGTCCAGATCGGCCAGTCCTTGTCGTGCAAATCCAGTTCCGGCACCACGTCCGTCAGGTCGATATTGGCGGCGAAATAGGCATCCAGCGTGCCGACATCGCGCCAGTAGGCGGAGGTTTCGGCCGTCGAGCGGACGCAGGATTTGGCGAAGTGGTGGGCGACGGCTTTGCCGCCGGCGACGATCTTGGGGATGATGTCCTTGCCGAAATCGTGGCTGGATTCGGGGTCGTTCGCGTCCTCGTGCAGCAGTTCGAACAGTTTGCGTGTCTCGAACACGTAGATGCCCATGCTGGCCAGCGAACTGCCCGGCTTGCCCGGCATCGGCGGCGGGTCCTTCGGCTTTTCCAGAAAGCTCAAAATGCGGTCGGTCTCGTCGATGTGCATGACGCCGAAGCCGGTGGCTTCCTCCCGCGAGACTTCCAGGCAGCCGATCGTCACGTCGGCATTCTGCTCGACGTGTTGCTGCAACATCGGCTCGTAGTCCATCTTGTAGATGTGATCGCCGGCCAGGATGATCAGATAGCGCGGATCGTAGCTCTCGATGATGTCGATGTTCTGGTACACGGCGTCGGCGGTGCCGAGATACCATTTCTCCTCGGAGACGCGTTGGCTGGCCGGCAGGATGTCGAAACTCTCGTTGCGCTCGGGCCGGAAGAAGTTCCAGCCGCGTTGTAAATGGCGGATCAGGCTGTGCGCCTTGTACTGTGTGGCCACCGCGATGCGGCGGATGCCGGAGTTCAGGGCGTTGGACAGCGCGAAGTCGATAATGCGTGTCTTGCCGCCGAAATAGACGGCGGGCTTGGCCCGCACGTCCGTCAGTTCCAACAGGCGGCTGCCACGCCCGCCGGCGAGCACGTAGGCCATCGCGTGCCGGGCCAGGGGGCCCTGTGCGGTGCTGAAGGCATTCATCATGGTCGGTATCCCCCCGTTTTTTGGTTCTCCCCAACCCGCCGGTCAGGCCGTGGCCCGGCGCAGGAAAACCGTCGCCAGCGGCGGCAGCGTCAGCGCCAGCGACGCCGGGTAGCCGTGCGAGGGGTCGGCGGTCGCTGTGACCCTGCCGAGATTGCCCATGCCCGAGCCTCCGTATTGCGTCCCGTCGGTGTTGAGGATTTCGTCCCAGGCGCCATCGTCCGGCACGCCGATTCGGTAGTCGGTGCGCGGCACGGGTGTGAAATTGCTGACCACCACCACCGGCGGGTCGGTGGCGCGGCCCAGCCGCAGCCACGCGATAACTGACTGGTCCGCGTCGTCCACAACGATCCAGCGGAAGCCGCTGCCCTCGCAGTCGGCCGCGTGCAACGCAGGTTCACGCTTGTAGATGGCGTTGAGGTCGCGCACGCAGTCCTGCACGCCCCGGTGCAGCGGTTGTTCCAAAAGATGCCAGTCGAGCTGCCAGCGGAAATTCCATTCCTGGCGCTGCCCGAACTCCTGGCCCATGAACAGCAGTTTCTTGCCCGGATGCCCCCACATGAAGCCGTAATAGGCACGCAGCGTCGCGAACCGCTGCCAGTCGTCGCCGGGAATGCGGCCGAGGATCGAGCCTTTGCCGTGGACCACTTCGTCGTGCGACAGCGGAAGCACGAAATTTTCGGTGAACGCATAGAGCAGTCCGAACGTCATCCGGTCGTGATGCCAGCGGCGATGCACCGGGTCGTGCGAGATGTATTCCAGCGTGTCGTGCATCCAGCCCATGTTCCACTTGAAGCCGAACCCGAGGCCGCCGGCATGCACGGGCGCCGAGACGCCGGAGAAGGCAGTGGATTCCTCGGCAATCGTCATGGTGCCGGGATGCGCGCCGTAGGCCAGTGTGTTGGCGCGCTGCATGAAGCCGATGGCGTCGCGATTGTCGTTGCCGCCGTCGGCGTTCGGCAGCCACTCACCGGGCTTTCGCGAATAGTCCAGATACAGCATCGAGGCGACGGCATCGACGCGCAGGCCATCGACATGGAAGCGGTCGAGCCAATAGACGGCACTGGCGATCAGGAAATTCGCCACCTCGCGGCGGCCGTAATCGTAGATTGCCGTGTTCCAGTCGGGATGGAAGCCACGGCGCGGGTCCGGATGCTCGTACAGCGCGCTGCCGTCGAAATGCGCGAGACCATGCACGTCGGTGGGGAAATGCGCCGGCACCCAATCCAGGATCACGCCTAGGCCCGCGACGTGCGCGCGATTGACGAGGCGTGCGAAGCCGGCCGGGTCTCCGAAGCGGCGCGTCGGAGCGAACAGCCCGATGGGCTGGTAGCCCCACGAATCGTCGAGCGGATGCTCGTTGACCGGCATGAACTCCAGGTGCGTGAAGCCGAGATCGACCGCGTACGGAATCAGCGCCGCCGCAATCTCGTCCCAGTTGTAGAAGCTGCCGTCGTAGTGGCGCTTCCACGAGCCGAGATGCACTTCGTAGATCGACATCGGCGCCCGCCGCGCGTCGCGCGCGGTGCGGGCCGTGAGCCATGCCGTGTCGTCCCACAGCAATTCGTCGGTGCGCGCGACCACGGAGGCGGTGGACGGGCGCAGTTCCGCGGCAAACCCGAACGGATCCGCCTTCAGCGGCTGCAAAGCGCCGTCGGCGCCCACGATCTCGAACTTATAGACGGTGCCTTCGCCCACGTCGGGGATGAAGATCTCCCACAGCCCGCTGTCGATGCGCTTGCGCATCTGGTGCCGCCGGCCGTCCCAGGCGTTGAAGTCGCCGACGACGGAGACACGGCGTGCGTGCGGCGCCCACACGGCGAAACGCACGCCCTCGATATTCTCATGCACGGCCAGATGCGCGCCGAGGCGTTCGTACAGCCGGCGATGCGTGCCCTCGACCAGCAGATGATCGTCGATGGCGCCGAGCACCGGCCCGAACGAGTAGGCATCGCGAAAACTCCAGCGCGCGGTGCCGCGCGTGGCGTGCAGGCGATAGCCGAAGCGCCCTGTGCGGCCCGGCACCAGCGCCTCGAAAAACCCGCCCTCGCCGCGCTGCGTCAAAGTCGCGACCGGTGTGCCGGCATCGTCAATCGCGGCCACCGTCTCCGCCCCGGGGACGAAGGCGCGCAGCGCAAACCCGCTGGTGCCGCCTGGGGCCGCGCGATGCAGGCCTAGCACCGCGAACGGGTCGCGGTGCCAGGCGCCGACAATCGCCGCCACGTCCTCGTCACTGGCCTGCCAGAAGGACGTGTCGGTCGCCATGCTCAATTGTCCGCAGCGATCTGAACGTTCCAGATCTCTTGCGCATATTCGCGGATCGTCCGATCCGACGAGAACCACCCCACGCGCGCCGTGTTGAGAACGGAGGAACGCCACCATGCCGGCCGGTCGCGCCATTTCGCCGCCACCTGCCGCTGCGATGTCGCATAGCTGTCGAAGTCGGCCGAGACCATGAAATGATCGTGGTGTGTCAGCACATCGACGAGTTCGCGATAGCGGTCAGGATCGTCGGGCGAGAAGACGCCCGAGCCGATTTCGTCCAGCACCTCGCGCAGCATCGGCGACGCGGCGATCGCGTCCTGCGAACTGATGCCGCCGCGCCGCCGTGCTTCCACTTCCTCGGCGGTCAGGCCGAAGATGAAGATGTTCTCGGCGCCGACGCGATCCTTGATCTCGACATTGGCGCCGTCGAGCGTGCCGATGGTGAGCGCACCGTTCAGCGCCAGCTTCATGTTGCCGGTGCCGGAGGCTTCCATGCCGGCCGTCGAAATCTGTTCGGACAGATCGGCGGCCGGGATGATCACCTCGGCCAGACTGACGTTGTAATTCGGCAGGAACACGACTTTCAGCATGCCACGCAGCGACGAATCGTTGTTCACCACGCGGGCCACGTCATGCGCCAGCTTGATGATCAGTTTCGCGCGATGGTAGCTCGCCGCCGCCTTGCCCGCGAAAATCTTCACGCGCGGCGTCCATTCGCGCATCGGCTGCGCCCGCATCGCGCTGTAGAGCGCGATGGTTTCCAGGATGTTCAAAAGCTGGCGCTTGTATTCGTGGATGCGCTTGATCTGCACGTCGAACAGCGCGTCCGGATCGACATGCACCTGGATGCGATCCCAGATCACGGCGGCTAGCGCCTGTTTGTTGATCCGCCGCGCGGCTCGCAACTTGTCGTGCAGGGCGGCGTCGTCGGCCAGCGGCACCAGCTTTTCCAGCATCGCCGGATCGTCCAGCACCTCCGGCCCGACCGCGTCCACCAGGATGGAGGTCAGGCCGGGATTGGACTCGAACAGCCAGCGGCGGAACGTGATGCCGTTGGTCTTGTTGGTGATGCGGTCCGGGAACAGTTCGTTCAGGTCGTGGAACACGGTTTCGCGCATCAGGTCGGTGTGCAGCGCCGAGACGCCGTTGATCTTGTGCGACCCGAGGAAAGCCAGATTTCCCATACGCGTGCGCCGGCCGCCATGCTCGTCGATCAGCGAGACCCGTTCCAGCAACGCGGCATCGGTGTGGCCGGCGGCGCGCAGATGGTCCAGATGCAGCCAGTTGATCAAATACATGATCTGCATGTGGCGCGGCAGCAGCCGCTCCATCAACGGCACCGGCCAGCTTTCCAGCGCCTCCGGCAGCAGCGTGTGGTTGGTGTAGGACAGCGTCGCGACCGTGATCGTCCACGCCTCCGCCCACGGCACGTCATGCACATCCATCAGCAGCCGCATCAGTTCCGGCACGGCGATGGAGGGATGCGTGTCGTTGAGCTGGATCGCCGCCTTGTCGGCCAGCGTGCGGATATCCTTGTGCTGGCGCACATGCCGGCGGATCAAATCCTGCAACGAGGCCGACACGAAGAAGAATTCCTGCCGCAGACGCAATTCCTGCCCCGCCGCCGTCTCGTCGCTCGGATACAGGATTTGCGAGATCGCGTTGGCTTTCGCGCGTGAGGACAAGGCGCCGACATGGTCGCCGCGATTGAACGCATCGAGGCGCAGCGGATCGGTCGCGCGCGCCGACCACAGGCGCAGCGTGTTCACGTATTTGCCGCGCCAGCCCACCACAGGCGTGTCGTAGGCCAGTGCATCGACCGTTTCGGCCGGGTGCCAGACATGCTTGGTCGTGCCGTCCGCCCCCGTCACCGCTTCCACGGTGCCGCCGAAGCCGACACCGTATTGCACTTCCGGCCGCTCGAACTCCCACGGGTTGCCGACGCTCAGCCAATTTTCCGGATATTCGAGTTGCCAGCCGTCCTTGATGACCTGCCGGAACAGGCCGTGATTGTAGCGGATGCCGTAGCCGTAGGCGGCGACGCCGAGGGTGGCCATGCTCTCCATGAAGCAGGCCGCGAGCCGCCCCAGGCCGCCATTGCCCAGCGCCGCGTCCGGCTCGATCAGGCGCAGCCGGTCCAGATCGACGCCGAGTTCGGCCAGCGCCAAGCGCATCTGCTCGGTCAAATTCAAATTGTTCAGACTGTCCAGCAGCAACCGCCCGATCAGGAATTCGAGCGACAGGTAGTAAACCCGCTTGCGGCCCTTGGCGTAGATTTCGCGGGTGGAGGGAAACCAGCGTTCGACGATGCGGTCCCTCACCGTCAGCGCCACGGCCACGAACCAGTCGCGGTCGCTGGCGACGATGGGGTCTTTGCCGACCGCATAGGTCAATTTGCCGATCACGGCACGACGGAGCGAGGAGATGTCCTCGTCGGTCGAGGGCAAGGCGATCCGCGCCACGGCACCGGCGAGCGTGGCTGCGGAGGGCGAGCGTCCTTGGCTCATCAACACTTCCTTATGGTCGGCCGCGAAAGCGGCGGAGTTGGCGCTTCCACACGCGTTATCAGGCCATAGTTTCTCGCCGGTGCATAGCGGACCACCGTTAACTTTCGGCCGCACCGATGGCCCGCAAAACGATCCCCTGCGTAAGAATCTGCGGCAACACCGTCGGCGCCCCGCCGTCACCAGGATAGAACACGTACAGCGGCACGCCGTCCCGCCCCTGGTCGCGCAGGAAGGCGGAAATCTGCGGATCCTGCCGCGTCCAGTCGCCTTTCATGTAGGCAACGTGCCGTTCCGCGAACGCGCGCCGCACTGCCTCCGGCGCAAGGGCAATGCGTTCGTTCACAAGGCATGTGACGCACCACGCCGCTGTCATGTCGATGAACACCGGCCGATGCTCGGCCCGTAGTGCCGCGAGGCGGGTGGCCGAGAACGGCTCCGTGCCGTCGTCGGCTCGGGCCCGCGGCGCGGCGCCGCCCAGCCCGGGCAGCAGCGCCAGCG
>CAJCJG010000237.1 GCA_903970625.1 Solirubrobacterales bacterium 70-9 | reverse complement strand
GCTCGAGTCGCACGCAGGCGGCGACATGCAGCCGGATCGGCCAGGGCGGCAGGGCGCTAACATAGGGCCAAGGTGCCCACCCGCTTCTTCTCCCTCTCCGCCCCGTTGGGGCGGAGAGGGAGAAGAAACGCCTATGTCGGCGCCTACGTTCCTTCAGCCGGGCGACGTTCGAACCGTCCCACGACCGATTGCTCCGCCGTGCCGCCCCACACCATGCAGTCCGCGCCCAAACGCTCGGCAAGATGCCCGGCTTGGCGGCATCGGATGTTTTCGCGGCGGCCCCGTGCGCGCTGGTGTAGGCTTTGCACGTCTGCGTGAAACAAGTGTGTGGAGGCGCGTGTGTCAACTCTGGTTCGCTTGCTGGGTGCTGCCGTGATCGGGCTTGCGGCGTCGGCGACTGCGTTCGCGCAAAAGCCGTACGACGGGATGACGCTGAACGTCGCCTCGCAGAACGATCAGTTCGCGCCGGTGATGGCCAAGATGGCGCCGGCCTTCAAGGACGCGACCGGAATCACCGTCAAGGTGGACATCCTCAGCTACCCCGAGTTGCTGACCAAGGTGACGGCGGATTTCGTCGCCAAGACCAAGAGCTACGACATCGTTACGATGGACAATGTGTGGGCCGGCCAATTTGCCGCCGGCGCGTACACGGTGGATCTGACCGACTGGATCAAGCGCGACGCCGGCGAGATCGACGTGGCGGACATCTATCCGGTGGTGATGAACGCGCTGGGCAACTACCAGGGCAAGCAAGTGGCGTTTCCGTTCGCCGGCTACGCCAACGTGCTGGCCTATCGCTCCGATCTGTACGCGGCGGCGGGCCTTGCACCACCGGCGACGATGGAGGATCTGGTGGCCGATGCCATCAAGCTGACCGATCCGGCCAAGCATCAGTACGGGTGGGTGGCGAACGGGCAGAAAGGCCCGGCCGTGGCGCAGGACTGGATGCAGTACAATTCCGAGATGGGCGGCTCCATCATGGGGGCCGATGGCAAGCCGGCGCTGAACTCGGCGGCGAACATTCAAAGCCTGACCGTTTACAAGAAACTGTTCGATCAGGCTTCGCCGCCGGGCGCGGTGGACTACGATTGGGGCGGGCGGGAAGAATCCTTCCGGCAAGGTCTGGTCGCCAACATGCAGACATGGTCGGTGGGAGCCGCCAGCTACGACAATCCCGAGCAGTCGAAGGTCGCGGGCAAGGCGGCCGTGGTGCTGGCGCCGCCGGGCAAAGGGTTGCCGAGGCGGTACGGCGTCGGCGGCTGGGGGCTCGCGATCAACGCCGATATCGACGCCAAGCGGCAGGCCGCTTCCTGGGTGTTCGTCAAATGGATCACCAGCGCGGCGATTCAGAAGCAGATGGCGCTGGACGGCAGCGGTAGCTACTCGCGCAAGAGCGTGCTGGCCGATGCAGAGCTGAACAAGAAGTTTCCGTTCCTGCCGGTCGTGGCGGAATCCTTCGTCAACGGCGACGGCGATTTCCGGCCGCGCATCGCGCAATATCCGCAGATCCAGGACATCCTCGGCACCGCCGTCAACGCCGTGCTGGTCGGCAACGCGGACCCGAAAGCGGCGCTCGACGACGCGGAGACGAAGGCGCTGAAGCTGTTCTGACGGTGCCGCGCCCCCGGCGCCTGCTGCTGTCGCAGCGGCGCCGGCTGTTCTTCGTGATGATCGGCGTTCCGGCCGCCGCCTATGTGGCGGCCGTGACGCTGTGGCCGCTGACGCAAGGGCTGGTGGACAGTTTTTACGACGACAGCCTGCTGCGTCCTGGCCGGGATCGGTTCACCGGATTCGACAATTACGTCGCCATGGTCTCCGACCCGTCGGCGCGGCGGGCGCTGGTCAATACGTTCGCCTTCACGTTCGCGGCGGTGGCGAGCGAGTTGTTGCTCGGCTTTGCGCTCGCCCTGCTGCTGTGGCGCGACAGCGCGTTCAACCGCGCGAGCCTGTCGCTGCTGCTGGTGCCGGTGACGGTGACGCCGCTGGCGGTCGGGCTGGTGTTCCGCGCGCTGCTGGCGCCGGAGTTCGGGGTGATCGGCTATTGGGCGGTTCAGTGGGGCATCAGCGGCCCGCGCGGCTTCTTTGCCGATACCGCGACGGCGCTGCCGACGCTGGTGGGAATCGACATCTGGGAATGGACGCCGCTGATGGTGCTGATCCTGCTCGCCGGCCTGAAAAGCCTGCCGCACGATGTCATGGAGGCGGCGGCCATCGACGGCGCGGGCGCGGCGCAGCGGCTGGTGCGAATCGTGGTGCCGCTGATGGTGCCGACGATCTCGCTGGCCTGCCTGCTGCGCGCGATGGATGCGTTCAAGCTGTTCGACAGCGTGTTCATCATCACCAAGGGCGGCCCGAACGACGCCACCAACGTGCTGATGTTCCATGCCGCCAAGCTGGGACTGGAGTTTTTCGACATCGGCGCGGCGTCCGCCGTGTCCACCGTCATGCTGCTCTGTGTGGGCCTGCTCTCGTTCGGGTTCATTCAGTTGATGCGTCGCGCCGACGCGCGGGCGCTCGACTGAGATGGCGCGTCGCATCCAAACCGCTGCGACCATCGCGCAGCGCGGCGCCGTCGTGCTGGCGCTGATCTGCTTTCTGACGCCGGTGCTGTGGTTGGTCACGGTCGCCTACAAGCCGGCGCGCGACGTGTTCAGCTTCCCGCCGACGCTGCTGTTCACGCCGACGCTGGCGAATTTCCGCCAGATCTTCGCGATCTTCGACGTGCCGTTGTGGCTGTGGAACAGCGTGCTGATCAGCTTCGGCACGACGGCCGCGTCGCTGCTGCTGGGCGTGCCGGCGGGCTACGCGCTGGCGCGGCTGCGCGCCGGATGGGCGACCGGACTGGCATACGGCTTCCTCGCGGTGCGGATGGTGCCGCCGGTCGCGACGCTGATCCCGTTCTACCTGATGATGCGCGACATCCACATGCTCGGCACCGTCTGGGCGGTGATCCTGCTGGACACGACGGCCAACACCGCGTTCGTCGTGTGGATGATGTATTCGACGTTCCGGGCCGTGCCGCCGGAGATGGAACTGGCGGCGTTGACCGACGGCTGCACGATGGCGGGCGCGTTCTTCCGCATCGCGCTGCCGCTGGCCGCACCCGGACTCGTGTCGAGCGCGCTGTTCTCGATCATGCTGTCGTGGAACGACTTCCTGTACCCGGCTTTCCTGACCAACGCGGATTCGAAGCCGCTCGCGGTCGGCCTGCTCTCGGCCTACGGCACCAAGGATATCACCTGGGGGACGATGGGGGCGCTGGCGCACTTCTCGACCATCCCGATCGTCCTGGTGGCGCTGGCACTCAACCGCTACTTCGTGCAGGGGCTGACGCGCGGGCTGCATTGAGGGGCAGCCTATCGGAAATCCCTGGTCTTGGGCTTGATCGACTGGCGGGGCAGGTCGGGCGCGTAGATGTCGCGGGGTTTGCGGCCGAGGCCGCGCTCGCGCGGGTCCGGGCCGCCGCCATGCGTCGCCTCGTCGCCGCGCCCATGCACCAGCGGGAACGGCTCCCCGCGCTCGCCCACGCTGGCCAGCAGGTCGGACAGGTCGGTCAATTGCTCGGCGACGACGTGGATCACCTCGCTCTCGCGCTGCAACAGGCCGCGGCAGGCGATCATGCGGGAGGACAGCACGGTGCGCCGGTTCCGCTCGAACACCGCCGGCCAGACGATCAGGTTGGCGTGACCGGTCTCGTCCTCGATGGTCGCGAACATCGTGCCCTTGGCGCTGCCGGGGCGCTGGCGGACAAGGATCACGCCCGCGACGGTGACGCGCCTGCCCGGCGGCAGCGTCGCCAGGGCCGCGCAGGGCACGGCGCCGAGCCGCTGCAACTCGTCGCGGACGAAGCTGACCGGATGGTCGCGCAAGGTCAGGCCGGTGGCGCGATAATCCGCCACCACCTCGCCGCCCGCCGGCAGCCGCCGAAGATCTACCTCCGGCTCCCGAGACGGCCCTGCCGGCGCGCCGGCGGCGATCTCCAGCGGCAATTCGGTCTCGTCCAGCCCGCGAATGGCCCACAATGCCTGCCGCCGGCTCAGCCCGAGACCCGAGAAGGCGTCGGCATCGGCCAGTTGCTCCAGCGCCGCCACCGGCACGCCGGCTCGCCGCCAGACATCCGGAATATCGCGATAGCCGGCGCCGCGCCGCGCCACGATCTGCTCGGCGTGCGCTTTCGACAAACCCTTCGCCATGCGCAGCCCCAGGCGCACGGCCAGGAATGGTCCCTCCGCCGGCTCCAGCGTGCAGTCCCACACGGAGGCACTGACGCACGTTGCCCGCACCTCGACGCCGTGCAGCCGCGCGTCGCGCACGATCTGCGCCGGGGCATAGAACCCCATCGGCTGCGCGTTCAGCAGCGCCGCACAGAACACGTCCGGATGGTGGCACTTCATCCAGCACGAGGCATAGGCGATCAGCGCGAAGCTGGCGGCGTGGCTCTCGGGGAAGCCGTAGGAGCCGAACCCCTCGATCTGGCGGAACGTGCGTTCGGCGAAATCCTGCGTGTAGCCGCGCGCGACCATGCCGGCGATCATCTTGCGCTGAAATTTGGAGACGCCGCCGGTCATCTTGAACGTCGCCATGCTGCGCCGCAGCGAGTCCGCCTCGGTCGGCGTGAAGCCGGCGCAGACGATGGCCACCTGCATCGCCTGTTCCTGGAACAGCGGCACACCCAGCGTCTTGCCCAGCACGCGCTCAAGCTCCGGGGTCGGGTAATCGACCGGGTCCTTGCCCTCGCGGCGGCGCAGATACGGATGCACCATGTCGCCCTGGATCGGGCCGGGGCGGACGATGGCGACCTCGATCACCAGATCGTAGAACGTCGTGGGTTTGAGGCGCGGCAGCATCGACATCTGCGCCCGGCTCTCGATCTGGAAGGTACCGAGCGTGTCGGCCTTGCGGATCATGGCGTAGGTGGCCGCGTCCTCCGCCGGGATGCTGGCGAGGTCGAGGCGCCGGCCGCGATACCGGTCCAGCAGATCGAACGCGCGCCGCATGCAGCCGAGCATGCCGAGGCCCAAAACATCGACCTTCATAAAACGCAGCGTCTCGATATCGTCCTTGTCCCACTCGATCACTTGCCGGTCGGCCATAGACGCCGGCTCGATCGGCACGAGGTCGTCCAGCCGGTCGTGGGTCAGCACGAAGCCGCCGGGGTGTTGGGAGAGATGCCGGGGGAAGCCGATCAGCTCGCGCGACAATTGCAGCGCCAGGCGCAGGCGGCGGTCGGCCAGATTCAGGTTCAGTTCGGCAGCATGCTCGTCCGCCACGCCGTCTTCCGACCAGCCCCAGACCTGCGAGGCGAGCGCGGCGGTGACGTCCTCGGTCAGCCCCAGCGCCTTGCCCACCTCCCGCACCGCGCCGCGCGTGCGGTAGCGGATCACCGTGGCGCACAGCGCCGCGCGGTCGCGCCCGTAGGTCTCGTACACCCACTGGATCACCTCCTCGCGCCGCTCGTGCTCGAAATCCACATCGATGTCGGGCGGCTCGCGGCGCTCCTGGCTGATGAACCGCTCGAACAGGAGGCCGGAGCGCACCGGGTCGATGCTGGTGACGCCCAGCACGTAGCAAACGGCGGAATTGGCGGCGGAGCCGCGCCCCTGGCACAGAATGCCCTGCGACCGCGCGTAGCGGACGATGTTGTGGACGGTCAGGAAATACGGCGCGTAGGCCAGTTCCGCGATCAGCGCCAGTTCGTGGCGAAGCTGCGCGGTCACGCCGTCCGGCACGCCCTCCGGATAGCGGCGCGCAGCACCTTCCAGGGTCAGCCGCTCCAGCGTCTGCTGCGGTGTCAGCGCGGGGTCTTCGACCTCGGACGGGTATTGGTAGCGCAGTTCGTTCAGGCTGAAGGTGCAGCGGTCCACGATCTCCAGCGTGCGCGCAACGGCGGCTTGATGGGCCGCGAACAGGTGGGCCATCTCGGCGGGCGGGCGCAGATGGCGGTCGGCGAAGCGTTCGCGGCGGAAGCCGGCATCGTCGATGGTGCAGCCTTCGCGGATGCAGGTGACGACGTCCTGCAAGATGCGGCGCTCCGGCACATGATACAGCACGTCGCCGGTCGCGACGGTGGCCACGCGCGCGGCGGTGGCGGCCTCGGCGAGCAGTTGCAGGCGAACGGCGTCGCGAGGGCGCCGGCGCAGCGTCAGCGCCAGATAGGCACGGTCGCCGAAATCGGCGCGCAGCCGGTCCAGCAACGGCGGCAACGTGGCGTCCGGCTGATCCGGCAGCAGCACGGCCAGCAGACCCTCGCCGTGCGCCGCGACATCGGGCCATGCGAGATGGCACGCCCCCTTGCCGGCCCGGCCCTTGCCCAGCGTCAGCAACCTGCACAGCCGGGAATAGGCCGGGCGATCCGTCGGATAGACCAGCAGCGACGTGCCGTCCGTCAGATCGAGCCGGCAGCCGACGACCAGCCGCACGCCGGTCTCTTCGGCATGCCGGTGCGCCCGGACGATGCCGGCGAGCGAGTTCCGGTCGGCGATTCCGAGCGCCGGCAGGCCAAGGGCCGCCGCCTGGGCGAACAGCTCCTCCGGATGCGAGGCGCCGCGCAGGAACGAGTGGTTGGTCGTGACCTGAAGTTCGGCGTAGCCGTGCATCTGGGATGATACCGCATGGGTGCCGGGCGCCAGCCCGGCCTGCCGGTTCCTAGCACGACTCCGCTAGTCGGCCCCAGCAGCGCCCGTCTGCATCGCGGCCTCCAGCGGCAGCGCCACCCACCCCAGACCCTGCGTGTTCCGCACCAGCATCAGCACGAACCCCTGCCCGGCCGCCCGCGCTGCGTCGATGGCCGTGCGCACATCGGCGGGCGAGGCGACCGGCCGGCGCTCAACGGTCTCGATCACCGAGCCGGCCGCGATGCCCCGGTTGAAGGCGGCCGAGCCGGGCAGCACGTCGAGCACCTGCACGCCGGCCTGCTTGTCCTCCAGCCCAAATTTGTCGCGCGCATCCTGGGTCAACGCACTCAGCACGAGGCCGAGGTCGGGGCGGGGGGCGACAGGCGCCTCGCAGAGCGGGGCCGACGAATGCCCGCCCGCCCCCGGTTTGTCGCCCGGAAGGTCGCCGATCACGATGGGCAGTGGCCGCTTTTCGCCGTCCCGCCAGACCGTCAGGCGCAGGACGCTGCCGGCGGAACTGGCGGCAATCGTGCGGTTCACGGCGCTTGGCCCGGCCATGTCCTCGTTGCCGACGGCCAGGATGACGTCGCCGGGGGCAAGGCCCGCCCGCGCGCCAGGGCTGTCGGGCAAGATGTCGGTGACGATGGCGCCTCGCGTATCAGGCAGCTTCAGCGCCGCCGCCAGATCGGCCGTGACGGGTTGGATGTGCGTGCCGATCCAGCCGAGTTGCAGGTGGCCGGTGTCCAGCAACTGCTTGACGACGAACGCGGCGTCGGTTGCGGGAATGGCGAGGCCCAGGCCCACCGACCCGGTCTCGTTCGGCGGGCTGAACAAGGCGGTGGCGATGCCGACCACATGGCCATAGTCATCGAACACCGGCCCGCCGGAACTGCCGTGGTTCAGCGCCGCGTCGAGCTGGAAGAACGCGCCGAACCCGCTCTGCGGCGTGTTGCGGTCGCGGGCGCTGACGATGCCTTCCGTCACGGTGCTGCCGAGGCCGAGCGGGTTGCCGATGATGAACACCGGATCGCCCGGCCGCAGCCCGTCGCTGTCGCCGAGCGTCAGCGCCGGCACCTTGTGCCCCGCATCGACGCGCAACAGTGCCACGTCGGTCTGCGCGGCGGTGGCCAGCAGGCAGGCGGACAGGCGGGTGGAATCGGACAGCGTGACGGTGATCTGGCTGGCGCCCGCGATGGCGTGGCGGTTGGTGACGATCAGGCCGGACGACCCGATGAAGAAACCGGACCCCTGGCCGTAGGTGACGGTCGCCGTCGGCTGGCTCGCCATGTTGCCGGCGACGGGGCCGGCGGTGTCGTTCATCACGGTGGAAATATTGACCACCGCCGGCAGTAGCGAGGCGATCTGGTCGGCCGGGGTTTGGCCCGCGAATGCGGCGCCAGGTGCCAGCGCCATGGCCGAAATCAGCAACAGGCGTTTCACGGATGCGGCCCCCACGGGCAACGCCGGCCGCACCACGGGCCGGTCGTTCCCAACAGGCAGAAGCCGGCGGTCGCCCGCCGGTTCCATGGCCTCCTTAAGCCGAGGCCGCCAATTGTTCCGGCGGTTCGCTACGGGTGCGCTTGACCAGCAGCTTGTTCAGCGCGTGCAGGTAGGCGCGGGCGGAGGCGACCAGCGTGTCCGTGTCCGCACCCTGCCCATCCACCAGCTTGCCGCCTTCCTCCAGCCGCACCGTCACGCGGGCCTGCGCGTCGGTGCCTTCCGTCACCGCGCCGACCGAATACAGGCGCAGCACCACCTCGTGCGGGAAGGCGCTGCGGATGGCGTTGAAGATCGCGTCCACCGGCCCGTCGCCCTCGGACTTTGTCTCGATCAGCGTGCCATCGACCTCGATCTCCAGCGTCGCGTTCGGCTTGACCTTCGAGCCGGCATGCACGTCCAGCGAGACAAACTTGATCCGATCATGGTCGCGCATGACCTCGTCATCGACGAGAGCAACGATGTCCTCGTCGTACACGACCTTCTTGCGGTCGGCCAAATCCTTGAAGCGGCGAAAAGCGTCGTTCAACTGGTTGTCGCCGACATCGCCGTAGCCGAGCGCCCGCAGCTTGTCGCGGAAGGCGGCGCGACCGGAATGTTTGCCCATCACCAGCGAGGTGCGCGCCCAGCCGACGCTTTCGGGCGTCATGATCTCGAAGGTCGCCGCGTTTTTCAGGATGCCGTCCTGGTGGATGCCGCTTTCGTGCGCAAACGCGTTGCGGCCGACGATGGCCTTGTTCGGCTGCACGTCGAACCCGGTGATGGCCGACAGCAGCTTGCTGGTTTTCAAGATGTTTTCGGTCACGATGCCCGACCGGCAGCCGATCGCGTCCCGCCGCGTGCGGATCGCCATGGCGACTTCTTCCAGCGATGCATTGCCGGCGCGTTCGCCGATGCCGTTGATCGTACACTCGATCTGCCGCACGCCGGCGGCGACCGAGGCCAGCGTGTTGGCCACCGCCAGCCCCAGATCGTTGTGGTTGTGCGTGGACAGCACGACCCCGTCGGCGCCCGGCACGCGCGCGCGGACCATCGCAAACATGCGGGCCATGTCCTCCGGCAGCGCGTAGCCGACGGTATCCGGCAGGTTGATCGTGGTGGCGCCGGCCTTGATGGCCAGTTCGATGCAGCGGCACAAAAAATCGTCGTCAGAGCGGGTGGCGTCCATCGCCGACCATTCCACGTCGTCGGTGTGGCTGCGGGCGAGCGCCACCGTGTCCGCGATGGCGGCCAGCACCTGATCCTCGTTCATGCGCAACTGGTACTGCATGTGCAGCGGACTGGTGCCGATAAAAGTATGGATGCGCTTGCGCTTGGCCGGCGCCACCGCCTCGGCCGCCCGCAGAATGTCGGCGCGGTTGGCGCGTGCGAGGCCGGCGATTACCGGCCCGTCGATCTGTTCGGCGATCAGGCGGACGCACTCGAAATCGCCCTGCGAGGCAATCGGGAACCCGGCCTCGATCACATCGACGCCGAGGTCGGTCAGCGCCTCCGCCATGCGCAGTTTTTCCTGCATGTTCATGGAGAAGCCCGGCGACTGCTCGCCGTCGCGCAAGGTGGTATCGAAAATGATGACGCGGTCGTCCGGCAGGGCGCCGAAATTCGGGTGCTGGATGGTCATAGGAGATATCCCTCGGGCGTTTGATGCGACTTGTCCGGCGAAACCGGGCGCACGCGCAAGCGCGGTTTGCCCGGGTCTGTCCCCCGAGCGATGCCGGCGACTAGTCGCTCGGCGTCACGCCCAGGGGCGGATAAGTCGAAGCACGCCCCCAAGGGTGCGTGGCAACAGGCTCGCGAGGGGCGCGGCAGGGTGCATCCCTCATTGATAGCCGGGGGCGGCATGCGGGGGCAAGGGGGGCACGGCGTCGGGGCATGCGTGCGGGGCGTGCATGGCTTCGGCTAGATCTCGTCGCGCCCCTCGCCGAACTCCGCATCCCGGTGGACATGGGCACTCATCAGCACGCCGAACGCGATCATCACCATGATCATCGCCGAGCCGCCGTGCGAGACCAGCGGCAGCGGCACGCCGCCGACCGGGATGGCGCCCATCACCATGGCGACGTTGACAAAGATGTACATGAAGAAGTTCATCGTGATGCCGAGCGCCACCAGTCGCCCGTACTGATGCCGGCAGCGCAGCGCCATTGCCATACCGCCCAGCACGATCAGCGACAGCAGCCCCAGCACCGCGAGCGTGCCGACCAACCCCCATTCCTCGGCGATGATCGTGAACACGAAGTCGGTCTGTTTCTCGGGCAGGAAGTTCAGGTGGTTCTGCGTGCCCTGCATGAACCCCTTGCCCCACATGCCGCCGGAGCCGAGCGCGATCTTGGACTGGATGATGTTGTAGCCGGCGCCGAGCGGGTCGCTTTCGGGATTAAGGAAGGTGGTAATGCGGGCGCGCTGGTAGTCGTGCAAGTGGGCGTAGGCGATGGGGGCTGCCCCCGCGATGCCGCCGACCGCCAGCAGCACCTTCCACCAGCGCAACCCGGCGCCCAGGAACACCGTGAACCCCACGACAGCCGTGATCACCGCCGTGCCGAGATTCGGCTCCTTCAGAATCAGCGCCACCGGCACGAGGACGGCGATCACCGGCGGGATCAGGAACAGCGGGTTGCCCATCCGGTCCCACGAGGCGCGGTGGAACCACGACGCCAGCGCCATCACCAGCGCCAGTTTCATGAACTCGCTGGGCTGCCATTGCATCCCGCCCAGTTCGATCCAACGTTGCGCGCCCTTGCCGGTGTGGCCCATGACCATGACCATCACCAGCAGGCCGACGCCGACGGCATAGGCCGGCCACGAACAGCGCGCGATGAAGCGGATATCGACCAGTGCGATGCTGAGCATCAGCGTCAGCCCGAAGGCGAAGCGCAGGATGTGGCGGGAGGCGTACGGCTCCGCCCCACCGCCGGCCGAATACAGCGCAACGTAGCCGACGCTCGCCAGCGCCGAGAGCAGCAGCACGTACAGCCAACTGACCTGCCACAACTTGCTGGTCAGCCCGAACGAGGTTTCCCGGATCAGGCGGCGTTCCATGACGCTCATGGCGGAGGGGCCGGCAGGTGCGCGAACCAGCCCTTATTCGTCACTCCGGCGAAGGCCGGGGTCCAGGCCGACACGAAACTCGGCGCAGGTGTGCATGGATTCCGGCCTTCGCCGGAATGACGATGAACGCTCATGTGTGCGTCTCGGCCACGCGCTGCGGCACGATCGGGTTGCCGCCGGCCGGGTCGCGGGTCAGCACGTCGGTCATAATGTCGCGCGCGATCGGCGCGGCGGCGGCGGCCCCCGCGTTGCCGTGCTCCACCACCACCGCCAGCGCGTATTTCGGCGCGTCGTACGGCGCGAACGCCACGAACAGGGCGTGCGGGCGGAACTCCCAGGGCAGATCGTCGGATTTGTAGCCGTGCTCGCGCGCCTCCCGCGAGACGCGGCGGACTTGCGTGGAGCCGGTCTTGCCCGCCATCTGGACGTTGGGCAGCAGCAGCCTGGCCAGGGGCGCGGTGCCGTGTTCGTCGTTGACGACCGCCCACATACCCTCCCGCACCGCGTGAAGTTCGCGGTCCGGCAGGCCCATGCTCGGCCAGTCCTCCGGCCGGTTGCCGCGTTGCGCCACGCCGCCGATGCTGCGCGTCAGATGCGGCTGCACGGCGCGGCCGGTGGCGATGCGGGCGACCATGGTGGCGAGCGACATCGGGGTGAGCTGCAAGAACCCCTGGCCGATGCCGTGGACGATGGTGTCGCCGATGTTCCACGGCTTGCCCTGCGCTATCCGCCACTCGCGGGTCGGCACGAAGCCCTTGCGGGCGCCCGGCAGTTCGATCTCCAGCGGCACGCCGAGGCCGAAGCGGTTGGCCATGGTGGCGATGTGGTCCATGCCGGCGCGGCGCGCGACCTCGTAGAAGAACACGTCGCACGAGTTTTTCAGGCCGCCATGCAGGTCCAGCATGCCATGGCCGCCCTTGCTCCAGCAGTGAAAGCGCGTGTCGCCGAGGTCGAGGTACCCGGGGCAGTTGATCTTGTCCCATGGCGTGATCGCCTTCGCCTCCAGCCCCGCCAGCGCCACCACCATCTTGAACGTGGAGCCGGGCGCGTACAGGCCGGCGGCGGCCTTGTTGATCAGGGGCGCGCGGCGGTTGCGCGTCCATTCCAGCCATTGCGCTTGCGAGACGCCGGAGTTGAACACGCTGGGGTCGAACGACGGGTTGGTGGCCATCGCCAGCACCTCGCCGTTGCGGCAGTCCAGCACCACGGCGCTGGCGCTCTCGTCGCCGAGATGGCCGAGTACCTGCTGTTGCAGGTCGGCGTCGATGGTCAGGGTGATGTCCTGGCCCTGCGTGCCCTCCTGCCGTTCCAGTTCGCGGATGACGCGACCGACGGCGTTGACCTCCAGTTGCACCGCGCCGGCCCGGCCGCGCAGCGTCAGATCGTGGTATTTCTCCAGCCCGGAGCGGCCGACGCGGATGCCGGGCAGCGCCAACATCGGCTCCTCGCCCATGTCCGCCTCGGTCGGCGGGGCGACGTAGCCCAGCACATGCGCGAGGCTGGCGCCGAACGGATACAGCCGCGAGGTGCCGAGATCGACCAGCACGCCGGGCAGGTCGGGGGCGTTGACCTCGATGCTGGCCATGTCCTCCCAGGTCAAAAATTCGCGGATCGTGACCGGGATGAAGCGCCGGTGGCGGCGCAGTTCGCGTTCGATGCGGGCGCGCTCGTGGTCGGCGAGCGGGACGATGCGGCTGAAGGCATCCAGGGTGCCGCCGACGTCCTCGGTCTGCTCGGCGATCAGCAGCGCGCGCCAGTTCTGGTTGTTGTTGGCGACCGGGGTGCCGAAACGGTCCAGCAACCGGCCGCGCGGCGGCGCGATCAGTCGGGCGCTGACACGATTGGAGTCCGCCAGGGTCGAATACTTCGCGCCCTCGACCACCTGCACTTGGTACAGTTTGGCGGCCAGTACACCGAGTGCGGTCAGTTGCACGCCGCCGACCAGAAGTGCGCGGCGGGTGAACACGCCGGTGCGCTTGGTCTCCCGTCTCACGCCCATGCTGTCGCGCTCATGCCTGCTCAGGTTCCGCGAGCGTCTGATGCGCGCGCGTCAGCAGCGTGGCAAGGGCGGGATACAGGCCGGCGCCGATGGCCGCCTGGAACAATCCGGGGCCGGGCGGCAGCAGCCGGAAGGTCAGCAGCGAGGTCAGCGCCCACTGGATCGTGGCGGCGCCGATGGCGACGCCGACGAACGCGAGCCAGACGAGCAGGAACCCCTGCCGCACCAGCACGCGGCGCCAGCGCAGTGCCAAGCCGTGGGCGATCAGCAGCGTCAGCACGCCGACGCCGGGTGGCGCGTAGCCGAGCAGGTCGGCCAGCAGCCCGAGCGCGAACACGATGGCCGGCGGCATCGAGGCCGGGCGGAACAGCGACCAGAAGAACACGCTGGCCAGCGCGATGCTGGCCTGCAACTCCGCCTGCCCCGGCACGCCGAGCGGGGCAGCCGTTACCAGCAGCATCAGCGCCGTCGTGGACCCAGGAAAGCCCCGCCGCGCCGCCATGTCGAGCAAGCGCCCGACGGTCGGGCGCGGACGGATGCCGGGGACTTTGTCCATTAGACGGGCCGGGTCGCGCGGGCCGCACGAAAACCGTCACCCCCGCGAAGGCGGGGGTCCACGGGCCCGCAAATCGTCGCCAATGGCCACCGACAACGCTGCACTCGCATGGATTCCCGCCTTCGCGGGAATGACGCTGAGTTCGCGAGGGCTGCCGGGGCCGCCACCGAAATTGTGCCACGCGCCTGGATTCCCGCCTGCGCGGGAATGACGAAATTGGGCCTCACCGCTGCCGCTCCGGCCCTTGGGCGCGCAGGCTGCCGTTGCTTTCGGGCGGGACCACGCCGCGCAGGCCATAGTCGAACAGCCGCACCACCTCCAGCCGGTCCAGCCGCGCCGCCGGCTCCACCTCCGGCACGTTGCTGCTGGAATAATGCACGGTGCCGACCGGCAGGCCGGCGGGGAAGGCGTTGGCCTCGGCGCTGGTCACGACATGCTCGCCCTCGGCGGGCAACTGGCCCTCGGTCCAGTACATCAGGCGGGGCCGCTGGCCGTTGGTGCCGACCAGCATCGCGCGGGCGCGGCTGCCTTCCAAAATCACCGGGATTCGACTGTTCATGTCGGTGATCAGGAGCACGCGGGCGCTGCGGGAGCCGAGTTCGGTCACGCGCCCGACCAGCCCGCGCTCGTCGAGTGCGATCTGCCCCTTGGTGACGCTGTGGTTCGGCCCGACCGAGAGCAGTACGGCGCGGGCATAGACGCCGCCCGCGTCGGCCACCACGCGGGCGCTGACGTAGCTGGGCGCCGGGTCCGGGATCCAGTGCAGGTTGGCTTTCAGCGTGGCGTTTTCGGCCTCCAGCGCCAGCGCCACCGACTGCCAGCGCCGCAACCGCTCGTTCTCGTCGCGCAGGCGGGCGTTTTCGCTGTAGAGGGAGAACGTGTCCTGCGCGTCGTCCGCCACCGCGCGCACCGAGCCGAGCGGTTCGGCCAGGACGCCGAAGATCGGCGCCAGCGCGTCGGCCAGCGCCATGCGCGCCCGTTCGGCCAGCAGTGCGTCGGCCTTGCCGAGCAGCATCAAGCCGAACGCCGCCGCGATCAGGACTGGCAGCGTCAGTTTCGCCAGCGCCTGGCGAACGGGGATGGACAGGCGGATCACCGGGGCGACGACCCCTCAGGTTGCGGGCGACTCTGGCTTGGCGCCACATTGGACCAAGCCGACGGCACGGCTGCAAGCGGCGATAAGGATAGCTGCGGAGTCGTGCGGCAAGATTAATACATCGACGTCAGCACGTTACGCAGGCGCTTCATCTCCTCCAGCGCCCGCCCGGTGCCCAGCGCCACGCATTGCAGCGCGTCTTCCGCCACCACTACCGGCAGGCCGGTCGCCTCACGCAGCACCTGATCCAGCCTGTACAGCAATGCGCCGCCGCCGGTCAGCACGATCCCTTTATCGACGATGTCGGCGGCCAGTTCCGGCGGCGTGTTTTCCAGCGCCACCTTCACTGCCTCGACAATGGCCGTGACCGGCTCCACGAGGCTTTCCGCTATTTGACGCTGGCCGACCAGCACCTCGCGCGGCACGCCGTTCACCAGGTCGCGGCCCTTGACCTCGCGATAGGGGCCGTCGATGCCGGGCGCGTCCGTCATCGCCGCGCCGATATCCATCTTGATCCGCTCGGCCGAGCTTTCGCCGATCAGCAGGTTATAGTTGCGGCGGACGTAGGAGATGATCGCCTCGTCCATCTTGTCCCCGCCCACACGCACCGAGCGGGAATAGACGATGCCGCCGAGCGAGATCACCGCCACCTCGGTCGTGCCGCCGCCCACGTCCACGACCATGCTGCCGGACGGCTCCGTGACCGGCAGGCCTGCCCCGATCGCCGCCGCCATCGGCTCCTCGATCAGCAGCACCTTGCGTGCGCCGGCACTTTCGGCCGATTCCTGAATCGCGCGGCGTTCGACGGCCGTGGAACCCGACGGCACGCAGACGATGATCATGGGCGAGGCGAACCCGCGCCGGTTATGCACCTTGCGGATGAAATGCTTGATCATTTCCTCCGCCACCTCGAAATCCGCGATCACCCCGTCCCGCAGCGGGCGGATGGCGGAGATGTTGCCGGGGGTGCGGCCGAGCATGAGCTTGGCTTCCTCGCCGACTGCCAGCACCTGCTTCTTGCCGCGCACGTCGGCGATGGCCACGACCGAGGGTTCGTCGAGCACGATGCCGCGCCCCTTGACGTAAACCAGCGTATTCGCGGTGCCGAGATCGATCGCCATGTCGGCGGACATGATGCCAAGCAGGCGGGAGAACATTGAGCAACCTTATGTCGCAGGGCGGGAGGGGGCAGGGCTTAGCCCTGTGGGGGGCCCGGGACAAGGGGGCGGCGGGACGGATGCCGGCGGCCCGAGGCGCCGCTAGGGTCCAGACTCAATCGGTCCACCATGTGACGATGGCGGCCAAAGCGACGGCAGAGGCGAAATTGCGCGCGAGCTTGTCGTAGCGGGTGGCGATACGGCGGAAATCTTTCAGACG
>CAJCJG010000236.1 GCA_903970625.1 Solirubrobacterales bacterium 70-9 | reverse complement strand
GATGTGGTTTGGGACCTGGCGGTCAAGGGACCGATGGTTGCAGTTGGCCGGGCGGCCGATGTCGCACCGTGGGGAGCGTTTTCCAGCGCGCCGCTTCAAGTCGTGGCTGACGCATATCGCGCAGCAGGCGCCGAAGTCTTCAACCTGCCCGAAGAGCGCGTTCTGGAACCCGATGCATCGTGCCTTGAACACGAAACCCTGAGGACAGATCAATGATCATATCGCCAGACTTTGTCGCCTACGAACAGAAATGCGCCGCGGCATCGGCGTTGCGAGCCGATGCGCTGCCGCAGCCGCCTGCGCCACGCTGAGTTGCGTCAACGGCGAATGCGCGTGTGTCTTGCCACCGAGGGCCGCAGATCCGCGCTTGCCGGCGTCGGCCACCGCGAGGTTGAAGGCGCGTCGGGCGAGGCCGTAATAGACGATGCCGATGCCCGAAATGGCCCATGCCAGGATGCCATCGACGAACGGATCGCTCGGCGGCCCGGCGGGCAGCACCCGCAAGACATGCGCCGGTTCCGCCAGCACGCCGTCGAGCAGCGTGTCGTCACTGCGCGTGGCCCGCAGGCCGAGCGTGTCCCAGGTGTCGACGATTCGCAGGCCTTGGGACTGCCGGCGCACGAAGGCATGGACGATTTTCGGCTGCGTCGGGTCGGAACTGTCCAGCCCATGCACGCCCAGCCATGTCCAGGCCGGCGACAGCGAGGTGAACACCTTGCGTCCGGTGAACCGATAGCCGCCATCAGCCGTGGGCACAGCGGCGACGAAGGAATGGGCCAGCCCGGTGTCGTTGCCCGCCTCGCCATGCCCGGCCGCGAACACCTCGCCCCTGGCGATTTCGTCAAGAATCCATTTCGCCGATGTGTCGCCCTGGCGCAGCACATGGCTCGCGGCACCCACCCAGTACAGATGCATGTTGAGCGCGAGCGCCGTGGCCGGGGCGTGATAGGCGAGCCGGGCCAGCTCATGCAGCATTCGCGGCAAGGACAGCCCGGCGCCGCCCAGCTCGACAGGCACCGCCGCGCGCAGGAATCCGGCGTCCTTCAGGTCCTGAAGATCCTCGAAAAAGAACCGGTTCTGTCGATCATACTCGGCCGCGCGCGCGCCGATCCGCTCCAACACCTCGTCGGTCAGGAACGGCCGCGTCGATTCAGACCCGTCAGATCCCAATGCGCCACGCGACCCGGCTGCCTTGGGCGGCCTGGTGATATGCGACATGATGGTTTTCCTCGTCCCTGGGTGAAAATTCGGTTCGGATGGCTCGGCAGGCCGGTGATTAATTACCGCATATAGACCGTTAAACTCTGATTACACTCGACCAACGCGTCTATCAATCGGGATTGCGGCAGGCGAGCAGAGTTTGCGTCGCCATTCCCATTTCACATACCATCCAAAGGCCGGGCCGCAAAATTACACGCCCGTGATTCGGTGTTGACGAATTAAATAACGTCATTCAAAGTGGTTTTTGGAAGACGCCTGGAATTCACGGTTCGCGACAGTGGTCATGTCGTGGGAGCGATCGTCGTCCGGACGGCCCATCAAAACGGGCGGCCAAACCGCCCACCTTCACAGGAGATTCGCCACATGACGGACAACTCCATCGCCACCCCTGCCCCGCTGGACGCGCGGCCGGTGGCGGCGCGGATCGGCGCGGAAATCGCCGGCGTGCGCCTTTCCGGCGATCTGCCCGAGGCCACGATCGAGGCGATCAACGCCGCCCTGCTGCGCCACAAGGTGATTTTCTTCCGCGACCAAACCCATCTGAGCGACGACGAGCAGGAGCGGTTTTCCACCCGGCTCGGCGATCTGGTGCCGCACCCGACACAGGCGCCGCGCGCCGGCACGACATCGATTCTGGAGCTGGATTCCCGCACCGGATCGGGTCGCGCCGATGCCTGGCACACCGATGTCACCTTCGTGGCGGCCTATCCAAAGATTTCCATTCTGCGCGGCGTGACCATCCCGCCGGTCGGCGGTGACACGGTCTGGTCGAACACGGCGGCTGCTTATGAAAGCCTGCCGACAGATCTCAAGCGGCTGGCGGACAGCCTGTGGGCGCTGCACACCAACGCCTATGACTACGCCGCCCTGAAGCCGCGGGCCACCGCTGAGGAGCGGCGATATTTCGACGAGGTGTTCTCCGCCACCGCCTATGAGACGGAGCATCCCGTGGTGCGCGTGCATCCAGAGACCGGCGAGCGGACGCTGATCCTGGGTTCGTTCGCGCAGCGGTTCATCGGCTATTCCCGCGGCGATTTCCAGCATCTGTACGGCCTGCTGCAATCCTATGTGCAGCGCGTCGAGAACACCGTGCGCTGGCGCTGGCGCGAGGGCGACGTGGCGATCTGGGACAACCGCGCCACGCAACATTACGCCGTCAACGATTACGGCGACCAGACCCGCGTTGTCCGGCGCACCACGCTGGAGGGCGATGTGCCGGTCAGCGTCGACGGCCGCCGCAGCGTCACGGTGAAAAAGACCACGCGCCAACCCGCGACCGCCGCCTGATTTGGCCCGGAGAAAACCCCATGAAACTGACAACGCTCGCGGCCCTGCTCGCGGGGCTGGCGTTCGCTTTGCCGGCGGCGGCCGAAGACATCCGCATCGGCTATCCCGGCGTCGGCCTGGATGACCGTCCATTTGGCTATGGGGATTATCCCGCCGTCGCGCATGTCCAGAAATTCGTCGAGGCCGAGTTCAAGGACCGGTCGGACGTGCATGTCATCTGGACGTTCTTTCGCGGCGCCGGCCCCGCGCTGAACGAATCCCTCGCCGCCGGCCAGCTCGACTTCGCCGCCGGCCTGGGGGATCTGCCGTCGATCGTCGGGCGCTCGCGTGGCCTGCCGACCGAATTCCTTGCCTCGGCGGGCAGCCATGATCCGATCTATCTGGCGGTGCCGCCGAATTCGAGCGTGAAAAGCGTGGAAGATCTGCGCGGGCGCAAGGTGGCGCAGTTCCGCGGCACCAACCTGCAGATCGCCACCGACCGGGTGCTGGCCGCGCACGGGCTGACAGAGAAGGACATCCGCTTCGTCAGCCTGGATTCCAACGCGGCGACCGCCGCCCTGGTGTCCGGCAACATCGAGGGCTCGTTCGGTGGCTCCGAATACCTGGATCTCGCGAAGAAGGGCGTGGTGAAGGTCATTTACTCCACCAAGGGCGACAATCCGGTGCTGGGACGCAACGCCGGGCTGTTCGTGACCACCGGGTTCGAGCGCGCGCATCCGGACGACACCCAGAAAGTGGTGCTGGCCTTCGTCAAGGCGGCCCATTTCGCGGCTGATGAGGCCAACCGCTCCGCCGTGTTCGATATCTGGGCGCGGTCGGGCCTGCCGGCGACGAATTTCGAATCCGATTTCGCCGATGAGCGTCTGGCGCATCGCGTCTCGCCGGTGATCGATGCCTATATCGTTGCCCGCTACAAGGAACAGGCGGCGGCGGCGAAGGAGTATGGCCTGATCAAGAAGAATGTCGACATCGATAACTGGTTCCAGCCGAAATACCTGAACGCGGCGCTGGCCGAGCTGAAGCTGGAGCATTTCTGGCCCACCTATGATGCCAAGGGCGCCAAGGTCACCGACGGCCTGGTGGAGCAGACCAAGACCGCGGGGAACTGACGATGGACGGCGGACAGTTCCTCGCGACACCGATCGACGTCGCGGCGCCGTCCGCCTCGGCCCCTCGCCGCGCGCCGTCCCGCTGGGGCGGCGTCGCGGTGGGAGCGGTCGCGCCGCTGCTGTTGCTCGCGGCGTGGCAGGCCACCGCGCAATTCGATCTTCTGCCGGAGCAAATTCTGCCCGCGCCGCAGGCGGTGTACGAGGCGCTGCGCGACGGGGTCGCGGATGGCTCGCTGCTGTCCAGCACGCTGGTCAGCCTGCGCCGGGTCGCCGAGGGGTTTGTCGCCGGCGCTTCGCTGGGCGTGTTGCTGGGCGTGGCGATCGGCCTGTCCCCGGTGCTGCGACGCATGTTGCAGCCAAGCTTCCTGGCGCTCAGTCAGGTGCCGGTGTTCGGCTGGCTGCCGATCCTGGTGCTGCTGGTGGGCATCGATGACGCGCCGAAGATCATGATCATCGGCTGGTCGGCGTTCATTCCGGTGGTGCTCAACACCGCCCAGGGCATTCGCGACGTCCCGCCCGGATTGCTGGAGCTTGGCCGGGTGCTGTCGTTCAGCCGCTGGGCGATCTTCACCGAAATCGTGCTGCCCTCCGCGGTGCCCCCGCTGTTCACCGGGCTGCGCGAGGGGCTGGCCAATAGCTGGCAATCGCTGGTCGCTGTCGAATTGATCGCCTCGTTCGAGGGGCTTGGCTACATGATGGCTTATGGCCGGCAATTGTTTCAGTTGGAGCTGGTGATGGCGGCGGCCATCGTGATTGGCCTGATCGGCCTGCTTCTGCATCTCTCGCTGTCCGCGATCGAGCGGCATTTGCAGCGGTGGCGCACGGATGCCGTCCGATGACCACGCGCTGGCGGATTTTTCTGCCTTGGATCGTGCCGGTCCTGTTTTTTCTCGCCTGGGATCTTCTGGCGCATTTCGGCCATGCCGATCCGCGCTTCCTGCCGAGCCTGGAGCAGGTGGGCGGGCGGGCAGTCGCCGAGTGGCGGGACGAGGATTTGCTCGGCCATGTGCTGGCCAGCCTGCAACGCGCCGGCATCGGGTTCGGCATTGGCGGGGCCGCGGGCCTGGCGCTCGGGCTGGTGATCGGCCTCGCGCCGCTGTTGCAACGCCTGCTCGGGCCGCTGCTGCTTGTGCATCGGCAGATCGCCTTGTTCGCCTGGATTCCGCTGCTGTCGATGTGGTTCGGCGGTGGCGAGGCCGGCAAACTGGCCTTCATCTCGCTCGCGGCGTTTCAGCCGGTGCTGACCAACACCTGGCAGGGGGTCGCGAACATCCCCGGCAAGTTTCGCGAGCTGGCCGCTGTGCTGACATTCAGCCGGATCGACACGGTGCGGCTGGTGGCGCTGCCGGCGGCGCTGCCGTCGATCTTCACCGGGCTGCAATCAGCCCTGATCTACGCGTGGGTGGCCACGATCGGCGCCGAATTGTTCCTCAATGTCGCGCCCGGAATCGGGGGGCGCATGAATGAGGGGCAGCAATTGTTCAAAATGGATCTCCTGCTGCTCTGCGTCGTGCTGATGGGCGGGATCGGATTGTTGCTCAACCAAGCGGCGACGCTGTTGCAAGCGCGCCTGCTGCGCTGGAGGACCGCATGACAGAAGCGCCTGGCCTGGAGATCCTGGGCGTCAGCAAGCGATTTCACGTCGCGGGCGGCGCGGTCCAGGCTTTGTCCGACATCAACCTGACCGCGCGGCGGGGTGAGTTTCTGGCGCTGGTCGGCGCTTCCGGGTGCGGCAAGTCGACGCTGCTGCGGCTGATCCTCGGCCTGGACACCGATTACGACGGCCGAATCCTGGTCGATGGGCAGCCCGTGCTGCGGCCAGGACTCGACCGCGGCATGGTGTTTCAGGAGCATCGGCTGCTGCCCTGGCTGACCGTCACGGGCAACGTCGCGGCGGCCCTGCGGCAAAGCCGGCTGGGCCAGGCGGAGAAGCGCGATCTGGTGGCCCAACATCTGGATCTGGTTGGCCTGACCCGGTTCGCCACCGCTTATCCCAGCCAGCTCTCTGGCGGCATGGCGCAGCGTGTGGCCATCGCCCGCGCCCTGGTCAATCGGCCACCGTTCTTGTTGCTGGATGAGCCGCTGGGCGCGCTGGACGCCCTGACCCGGCTGCGCTTGCAGGATGAGTTGAAGCGCATCGTCAGCGACGGGGGGATCACCGCGGTGCTGGTGACCCACGACGTCGATGAGGCGGTGTATCTGGCCAACCGGATCGCGGTGATGCACCCGAATCCGGGCCGGATCGCCGCGATCCTGCCAGTGACCGATTCGGTCGAGCGGGACCGGTCGGAGCCGGAGTTCATCCGGCTGCGTGACACCGTGCTGGGTCTGCTCGGCGTGCGCGAGGGCACGGGCCGCCGCGCAGCGGCGGATGTGGACAGGCGGGTCGCGGCCTGACGGCGGCCGCGCGCCCCCTCAGAAAAACCCGCTCGTGGGCAGTTTCGTGCCGCTGATGGCGTGATCGCCAATGGCGCGAGCCTTGTAGACAACCGGATTGTGCGACGACAAAGTGCGCGCATTGCGCCAGTGGCGATCGAGATCAAACAATTTCCGCGTCGCGGAGGCGCCGCCCACATCCAGCAGCGCCGCGGCCGAGCGGGTCGCGAGGTCATCGACCACCACTTTCGCCTTGGACGCCGCCAGCGACGCCGCGTGCGTCGCCGCCTCGATGTCCTCGCCCCTTCCACGGACCAGATCGAGCCGGTCCAGCGCGTCGGCCGCGGCCAGCACCGTGGCTTCGGCGGCGAAGGCATTGCTGGCGATCTGACCCACGACCAGTTGCAGCAGAGGATCATCCGCCGGCTGCTCGGCCGACGCATGCACATAGGATCGCTGACGGCGATTGATCAGCGCCACCGCGTCGCGCTGAATGGCGGCGACAATGCCGGCATTGATGGCGGTCAGGATCAGTTGCGGCACGGCCCCCGGATAGGATTGCGTGAACGCGGTGTCTTCCGCGTCCAGCACGATCTCATCTTCTCGCACCAGCACGTCGCGCAGGATGGTGGTGCCCGATCCGGTGACGCGCTGGCCGAACCCGTCCCAATCATCCACCAGCTCCACGCCCTCGCGGCTGGTCGGCACGATCGCGGAGCCGAGGGTCCCATCCGGCAGCTTGCCGCGCACCAGCACGTAATCGGCATAAAGGCTACCGGTGCTGTAATATTTCGTGCCGTTCAGCCGCCAGGATTCGCCGTCCGGAGTCAGCGTCGTGTTCGCCTCCTTGTTGCCGACTTTGGGCAGGTCCAGCTCGCCAAAGGCCAGGCCGAAGATCGCGCCCTGGACCACGGCGTCCAGCCATTTCCGGTTCTTTTCGGTGCGGACATTGCGGACGAAGCGCTCCACGAAGGACAAATGGTTGCGCAGGATGTGCGCCACGTTGGAATCGGCATCGCCCAGGCGGATGATCACGCCAAACAATTCCCGGTTGGTCGCCCCGCCGCCCCCGTCCGCGGCGTGGACGCGCAAGGCCCCCAGTCGCGCCCGGCGGATCAGATCAAGGACGTCATAGGGATGCACGCGGTCGCGATCCCGAACCGCCGCGCCCTCGGCGATATGGGCCAGCAAAGGCTCCAGCTCCGGGGAATGGGCCGTGACCGGTCCGGAAAATCGGAAGCTGGCATGGTCGATGATCTGGTCCATGGCCTCGCCTCATCTGCCGGCTGTTTCGCGAAGCCCTAAAAACTCCGCTTCAATTATGTGGAAACTTGGTATCATGGGGCGCGCCAGGCATCAATCCCCATGCGTCGAACGTGTGATCGCGACTATTGACACTTAAAAATCGTGGTTTCAGTGTGGGGCCCGGCGAAAGATCGTTGGAGAGAAATCGATGTCCTATGAAGCTCTGACCATACAGCGCGCCAACCCGCGCATCGGCGCCTATGTCTCCGGCGTGAACATCGCCGCCCCGCTCAGCAACCGCGAGATCAGCGAGCTGCATCAGGCGCTGGCGGATTATCAGGTGCTGTTTTTCCGGGACCAGCATTTCACTCTCGACAGCCAGAAGGCGTTCGGCCGCCTGTTTGGCGATCTGCACATTCACCCGAACACGCCGGGCCCGGACGGTCATCCCGAAATCCTGCCGATTCATGCCGATGAGCGGTCCAAGCGCATCGCCGGCGAGCAATGGCATTCCGATGTTTCCTGCGACATTGAGCCCCCGCTGGGCAGCATCCTGCATCTGCACACCGTGCCAGAGAGTGGCGGCGACACGATTTTCGCGAGCCAGTATGCCGCGTATGAGACGCTCTCGCCGCGGCTGAAGACATATCTGGAGGGGCTGACGGCGCTGCATTCCGGCGAGCGGGCCTATCGCCGCACCAATCGGCTGCTGAACATCGACGATCGCGGCCGGATCTTTCCGCAGGCCAATCATCCGGTGGTGCGCACCCATCCAGTCACGGGCCGCAAGGCGCTGTATGTCAATCGCGGCTTCACCTACCGGATCAACGAAATTCCCGAGGAGGAAAGCGACGCGATCCTGGCCTATCTGTACGACCATGCGGAGCGGCCGGAATTTCAGGTGCGGTTCCAGTGGGAGGCGAATTCCGTCGCCTTCTGGGACAATCGGGCGGTGCAGCATATCGCGGTGTGGGATTATTACCCGAACGTGCGGTCCGGCAATCGCGTGACGATCAAGGGCGACCGGCCCATCTGAGGCAAGCCGATGCAAAGGCCCCATCTGACCGAATTGCGCCAGGAAGCGCGGGCGCCGCATGTCGTCATCCTCGGCGGCGGCTATGCCGGCGCCGCCACGGCGATCAAGCTGCTCGACTCTGGTCAAGCGCCGTTGCGGGTGACGATTGTGGAGCCGCGCGCGGAACTCGGCAGTGGGCTGGCCTATTCCACGCGCGATTCCGCTTTGCTGATGAATGGCCCGGCAAAGCTGTTCAGCCTGCATCCTGAGCGGCCCGAGCATTTCTCGCAATATCTGGCGCGTTTTGGGGGCGAGTGGGCATGGCGCGATCCGCTGGCGCCGGATTACGCCAATGCCTTCGCGCCGCGCTCGGTGTTCGGTGACTATGTTCGGGCAGAACTGGCGCGGGCTGTCGCGCGCGCCGCGCCCGGGGCTTCGTTCCAACATATCGCCACCGAGGCGATCGATCTGCGGCGGCGGTCGGGTCGCGTTGATGTGATCCTGGCGAACGGTCAGAGCCTGCCGGCCGATCACGTGGTTCTGGCGGTCGGTGCCGGACGGCGCCGCGACGAGCCGGTCGAGCCAGCGATCGCCGCCCGTTGCATCTCCGACCCGCTCCACCCCGAATCCTATGAGCGATTGCCGCGCGAGGGACGGGTGCTGCTGATCGGCACCGGGCTGACCATGCTGGACGCCCTGGTCACGTTGGAGCGGCGCGGATTTCGCGGCAGCTACCTCGCCATTTCGCGTCGTGGCCTTCTGGTCCATCCGCGGCGCGAGGTGGCGCCGTTGCGAGACTTTCTCGCCGAATCGCCGCTGCCCACCACCGCGCTCGGCCTGCTGCGGGCGGCGCGGCAGGAACTGGCCCGCGTGTCGTCCGGGCGGCCGGACTGGCAGTCGCTGGTCATGGCGGTGCGTCCGCATGTCCCGGCTTTGTGGCAGCGAGCAAGCAATGAGGAGCGGGCGCGGTTCCTGCGGCATCTGCGCCCGATCTGGGAGGTTTCATTGCATCGCGCGCCGCCCCGCTCGGCGCAATTGCTGGAGCGTGGGCGGGCGGAAGGCTGGTTCACCCATCGCGCTGGCCGGATCGCTGCGCTCACCGCGGCGGAGCATCGCATTGGCGCCAGCATCCGGTTTCGCGGGCAGACAGACAGCGAGACGGTGCTCGTCGACGCGGTGATTGATTGCCGCGGCGCCACGCATGACTGGACTCGCTCCAGCAGCCTTCTGGCGGCCAATCTGCTGGCCACTGGCGTGGCGCGGCCGGGGCCGCTGTCCTTCGGCATTGAAGCGGATTCCCAGTCTTCCGTGATCGGTCGCGATGGGGCACCCGCGGCGGATATCTCCGCGATCGGCCCGGCGTTGCGCGGGGTTCGGTGGGAATCCAGCACCCTGGTCGAAATCCTCCAGCAGGCCGGTCATCTCGCAAGCCGGATCAGCGCCGCGCCGCTCATCGCCGAGGCCGGCCGAACTGCCGCCGCAGGGGTTGGATGCTGAATTCACGCATTACATATGGGATAATAAAATTCCACGCAGTATAACGTTGACTTTGACTATTCCACTGCTGTAGGTCGGTCGCACCATCGCAGGAGGTGCGTTTTATGACCAATCTGATCGGCCGGGCCCTTGGGCGGCGCGGCGTGCTGCTGGGCGGGGCGGCCATCGTGGCAGCACCTGGCCTGTTCGAGCCGCGCGGGGCTTACGCGGAAACCGCGACTCCCAAACATGGCGGCACGCTGACCTTGCTGGTGCAGCCGGAGCCCTCGGTCCTGTCCAACATCGTCACCACCGCGGGCGCCGAATGCGAAGTCGGGCCGAAGGTGCTGGAGGGCCTGCTGGCCTATGATTTCGCGATCAACCCGAAGCCGCAACTGGCGACCTCCTGGTCCATCAGCCCTGATGGCCTGGAATACACCTTCAATTTGCGTCAGGGCGTGCGCTGGCATGACGGCCAGCCATTCACCTCCGCCGACGTCGCGACCTCCGTGGCGTTGCTGAAGCAATGGCACCCCCGCGGCCGCGGCACTTTCGCCAATGTGAAGGAAGTCCGGACGACCGACCCGCATGTGGCGGTCATCGTGCTGGAAAAGCCGGCGCCGTACTTGTTGTATGCGCTGGCCGCCTCGGAATCGCCGATCGTGCCGAGCCATTTGTATGACACCACATCGAATCCAAACCAGAACCCGGCGCAGCTCAACCCGGTCGGCACCGGTCCCTACAAATTCAAGAACTGGGAGCGTGGCAGTCAGATCGTCTATGAGCGCAACCCGGATTACTGGGACCAGCCAAAGCCTTACGTGGATCGGCTGGTGGTGCGGGTGATCGCCGACCCCGCCGCGCGCGCCGCCGCGCTGGAGACGGGTGAGCTGCTGCTGGCCGGCGGAAACCCGGTGCCGCTGAGCGATGTGGCGCGGCTGTCAAAGCTGCCGCATCTGGAAGTGACGACCGACGGCTACAGCTACAGCGCCGATCAGGTGCAGATCGAATTCAACCTCGACAACAAGTATTTCCAGCACCTGAAAGTGCGGCAGGCGGTCGCCCACGCGATCGACCGCAAGGCGATCCTGGACCGCGTTTGGTACGGCTTTGGCGTGATCGCGCCGACGCCGATCAGCCCGCTGCTGAGCCGCTTCTACAACCCGGACACCGAGACCTATCCGTTCGATCCGGCCAAGGCGGAGGCGTTGCTGGATGAGGCCGGGTTCAAGCGTGGCGCGAATGGCACGCGCTTCTCGGTGACGCACGACTTCCTGCCCTGGGGGGGCGAGTACCCGCAGCTCGGGGCCTACCTGCGGCAGGCGCTGCGCAAGGTCGGCATTGACGTGAAAGTCCGCTCTCAGGACTTCGCCGCCTTCGTCAAGCGGGTCTACACCGATCGGGACTTTGATTTCGACTCGAACGGCCTCAGCAACGTCTTCGATCCGACGGTCGGCGTGCAGCGGGTCTATTGGTCGAAGAATTTCCGCAAGGGCGTGCCCTTCTCCAACGGCTCCCACTACAACAGTCCCGAGGCTGACGCGCTGCTGGAGGCGGCATCGACCGAGCCGGACCCGCAAAAGCGAATCGAGCAATTCAAGAGATTCCAGGATATCGCCAATGCCGATCTGCCGCTGATCAATCTGCTGACCATCAAGGAAGTCACTGTCTCCAACCGGAAGGTGCGCGATCACACCGTGACGGCCGATGGCTTGCTGGGCAATCTCGCCGATGTGTGGCTGGCTGAGGCCACCGGCTGACCGGTTTCCGCGCGGCATGGAAACATGCCGCGCGGGCCGCTTGCGTCAGGAAACGCCCAGCGCCAATCGGCCAAGATTGCCGCGGATCACATCGGATTGGGGCGCGTTGACCCGACCGCACAGCGCGTCGCGATGGTGCCGCTCCAGCGGGTTGTCACGCGACAGGCCGACATTGCCCGCCAGCTCCAGCGCGCGAGACGTGACCTGAATGGCGTTCTCGACGACCACATTCTTCAGGAACCCGCCCCCTTGCGGCGGGACATCGCCGCGCTCGACGCCGGCCGCGTGGGCCAGCAGCAAATGCGCGTTGCTGGCCAGCAGAATTTCGATCTCGCCCACCGCTTCCTGAATCCGCGGCGATGTGGCCAGCGGCGCGCCCAGGCCGGTGGGCGCGCGCTCATGCAGAAAGCCCAGCAACCAATCGCGCGCGGCCCGCGCCACCCCGTCATACAGCGCGCTGATCATGCCGAAATACCAGGCCATCGTCAGCGGATCGCGACGGCCCGGCGCGGCGATGGGTTGCAAATCCAGCGCGTGATCGAGCGGCACCACGACATTCTCAAAAATCACGTCATGGCTTCCGGTCGCCCGCATCCCCAGCGGGTTCCATGTCCGCGCGATCCGCGCGCCCGGCGCGTTGGCCGGCACCAGGAAGGAGCCCACGCGCGGCTCGCTTTCATCGGTGCGGGCCAGCACAAGCATCCAGGTCAGGATCTCGCAGCCAGTGCTGTACAGCTTGTGGCCACTGATCGACCATCCGCCTGGCACCCGCCGCGCCAGCGTCTCAGGCGCGCCGCCGCGGGACGGGGAGCCGAGCTTCGGCTCGACCTGCAACGCGTTGGCGAGCGCCATGCCGCCCAGGCAATCCGCGATCACGCGCCGGGCCGGTCGCTCCGGCCAACCGGACCGCCGGGCGATCGCCGCGTGAACGCCATAATGCATGGTCAAAATGAGGGCGGTCGCGGGCTCGCCGCGGGCGATCTCGCCAATGACGGCCTGCGCCGCCGACAGGCCAAATCCCAGGCCGCCATCCTGTGGCGCGATGACCAGTGACAGCAGACCGGCGGCCGACAGCGACCGCAGATTGTCGAGCGGGACGGCCCCGGTGGCATCATGCCGCGCCGCCGTCAGCGCGAATTCCTGGCCAAGACGGCGCGCCGTGGCCAGGACATCCACCGGCCGGACGTCCAGGGCGGCGCTCACAGCCGCAATCCCGCTTGTTTCATCAGCGGCAGCACGCGATCCCCGAAATGCGCCAGATCCGGCGCGAAGTCGTAGAAGGAGAGTTGCAGGCCATCCACGCCGGCGGCGCGCAGGGCGATGAACTGGTCCACGATCTGCTCCGGTGATCCGATCAGCCTGATATTGCCGCCGACCGCCCGCGCCGCCGTTGTCCCGCGATCCTCCTGTCCCTTCCAGGCCTGCGCGTCACTGTCAAAGCGCCCGAAAGCGGCTGGCGAGCTGCGATCGACATGATCCACGATGGCGTCGTGATAGGCCCAGGCCTCCCGCTCCGTGTCGCGGCAGATCACCATCGGATTCAGCAGCGTCCGGACCCGCCGCCCCACATCGATCGCCGCCTGCTTCACCCGCGCGGTGTGCGCCGGCAGGGAGCGGACGGCGTGATCGAATGTGGTGCCGGCCGGGCTGGTGACAAACACGATGTCGGAATGCTGCCCGGCGAAGGCGATGCCGGCGGCCGATCCGGTGGCGTTGACCAGAATGGGTCGCCCGTACAATGGCTTCGGCGTGACAAACGCCTCGTTTAGCCGCCAGGACGCCTGTCCGGCATAGGAGTAATTCTCCGTCTCGGTCCACAGGCTCTGCATCGCCTCCAACAATTCCGTCGCCAGCTCATATCGGCGATCATGCTCGATCCGGCTCCAGCCGAACATTTCGTGTTCCACCGCGCGGTGACCGGTGACGACGTTCATGCCCCAGCGGCCGCCGGAGATGTGATCCAGAGTCGCGCCGAATTTGGCCAGATGCAGCGGGTGCCACGGCCCGTACAGCACATGCACGGTGGAGATCAGCATGATGCGGCTGGTCACCGACGTCAGTGCGGCCAGCGTCATGAAGGAATCCAGCGCCTGGCCGTTCAGCACCTCGCCATAGCCGCCCTTCGGCAGCCATTGCGACAGCCCGAATATCAGATCGAAGCCGAGCGATTCCGCCGTCAGCGTCAGCGCCTTGTTGTACTCGAATGTCCAGGTGGTGCTCCGCGGCAACGTCGACGAGCTCCAGCCGCCCGCCTGGATCGGCAGGAACAGGCCCAAAAGGACCGGCTGCCGGAGCGCGCGGGACAGCGGGCTGTCGGGAAAATCCGCCGGCGACGGAAAGACCCGCGCGGGATCACGGGCCGGGCTATCCGCCGCCGCGAAGGTGAGAGGTGCATCCATGGATCGGTCTCCCGCGCGTCAGTCGCCCATGCCCAGATAATACGATTGACGCCGTGGGTAAACCGGTGCTTTCCTGAATTAGCGTCATAACGACGTGGTTAAAAAGGTCTCTGCGGCATTGTCCGTGGCTTGACCGGAGTTCAGGAGGCTGGCCTTGTCGACATGGCGCCGCGTCACCCGCACGGCCCGGCGAACGGCGTTGCAGGCTGTGCCCAGCGTGCTGGCGATCCTGGCGCTGAACTTCCTGCTGTTGCAGTTGGCGCCGGGCGACGCGGCGGACGTGATGGCCGCACAAACCGGATCGCCCACAGCGCAGACGGTGCTGGAACTGCGAAGCCGGTTCGGGCTGGATGCGCCGCTGCTGGACCGGCTTGCCGCCTATCTGGACAATCTCGCGCATTTCAGTCTCGGCATGTCACCTCGCTTCAACGTGTCGGTGTTGTCGCTGATCGGCGAGCGGTTGCCGGGGACTCTCGCGCTCATGCTGACCGCGCTGGGGATTGCTCTGGTGGTCGGAATCGCGCTCGGCGCGGTCATGGCCCGGTTCGCCGGCCGACCGCTCGACCGCGCGATCAGCGTGATTTCTCTTTGTTGCTATTCCATTCCCGGATTCTGGATCGGCCTGATGCTGGTCGTGGTGTTTTCGGTCAAGCTGGACTGGCTGCCGAGCGGTGGCATGCACAGCGTGGGCATTGAGGAGAGCGGGCTCGCGGCGCTCCTGGACATGGCTCGCCACATGGTCCTTCCCGCCGCATCCCTGTCGCTGTTTTTCGTGGCGATCTATGCCCGCCTGACCCGCGCCGCGATGCTGGAGGCGCAGGAACAGGACTTTGCCCGCACCGCGCGGGCCAAGGGCCTGTCGCCGTCCGCCGTCGCGATCCGGCACGTGCTTCGCAACGCGCTGATACCCGTGACCACCATGGCCGGCGTGCATGTCGGCGCGCTGCTGGGCGGGTCGGTCGTGGTCGAAACCGTGTTCAGTTGGCCAGGACTGGGTCGCCTTGCTTTCGAATCGATGATGAACCGGGATTTCAACGTGCTGCTCGGCATCCTGTTCCTGTCCTCGCTGCTGGTCATCGTCGCCAATGCCGGCGTCGACATCCTGCATTCCTGGCTCGACCCACGGATCGAGGATGTCGGATGAGCGCGGCTTTCCTGCGAAACAAGGCGGCGGTTCTGGGCCTGGGGCTGCTGGCGGCCATCGTCGCGATGGCGATCCTGGCGCCCGTTCTGTATCCGGATGATCCGCTGGACATGGTGGGCACGCCGTTTCTCTGGCCGGGGCAAGATCCGTCCTTTCCCCTCGGCACGGATTCGTTGGGCCGCGACGTCGCCGCCGGCATCGCGCATGGCGCGCGGGTGTCGCTGTTGATCGGGCTGTGGGCGACCGTCCTGGGCCTGGCGCTGGGGGTCAGCATTGGCGCCATCGGCGGCTATTTCGGCGGCTGGCTCGACGATGTGGCCTTGCGCGCGGTGGAGTTGTTTCAGACCGTCCCGCCGTTCCTGCTGGTGATCGTGCTGGTGGCGATCTGGGAGCCGTCGATCCGCAACATCACCCTGGCGATCGGCCTCGTCTCCTGGCCGCCGGTCATGCGCCTGACGCGCGCGGAGTTTCGGTCGTTCCGCGAGAAGGATTTCGTCACCGCCGCGCGCGGCCTCGGCTTCGGGCATGGCCGCATCATTCTGCGCGAAATCCTGCCCAATGCCTTGCCGCCGATCGTGGTCACGTCCTCGGTGATGGTCGCCACCGCCATCCTGATGGAATCGGCCCTCTCCTTCCTGGGCCTGGGTGACGCCAACCGGGTGAGCTGGGGCAGCATGATCGGCAATGGCCGGGAAGTGCTGCGCGCCGCCTGGTTCCTGACCGCCGTGCCGGGGGCGATGATCGTGGTGGCTGTGCTGGCGCTGAACCTGGTCAGCGACGGGCTGAATGAGGCGCTCAATCCGCGCCTCGGCCGGAGCTGAGCCATGGCGCTGCTGGATGTCCACGATCTGACGGTCGCGTTTCCGTCCGTCACGGCGGTGGCGGGACTGAGCTTCTCTGTCCACGAAAGCGAAACGCTGGCCCTGGTTGGCGAATCCGGCTCCGGCAAGTCGCTCACGGCGCTGGCGCTGATGGGCCTGGTGCCCCGTCCCGGCCGGGTCAGCGGCGCGGTCCATTTCGGTGGCCAGGATCTGCTGGCGTTGCCCGAGGCGCGAATGCGGCAACTGCGTGGCCGCGACATCGCGATGATTTTTCAGGAGCCGATGACCTCGCTCAATCCCGTGCTCACGATCGGCCGCCAGATCGCCGAGACGCTGCGCCTGCATGAGGGCCTGTCCGCCCGCGCGGCGCGGCTACGGGCGATTGAGCTGCTGGACCTCGTCCGCATCGCCGACCCGGGCCGGCAGGTCGACAGCCACGCGCATCGCCTGTCCGGCGGCATGCGGCAGCGGGTGATGATCGCCATGGCCATCGCCTGCAATCCGCGCGTGCTGATCGCCGACGAGCCGACCACGGCGCTGGACGTGACGATCCAGGCACAGGTGCTCGACCTGCTGGACCGGCTGCGCCGCGATCTCGGCATGGCGCTGATCCTGATCACCCATGATCTCGGCGTCGTCGGGCAATGGGCGGACCGGGTCGTGGTCATGTATGCCGGCCGCAAGGTGGAGGAAGCGGACCCGATCGGGCTGTTGCGCCGGCCGCTGCATCCCTATTCGCGCGGCTTGCTCGGGGCCTCGCCCCGCCTGCAGGCGCGGGCGCATTACCGCCTCGGCCGGCTCGCGGAAATTCCCGGCAGCATGGCCAGCGCCCTGGGTCAGGCGGGCTGCCCCTTCGCGCCGCGCTGCGATGTCCGTCAGGACAAATGCGACAGCGTGGCCCCGGCGTTGCGCGAGATGGGCGAGGCGCGTCTTGTCGCCTGCCCCGTGGCCGCCTGAGGCTCGCGATGTCGATTCTGTCCGTCACTGATCTGCATGCCGGCTATCAGCGCGGCGGCGCCGTGCTGCGCGCGGTGGACGGCGTGTCCTTCGAGATGCAGGCCGGGGAAACCCTGGCCGTCGTGGGCGAATCCGGCTGCGGCAAATCGACGCTGGGCAAGGCGCTGCTGCGCCTTGTGCCGCCATCCGCCGGGCAGGTCGTGTTCAATGGCATCGACATCACCCGGCTGCGCGGGGGCGCGCTGCGGTCCATCCGGCGCCGGATGCAGATGATCTATCAAGACCCGTACGGCTCGCTCAACCCGCGGCAATCGATCGGCGCCATCCTGACCGCGCCTCTGGTCGTGCATGGCATCGGCGGCCGCGCCGAGCGATCACGCCTTGTCCACGAAATGCTGGATCGGGTCGGCCTGCCGGCGGCTTCGTTCTCGCGCTATCCGCACGAGTTTTCCGGGGGCCAGCGGCAACGCATTGGCATCGCCCGGGCGCTGTTGCTCAAGCCGGATCTGGTGGTCTGCGACGAGCCGGTCTCGGCATTGGATCTGTCGATTCAGGCGCAGATCCTCAATCTGCTGGCGGGATTGAAGCAGGAACGCGGGCTGTCCTATCTGTTCATTTCGCATGATTTGTCCGTGGTGCGCTATTTCGCTGACCGGGTCCTGGTGATGTATCTGGGTCGCATCGTCGAAAGCGCCGACCACGCGGCCCTGTTCGACCATCCCAGCCATCCTTACACGCGGGCTTTGATCGACGCCGCGCCGGACCCTGGAAAACGCCGCCCGCCGGCCCCGATCGCCGGCGAATTGCCCCATGCCGGCGCGCTGCCGGCCGGCTGCCGCTTCCATCCGCGCTGCCCGCTCGCCACCGGGCTTTGCGCGCGCGAGGAACCCGCGCTGCGGACGATCGCGCCCGGTCAGCGTGTCGCCTGTCACCACGCGGATGCCGTGCCCATGAACACGCGGATCAAACGGGAGCCAGCCGAGGCATGAGTGTCGAATACCGCTATCTGGGCCGCAGCGGCCTGAAAGTCTCGCCGCTGTGCCTGGGCTCCATGATGTTCGGCGGCCAAACCGACGAGGCCGCCTCGCATCGCATCATCGCCGCGGCGCGCGAGCAGGGGATCAACTTCATCGACACCGCCGACGCCTACAACGGCGGCGCGTCGGAGGAGGTGGTGGGCCGGGCCATCGCCCGGGATCGCGACCACTGGGTGCTGGCCACGAAGGTCGCGGCGCCCGTGGGCGGCGGTCCGAACCGGGGCGGCACGTCACGCAAATGGATTCTGCAACAGGCCGACGCCAGCCTGCGGCGGTTGGGCACGGATTACATCGACATTTTGTATCTGCATCGGGCCGTTTTCGACCAGCCGCTGTCCGAGGCGGTGCGCGCGCTGGAGACGCTGATCCGGCAGGGCAAAGTCCGCTATTTCGCCGTCTCCAATTTTCGCGGCTGGCGCATCGCCGAAATCGCCCGCCTCGCCGACGACGCCGGGATCGACCGGCCGGTGGCGAGCCAGCCGCTCTACAACATCGTCAATCGCAAGGCGGAAATCGAGGAGCTGCCGGCCGCCAATTATTACGGCCTCGGCGTGGTGCCGTACAGCCCGCTGGCCCGCGGCGTCCTGACCGGCAAATACGACCCCGACCGGCCACCGCCGCCCGACACCCGCGCCGGACGCCAGGACAAGCGCATTTTGGAGGTGGAATTTCGCCCCGAATCCCTCGCGGTGGCGCGGGAAATCGTCCGCCACGCCGCGGAGCGCGGCATCACCGCCGGGACCTTCGCGCTGGCCTGGGTGCTGAACAATCGGTTCGTCCACTCCACCATCGCCGGACCACGCACTGAAACCCAATGGAATGATTACGTCACGGCGCTTGACTACCGCTTCACCGCCGAGGACGAGGCGTTGGTGGATCGGCTGGTGCCGGTCGGCCATGCCTCGACGCATGGCTTCAGCGATCCGGGCCATCCGATCGAAGGCCGGGCGCCGCGATGAGCGCGGCACCTCGTCAGATGCGGCTCGGCCTGTTCCTGCGCGGGGTCGGGCACCATCTGGCGGCGTGGCGGCATCCTGCGGCGCGGCCCCGCGACTCGCTCAATGCGCGGCATTACCGCGACCTCGCGCGCGCCGCGGAGCGGGCGAAATTCGACATGGTGTTTCTGGCCGACAGCATCACCGCGCGCGGCTGGACGGCGGCGCCGGATGTGGCCGGGCGCGAAGGCCATATCGCGTTGTTCGAGCCGCTGACGCTGCTGTCTGCCCTGTCATCGGTCACCGACCATATCGGCCTCGTGGCGACCGCCTCGACCACCTACAACGCGCCCTTCAGCCTGGCCCGCGCCTTTGCCTCGCTCGATCACCTCAGCGGCGGCCGCGCCGGCTGGAACGTGGTCACGTCCTCGGACCCCAACGAGGCGGGCAATTTTGGCCTGCCCGCCCATCCCGACCATGCCGACCGCTACCGCAGGGGCGCGGAGTTTCTGGATGTCGTGCTGAGGCTTTGGGACAGTTGGGAGGACGACGCGATCCTGGCGGACCAGGAGTCCGGGGTGTTCTACGACCGATCGAAAGTGCATGAGCTGGCGCATCGCGGCGCGCATTTCTCGGTGCGGGGTCCGCTGAATGTCGCGCGTCCGCCGCAGGGCCACCCGGTGGTGGTCCAGGCCGGATCGTCCGAGGCCGGACAGGATCTGGCGGCCGCGACCGCCGAAGTGGTGTTCACCGCGCAACCGACGCTGGCCGAGGCACAGGTTTTTTATGCCTCCCTGAAAGGGCGGCTGGCGCGACACGGCCGCGCCGAGAATGACTTGCTCATCATGCCCGGAATCATGCCGGTGATCGGCCGCACCGCGCAGGAGGCGGCGGACCGCCATGCCAAGATTCAGAACCTGATCCATCCGTCCGTCGGGCTGCATCTGCTGTCGCAACTGCTCGGCGGGGTCGATCTGAGCGGCCATGACCCGGACGGCCCGCTTCCGGCGATCGCCGACAGCAACTCCGGCAAGAGCCGCCTGCGGCTGGTCAGCGATCTCGCCGGCCGGGAAGGATTGACGCTGCGGGAGACGTATCTGGCCGTGGCCGGCGCGCGCGGCCATTGGACCGTCATCGGCACGCCCGAGCATATCGCCGATCAGATGGAGGAGCGGTTTCTCAGCGGCGGCGCCGACGGCTTCAACGTCATGCCGCCGCTGCTGCCCAGTGGTTTTGACGATTTCGCCAATCTCGTGGTGCCGGAACTGCAACGACGCGGCCTGTTCCGAAGCGAGTATGAGGGCCTGACCTTGCGGGACCATCTCGGGCTTGCCCGGCCGCCAAGCCGGTTTGCCTCGCCGGCGCGGCGACTGGCGTGAGGCGCCGCGCGCCCCACGCCAACATCTCTCGTCAGGCCGCCTTGGCGGTCAGCGCCTCGCGCTCGCCCAGCCCAAGCCGGGGCCGCAGCCAGTCGGCCAGGTCGCGCACCGCCTGATCCGCCTCCGGCGCGGCGCCGGCCAGGAAGTGGAAGACGTGCTGCTGCTCGGGATACACATCGTATTTCACCTCCACCCCGGCGGCGCGGGCGGCGGCCACCAGGCGCTCGCTGTCATCCAGCAGCGTCTCATCGCCGCCGGTCTGGACATACAGCGGCGGCAAGCCGCGCAGATCGGCATAAAGCGGGCTCGCCAACGGATCGCGGCGATCGCCATGCTCGCCCAGGAATGTCGCCGACATTGTCTCGATCACATGCCGCTTGACGAAATGATCCCGCGCTTCGTGCGTGGTGACTGTCGCGCCGGTGATCGCCAGATCGGTCCAGGGCGAGATCGGCACGCTCGCCGCCGGCAACGGCAACCCGCGATCGCGCAGCAGCAGCAGCGTGGTGATCGCGAGCGCCCCCCCGGCGGAATCACCCGTCAGCGCGAGATGCTCCGGCCGGAACCCCTGCGCCAGCAGCCATTGATAACTGGTCACCGCGTCCTCCACCGGGGCCGGATGCGGGTGTTCCGGCGCGCGGCGATAATCGATGATCAGCACGCGCGCGCCGACCGCCCTGGCGATGTGGCCATACAGCTTGCGGTGGCTGTAGCGTGAGCCCACGACATACCCGCCGCCATGCGCGGCCTGGATCGCCCGGTCGGTCGGCGCGCCATGCGCCACCGCCCACAGCGCCGGCACCCCGCCCGCGTCCACCTCGTGATAATCGACGCCACCAGGCTCGCCGGTCACGTCGCCCCAATGCTCAAACAGCTTGCGGACCTCGCTGATGGGCCAGTCTGGATGGGCGGCCAGCGTGTCCAGCCACCCCTGGTACAGCCGCCCCAGCGCGAGCGATTCAGTGCTTGGCATGTTCGATCTCCCTGTCCTGTCTCGTGCGCGGGCATTGCACGCCCGTCCACAGGAGTATCACTCGCGGTCACCACGAATGTCCATGTGGAATTTTCAAACCACTTTACACCCACGCTGTTTCTCTCCATACCCTGCCTCGGTTGGCCGGAGCCAAGGTGCCGGTCCCTGGCCCAGAGGAGGAGCACGACATTGTCCAATTTCCGTCCGTTGCACGACCGCGTTGTTCTGCGGCGCATTGATGCCGAGGAGAAATCCGCCGGTGGCATCATCATTCCCGACACAGCCAAGGAAAAGCCGACCGAGGCGGAGGTCGTCGCCGTCGGTCCCGGCGCCCGCGATGAGCAGGGCCAGTTGACGCCGCTGCAGGTGGCGCCCGGCGACCGGGTGCTGTTCGGCAAATGGTCCGGCACCGAGGTCAAGATCAGCGGCGAGGATCTGCTGATCGTCAAGGAATCCGACATTCTCGGCATCGTCACCAACGCGCCCGGCGCGGCGGCGAAGCAAGCCGCCTGATCCTCCAACAAAGATCGAGACAGGAACACACACATGGCTGCCAAGGAAGTTCGTTTCGGCGGAGACGGCCGCCAGCGCCTGCTGCGCGGCGTGGATATTCTGGCCGACGCGGTGAAGGTGACGCTGGGGCCAAAGGGCCGCAACGTGGTGATCGAAAAAAGCTTCGGATCGCCGCGCATCACCAAGGACGGCGTGACCGTCGCCAAGGAAATCGAGCTGGCTGACAAGTTCGAGAATCTCGGCGCGCAATTGCTGCGCGAGGTGGCGAGCAAGACCAACGATTCCGCCGGTGACGGCACCACCACCGCGACCGTCCTGGCGCAGGCCATCGTGCGCGAGGGCGCGAAGGCGGTGGCCGCCGGCGTCAATCCGCTGGACCTGAAGCGTGGCATCGATCGCGGCGTGACCGCCGTGATCGAGGAGCTGAAGGCCAGGACCAAGAAGATCACCACGCCGGAGGAGACCGCGCAGGTCGGCACGATCAGCGCCAATGGCGATGTCGAGATCGGCCGCATCATCTCCGACGCCGTGCAGAAAGTCGGCCGCGAGGGCGTCATCACCGTCGAGGAGGCCAAGGGCGTCGAGACCGAGCTGAACATCGTCGAGGGGCTGCAATTCGACCGCGGCTATGTCTCGCCGTATTTCGTGACCAACGCCGAGAAGCTGACCGCCGAGCTGGAGCAGCCGTACATCCTGATCCACGAAAAGAAGCTGTCCGGCTTGCAGCCGATCCTGCCGCTGCTGGAAAGCGTCGTGCAGTCGACAAGGCCGCTGCTCATCATCGCCGAGGACGTGGAGGGTGAGGCGCTGGCCACCCTGGTGGTCAACAAGCTGCGCGGCGGCCTGAAGGTGGCGGCCGTCAAGGCGCCGGGCTTCGGCGACCGCCGCAAGGCGATTCTGGAAGACATCGCCATCCTGACCGGCGGGACGGTCATCAGCGAGGATCTGGGCATCAAGCTGGAGAACGTGACGCTCGCGCAACTCGGCCGCGCCAGCCGGGTGCTGATCGAGAAGGAAAACACCACGATCGTCGAGGGCGTGGGCAAGGCCGACGACATTCGCGGCCGGGTCGCCCAGATCAAGGCGCAGATCGAGGAGACCACGTCGGACTACGACCGCGAGAAGCTGCAGGAGCGGTTGGCCAAGATCGCCGGCGGGGTCGCGGTGATTCGCGTCGGCGGCGCCACCGAGGTTGAAGTGAAGGAGCGCAAGGACCGCGTCGACGACGCTCTGAATGCCACCCGCGCGGCGGTGGAAGAAGGGATCGTGCCGGGCGGCGGCGTGGCGCTCGCGCGGGCCTCGCTGGTGCTGGCGAAGGTGGCGTACGACAATGAAGACCAGCGCGTCGGCATCGAGATCGTGCGCCGCGCCGTGCAATCCCCGCTGCGGCAGATCGCCGAGAATGCCGGCGAGGATGGCGCGGTGATCAGCGGCAAGGTGCTTGACAACGCCGATTACGCCTTCGGCTTTGACGCGCAGGCGGGAACCTACAAGGATCTCGTGGCGGCCGGCATCATCGACCCCACCAAGGTCGTGCGCACCGCGCTGCAGGACGCGGCGTCAATCGCCGGCCTGATCGTGACCACCGAGGCGCTGATCACCGAAAAGCCCGACAAGAAGGCCGCTCCATCGGGCGGGCCGCGCCACATGCCGCGCGGCATGATCACAGGAGAACGCGAATGAGCCATGATCTGATGCGGCGCCGGTCACT
>CAJCJG010000235.1 GCA_903970625.1 Solirubrobacterales bacterium 70-9 | reverse complement strand
GCGCCGACCGCGCCGCCCACCGAACCGATCGCCGCGCCGGCCGCAGCGCCTAGCGCGGTGCCGATCACCGCGCTGCCCACCGCACTCTGGTTCGCCGCCTGCGCAGGCGAGACTGGCACGGCCTGCATCGCCGTTTGCTGGCAGCGGGCGTTGTCCTGCTGGAATTCCTCGTAGGTCTTGCCGTTGCCCGGCATGGCCGCGAAGCTCGGGCCTTGGGGCGGCTGCACCGCGCAGGCCGCAAGCCCCAGCGTGCCCGCGACCGCCAAAGAAGTTGCGACGAAACGCATGACGATTCTCCTCACTCGACCCCGATAAAGAGCTGACAAAGGCTAACGGTTCAACCTGCGGCCCCGTTACAAAGTGGAAAGCCAGCGTCGCGGTTCCGCCGCGAAGATAGTTCAGACCCCACAAACGCGGCGAATCCATGGCCGCCTCAGTGCGAAATCTCCTCCAGCGCCAGCCCCCGCGTGCGCGGCCCAAAGCCGCCGATGGACACGACCACGACGAACATCGCCGCCGAGATGAACGCGAACACACCCACGGTGCCGAACCCTTGCAGGAAGAAGGCGATGGCAAAACTGGTGAATACGGTCGAGAGCCGGCTGAACGAATAGACGAATCCCACCGCCCGCGCCCGCACCCGCGTCGGGAACAGTTCCGCCTGATAGGCGTGGTAGGCATACGACATCAGATTGTTGGTCACGGTGATGCCGACGCCGCAGGCGATCATCTCAACGGGCGTCGTCGCCTGGCTGAACAGCAGGCCGAACGACGCCGTGCCGATGGCCGCCGCCACGATCTGCCATTTGCGCTCGAACCGGTCAGCGAAGAACACGAACAGCAGCGGCAGCGTCGGGCTCGCGAGCGCGATGACGAAGCTGTATTGCAGGCTTTTGGTGAAGCCCGCGCCTTGCGCCGCCAGCAGCGCCGGCACCCAGTTGCCGAAGCCGTAGAAGCCGATGGCCTGACAGACATTGAACACGGACAGCATGATCGTCCGCCGCCGGTAGGGCGGCCGCCAGATTTCGGCGAACGCGGCCGTGCCGGCCTCCTCCCGCGCCGGCGGCCCGGGGACCGGCAGCGCGTGGCCTTGCTCTGCGGTCACCCGCGCTTCGATCCACGACAGCACGCGGTCAGCCTCTGCCGTGCGGCCATGTTGGGCCAGCCAGCGTGGGCTTTCCGGCACCGTCCGGCGGATGAACCACACGGCGATGGCCGCCAGCGCCGCGAACGCGGCCACGTAGCGCCAACCGGAGATCCCGAACGGCGATAGCGGTACCAGCAGCCAGCCGAGCAGCGCGGCAATCGGGATGGAGGCGAATTGCAGCGCCTGGTTGACCGCGAACGCCCGCCCACGCATCGCCTTCGGCACCAGTTCGGCCACGTACGTGTCGATGGTGACGAGTTCGACGCCGACGCCGATGCCGGCGACAAAGCGCCACACATCCAGCCAGACGGCGGTATTCTGCGCCGCCATGATCAAGGTCGCCGCCGAGTACCACAGGAGGGAAAAGGTGAAGATTGCCCGCCGGCCGTAGCGGTCGGCGACGTAGCCGAAGCAGATCGTGCCGACGAACAGCCCCATGAACGTCACGGAGGCGAACGTCGCCTGATCCGTCAGCCCGAACAGCCCCTTCGCGCCGGCCTGAAAAATCCCGTCGCGGATCAGGCCGGGGCTGACATAGGCGGTCATCAGCAAGTCGTAGAGTTCGAAGCAACCGCCGAGGGACAGCAGCAGCACCAGCACCCAGATGTGCCGCGACTCGGGCAGCCGGTCGAGCCGTGCGGTGATGGCGGCGGCGGTGTTGGCCATCAAACCGGCCGCCGCGCGCGCAGGGCCGCGCCCAGCGTGCCGTCGTCCAAGATCTCCAACGCGCCGCCGATGGGCACGCCATGCCCGACGCGGCTGACCGCCACGCCCAACGGTTTTATTCTCTCAGTCAGCCAATGCGCCGTCGCCGCGCCATCGACCGTTGCTCCCAGCGCCAGGATGATCTCGGCCACGCCCCCCTCGCCGATCCGCGTCAGCAACGGCGTGACCGACAGATCGTCCGGCCCGGTGCCGCCCAGCGCCGAGAGCGTGCCGCCGAGGATGTGGTAGAGGCCGCGATGCACGCCCGCCCGCTCCAGCGCCCATAGATCGCCGACGCCTTCGACAACGCAGATCAGTGTGCGGTCGCGGCGCGGATCGGCGCAGATGCCGCAGGGATCGGCGCTGTCCAGATTGCCGCACAGCGCGCAGGTTTTCACCGCCCGCGCCGCGTCCGCCATGGCGGCGGCCAGCGGCGCCATCTTGGTCGCCGGCTGTTGCAGCAGCTTCAGCGCCGCCCGCCGCGCACTGCGCGGCCCCAGCCCCGGCAGCTTCGCCAGCAATGCGATCAACCGCTCGACCTCGGGGCCGCCCATGCCGCTAAGCCGCGTCCGACGCCATCAAAACGGCAGCTTCATCCCCGGCGGCAGGTTCAGGCCACCGGTGACTTTCTGCATTTCCTCGGCCGCCGTCGCTTCCATCTTGCGCCGTGCGTCGGCCGCTGCCGCCAGGATCAGGTCTTGCAGCATCTCCATCTCCGCCGGATCGGCCAGCTTCGGGTCGATGCGGATGGATTTCATCTCGCCCTTTCCGCTGATGACGATTTTCACCATGCCGGCGCCGGAGACGCCCTCGATCTCGGCGGCCTCCAGCGCGGCCTGCATGTCCTCCATCTTCTTCTGCATTTGACTGGCCTGCTTCATCAGGCCGGCGATGTTCTTCATGTCGGTTACTCCCAGTCCTCGGGTGGCCCTTCGGCATCGTCGGCGTCGGGCGGGGCAAAATCGGGTGCGTCGGCCGGCATCGGGTCGCTCGCTTGCGGCGGCAGGCCGTAGGCGTCCGTCCCCTCGTCGCGCACAGCGTCGATCCGCGCGCCCGGGAACGCTTTCAAAATGGCCTGCACCATCGGGTGTTCCGCCGCGGCCGACCGGCGGGCGGCATCGGCCGCGTCGCCCTGTTCGGCCAACGTCGGCTCCCCCGGCGCGGCGGACAGCGCGATGGTCCAGCGGGTGCCGGTCGCCTCGCCGAGCAGCGCGTGCCCCAACAAGGCCGGCGATCATTTCATCCTGCAGCTCGAGCTAAACACGGTCCACAACCTTCCCGTCTTTCTGACGCGGCATGTCAACTACAGGGACACGGTCGGCGCCCCGGTCCTCTACAAGACGGCATATAAACGGACATCCGGAACCAAGCTCGCACCGAGCGGTACCATCACAGTGACGGACG
>CAJCJG010000234.1 GCA_903970625.1 Solirubrobacterales bacterium 70-9 | reverse complement strand
CCGCCCCCAAGCAGACCGCCGACGGCGACGTGCCGCCGCCGGTGCCGGCGATCGGGCCGAATTCGGCTGCCGCCGCCGTGCCGAATGGCCCCGCGACCGCCTCGCCGCCCCCCGGTGTGCCGGTGCAGGTCGCAGTGGTGGCGCCGCCACCAGCGCCCCCGCCGCCACCGCAGGGCGTGGATGCGACGCGGCTGGACGGCCCGCGCATCGTGCTGCGCGCCAAGGCAGACGCCTGGATTCAGGTGCGCGACAAGACCGGCGCCGTGCTGCTGAACCGCGTGCTGCGGGCGGGCGAGACGTGGCAGGTGCCGGCCAAGGGCACTCTGTTGTTGACCACCGGCAACGCGGCCGGCACCGAATTGCTGGTCGATGGCCAGCCGACCGCATCGCTCGGTGCCGACGGTGCGGTCCGCCGTGACCTGCCGCTCGATGCCGATGCGATCAAAGACGGCAAATTGGCACCGGCCGCGCCGATCACGCCCGTCGCCGCGACGGTCGCCCCCGTCGCGCCGGTGAAAAAGCCTTAGCGCGACGGCCGCGCGTCGTGGCGCCGAAACCGGAGCACCCCGTATGAGCAGCTATCGCCCGTATCAGAACATCGAGCGCCGCAAGTCGCGGCAAATCTTCGTTGGCCGCGTGCCTGTGGGCGGCGACGCGCCGATCACCGTGCAGACGATGACCAACACGCTGACCAGCGACGTCGCGGCAACCGTGGCGCAGATCAAGCGCGCCGAGCGGGCCGGCGTGGACATTGTCCGCGTCTCCTGCCCGGATCAGGAGAGCGCGCTGGCGCTGAAGCAGATCGTGCCGCAGGTGGACGTGCCGATCGTGGCCGACATCCATTTCCACTACAAACGCGCCATCGAAGCGGCCCAGAGCGGCGCCGCCTGCCTGCGCATCAACCCCGGCAACATCGGCTCCTCGGAGCGGGTGCGGGAGGTGGTTCAGGCGGCGCGCGACCACGGCTGCTCAATGCGCATCGGCGTCAATGCCGGCAGCCTGGAGAAGCATCTGCTGGAGAAATATGGCGAGCCGAACCCGGAGGCGCTGGTGGAAAGCGCGCTGGAGCACGCCAAGATCTTGCAGGACCACGATTTTCACGAATTCAAGATCAGCGTCAAAGCGTCCGACGTGTTCATGGCGGTCGCCGCCTACACGCAGTTGGCCGAAGTGTGCGACCACCCGCTGCATATCGGCATCACCGAAGCCGGCAGCCGCCGCGCCGGCACGGTGAAAAGTGCGATTGGCCTCGGCAACCTGCTGTGGGCCGGCATCGGCGACACGGTGCGCGTGTCGCTGTCGGCCGAGCCTGAGGAAGAAGTGCTGGTTGCCTGGGATTTGCTGAAATCGCTGGGGATTCGCCATCGCGGGGTCAAAATCATTTCGTGTCCGTCCTGCGCCCGCCAGGGGTTCGACGTGATCCGCACGGTGCAGACGCTGGAAGAACGGCTGGCGCACATCGAGACGCCGATCACGCTGTCGATCATCGGCTGCGTCGTGAACGGCCCGGGCGAGGCGCTGATGACCGATCTGGGCGTGACCGGCGGCGGCGCCGGCAAGCACATGGTGTACGCCGCTGGCAAGACGGACCACACGATGCCGGCCGAGAACATGGTGGAGCACATCGTGGGCCTTGTGGAGCGCAAGGCGGCGCTGTTGCAGGCGGAGCAGGCGGCGGCGAAGGCGGCGGCGGAGTGACGGGTGGCGCTTGAAATCGTTTATCGTCGGCGGGCAATCAAGGATCTTCGGAGACTTCCCCGCGACGAGCAGCAAAAGGCGGTCGCGAGGGTGGCCGCGTATGCCGTCGCGCCGGGTGCGACTCACCATGACGTTGTCCATCTCGTCGGCACCCCCCATTTCCGGTTGCGCGTCGGCGACTGGCGTGTGGTATTCGAAGTCGAAGATGAGCGCCTTGAAGTCGTGAGGATCGGGCATCGGCGGGAGGTTTATCGATGAGCGTGCAGCAGTCTTCGTCTGCGGACCTTCAGCGGCTGGCGCAGGAGGTCGAGGACCTTGAGTATCTCAACGACGTGATGGCCGCCCGCCTCGCCAACATGGAGACGGCGAACGACGAGCGTGTTCCGGGCTGGGTGGTTGATCGCTGCCAAAGCGGCGAGGCGCCGGCACTCGTTTGGCGCGAGCTGCGCGGACTGAGCGTGGCAGAGGTAGCTTCCTCAGCAGGCCTTGCGCAGGCGGATCTAGCTGAGATCGAGGCTGGCACGCGCGACCCGGGGATGCACGCGCTGAAGCGTCTGGCCGTCGCACTTCGCGTGGATATGGACGATCTCGTGCCCTGGACACGTGACGATGGGGATGGGTTGGACTGAACGTCCGCGTCTTCCCCGTATGTGGCATTCACGCACATCACCTCTGGCCGGGACGGGAGTATTGCGCGAGAAGAATTTCGCGGGTTGTCGGATCGACTGCCGCCTCGACGGCGGACATCGTTATGAAGTGGATTGGTTGTCCTTCGACAAGCGGGGAGCAGATGCTCCCAGAAATCGCCCGCATCGCGTCCCCACGCAACGTTAAAGACCTCCAGCTCTTCGCCACTTGCCATTCGCAGCAATGTCAGCTTGCCGCTACGTGATTCCAGGAGCTTACGAATCGGTGCGCCTAGGCCATCGTTGATTTCGCCCCAACCTTGCTGGCGTACCATGTTTGCGTCCTTTTCTGGACGCGACAGTTTTTCCACTATTTGCGTCGTCCCTCCACTCAAGCCGGCCCCCATATTACCCGACCCAATCGAGCCTAGACGGAGTATTCGACCGACGTGACCGACCTGCAACCCGTTCGCGGCACGCGCGACCTGATCGGCGAGGAGCATCGCCGGTTCGCGCATGTCGTCGACACCGCCCGCCGCACCGCCGCCGGCTACGGGTTCGAGGAATGGGCGACGCCCATCTTCGAGGATACGCGCGTGTTCGCCCGCTCGCTCGGCGACACGTCCGATGTCGTGACCAAGGAAATGTACACGTTCGCCGATCGAGGCGGCGACTCCGTCACGTTGCGGCCGGAGAACACCGCCGGCATCTGTCGCGCCCTGGTCTCAAACGGCCTCACCCAGTCGCTGCCGCAAAAAGTGTTCTATGCCGGCCCGATGTTCCGTTACGAGCGGCCGCAAAAAGGCCGCTACCGGCAGTTTCACCAGATCGGTGCCGAACTGATCGGGGTGGCCGAACCGCTCGCCGATGCCGAAGTGATCGCGCTGGGCTGGGACATCCTGACCGCGCTCGGCGTCGCGAAGGATACCGTGCTGGAAATCAACACGCTCGGCGACCGCGAGAGCCGGGACGCCTACCGGGCGGCGCTGGTGGCGCACTTCACCGCCCATCGCGAGGCACTCAGCGAGGATAGCCGCACACGGCTGGAGCGCAATCCGCTGCGCATCCTGGATAGCAAGGACCACGCCGACAAGCCGTTTATCGCCACCGCACCCACCATCGGCGACCACCTGACCGACAGCGCGCGCGCCTTCTACGACAAGGTGCGCGAGCATCTGGCGCGCTTCGCCGTGCCGTTCGTCGAAAACCCCCGCATCGTGCGGGGCCTCGACTACTACAACCACACCGCGTTCGAGTTCGTGACCACCGCGCTGGGCGCGCAGGGCACGATGATGGCCGGCGGGCGCTACGACGGGCTGGTGGAGGAAATGGGCGGCCCACCGACGCCGGGCGTCGGCTGGGCGGCGGGGGTCGAGCGGTTGTCGCTGCTGCTGGCCGAACCGCCGTCCGCGCCGCAGCCGGTGGCCGTGATTCCGGTCGGCGAGGCCGCCGAGGCCGTTGCGCTGAGCGTCCTACAGACCCTGCGCCACGCCGGCATCCGGGCGGAGATCGGCTATCGCGGCAACCTGAAACGCCGGATGGAGCAGGCCAACAAGCGCCGTGCCCGCGCCGCCATTATCGTCGGCGAGGCCGAAGTCGGGCGCGGCGTAGCTCAATTGAAGGATCTGGCCAGCGGCGAACAATCCGAAGTGTCGCTGGCGGAGCTGGTCGCGCGGCTGACATGAGCCTGTCGTTCAAACTGGACCGGATCGTGGCCCGCGCCGACGAACTGCGCGCCCTGCTCGGCGAGGGCATCGGCGGCGAGGCTTACGTCAAGGCGTCCCGCGAACTGTCCGAACTCGATCCCGTCGTGGCCCGCATCGACGAGTTGCGCAGCGCCGAACGCCGGGCGGACGACGCGCAGGCGATGCTGGCCGATCCGGAGATGAAGGAACTGGCGGAGGCCGAACTTTTCGAACTCAAGGACGCGATCCCGACTCTCCAGCACGCCATCCGCATCGCGCTGCTGCCGAAGGACGAGGCGGACGACCGTTCCGCCATTCTGGAAATCCGCCCCGCCGCCGGCGGCGACGAGGCGGCGTTGTTCGCCGCCGAACTGTTCGCCATGTACCAGAAATACGCGGGGCTTCGCGGCTGGCGATTCGAAGTGATGGAATACGACGACACCGGCCTCGGCGGCGTGAAGGGCGCGATGGCCGAAATTACCGGCCGCTCGGTGTTCGCGCGCCTGAAATACGAATCGGGCGTCCATCGCGTGCAGCGTGTGCCCGCGACCGAGAGCCAGGGCCGCATCCACACCTCCACCGTCACCGTCGCCGTGCTGCCGGAGGCGGAGGAGGTGGACGTGCAGATCGACGAAGGCGATCTGCGCATCGACGTCTATCGCGCGTCGGGCGCCGGCGGGCAGCATGTCAACAAGACCGAAAGTGCGGTCCGCATCACCCATTTGCCGACCGGGCTGGCGGTGGCGATGCAGGAGGAAAAGAGCCAGCACAAGAACAAAGCGAAAGCGCTGAAGATTCTGCGCGCCCGCCTCTACGAACAGCAGCGCGCCAGCCTGCACGCCACCCGCGCCGCCGACCGCAAATCGCAAGTGGGCACCGGCGACCGGAGCGAACGAATCCGCACCTACAATTTCCCGCAGGGCCGCGTCTCCGACCACCGCATCAACCTGACGCTGTACAAGATCGAAAAGGTCATGCAGGGCGATCTGGACGATTTCGTCGATGCGCTGACCGCCGAGGATCAGGCCGCGCGGCTTGCCGCGGACGAATGACCCACGAAGTTGATAATCGGCGCCTTTCGCGACATAGGAGATTGTAGTGGCGATTAACCCGGCGCTAATCGGAAAATCTGGCGAAGTTCTCGTTGCCGGCGAACTGATGCGCCGTGGCGTCGAAGTTGCCTATCCGGCCTCGGATGTCGGAGTTGACCTGCTTGCGTATCGATTAGCTAGCAAACAGGCCGTATCACCGCGCTTTGTGCCGATCCAAGTTAAAGCACGAGCCACGTCGGGATACAATTTCCAGCGATCTTGGTTTGATCGAGTTCCTGGTGTCGTGCTGGTGCACGTCTGGAATTTGTCAACAAATCCAACGTTCTACATGTTTTCCAACATTGAGCAGGTCGAGCAGGCGCTCGGGCCGCGCTACGCAAAGTCACACTCATGGCTGGCGAATGGCGGCTACAGTGTTACCAATGCTCAGAAATCGCATTTTGATCGAATGGAGCCTCACTGCGGCAAGTGGGACCGAATCATCGATCAACTTTGGTCGCGCTGAGTCCCGGTGGTCCGGGCGGAGCGTCATGCTATGGTCGTAACCGTGGCGAGCGTCTTGCGACTAGGGGCTAGCATGCTGTCGGCCGCTGGGATTGACGACGCTCGCCGCGAAGCCCGGATGCTGCTTCACGCGGCGCTCGGGGTTCCCGACCGGACGTTGCTGTCGCCGGATGCGGAGGTCGACGGGGAAAAATTCGAGACGCTGCTGGCGCGCCGTGCCGCCCGCGAGCCAATGGCCTTCATTCTCGGCCGCCAGGGGTTCTGGACGCTGGATCTGGAAGTCTCGCCGGCCACGCTGATCCCGCGCGCGGACACCGAAACGCTGGTGCATGCCGCGCTGGCGGCGTTCCCGGAGCGGTCGCAGGTGCGAACCGTGCTGGACCTGGGAACGGGCACCGGCGCGCTCCTTCTCGCAGCGCTGACGGAGTTTTCCGATGCGTGGGGCGTCGGCGTCGATTGTTCGCCGGCGGCGGCGGCGCTGGCCGTGCGCAATGCGCGGGGGAACGGGCTCGCCGGGCGGGCGGCCTTCCTGTGCGGCGACTGGGCGGCCGCGGTGAACCAAAAATTCGATCTGGTGTTGTCCAACCCGCCCTACATCGAGTTGGGCGAGATTGCCGCCCTGATGCCGGAAGTGGCCGCCTACGAGCCGCGCGCGGCGCTGGACGGCGGGGCGGACGGGCTGGCGGCCTACCGGACCATCGTCGCCGACCTTCGACGTTTGCTGGCGCCGGGCGGGGCGGCGATCCTCGAACTCGGCCAGGGGCAGGCGGCGCCGGTCGCTGCCATCGCGCGCGGGGCTGGCTTCGTGGCGCCCTCGACGCTGGCCGATTTGGGCGGAATCGCGCGCGCGCTGGTGCTGCGATGACCGGGCCACGAAAAAATTGTTTGGCAGCAGCGACACGGGGGTTTAGCGTTCCGTCGTGTGGTGGGGATCGCGGATTGGCGAACTCTCCAAACCTCCATCAAGGCGGACGTCGGTTTTGGGCCATCCGGTCCGGACCCCGGCTATGTCGTCCGATGGCGGCACCGGACCGGTGCAACAGGCGCCAACCGGCCCTTCGAACAGGAAAGCTGAGTGTCAGACGCATGAACATGAAACGTATGCGTGGCCGCAATCACCGCGGTGGTGGAGGCGGTGGTGGTGGCGGGGGCGGCGGTGGAGGTGGCGGCGGCGGTGGCCAGATCCGGCACCATGGCGGCGGCATCCCGCTCAACCGCAACCATGTGTTCGACAGCAATGGCCCAGATTTGCGCGTGCGCGGCACGTCGCAGCAACTGTTCGAAAAATATCTGCAACTCGGCCGCGACGCGACCAGCAGCGGCGACCGGGTGATGGCGGAAAGCTATTTCCAGCACGCGGAGCATTATTTCCGCATCCTGAACGCGATGAATCAGGCGGCGCAGCAGGGCCAACAGGGCGGCCAGCAACAGCAGCAGCGCCGGCCCACCGCCAACGAGCAACAATCGTCGGACAATCCCGGCGAGGGCGATCCGGACGATTCCGACGGGCAACCGGCCGGAGTCGGCGACCAGCCCGGCGGCGACGCCCGCGAAATCCCTATCGCGGCGTCCGGCGCGGATTAGGCGGGCGCCAACGCCCCGCGCAAGTCGGCGGCCTGATCGTCCGCGATCAGGCCCAGCCGGACAAACAGGTCGATCAGCACGAGATTGACGTTGAACTTGAAGGCGTCGCCCTGGCGGACCACGTCCAACGCGTGCGTCACGGGCCACAATTCGAATCGGGCGACCTCGCCGTCGGCAGGATGCGGGACGAAATCCTCCGGCAGGTACAGGTCGTAGCAGTGCAGCAGATCGCGCCGCAGCCCTTCGCCGCGCTCCATCTCGTAGCCGATCTTGCCCACCGGCACGGCGCGGGCAGCGAGATCGGGCGGGATGGCCGCCTCCTCGCCAGCTTCCTTGATCAGCGTTTCCCACGGCGTCAGCCCCGCCGCGACGCCGCCCGCGACGATATGGTCGAACTTGTTCGGGTCCAGCGCCTTGTTCGCCGCCCGCACGGCCACCCACAGATGCAGCCCGTCCGCCCGGCGGACCAGCCCGTTGACATGCACCCCCTGCGCCTGGATGCCCAGCACCGGCAGCAGCCCACGATCCACTTCCGCCAGCACCGGTCCGTCAGGGTCGGCCCGCACGTCGAACGCCTCGCGCCGCCAGCGCCCGTGCCCGGCCGCGACCAGTGCGCGGGCGAGGTCTTGCAGCGTGCCCGGATCGGCGAGCGTCAGGCCCTCCAGCGTCTCGGCCACGCCTTCGAAGCGGCGCACCGTCGCGGCCGCCGCCGGCCCCACCCATCCGACCGGGTCCGGATGCGCGCCGAGGCGCAGGGCCACCCGGTCGCCGGGCAGGATGGCGTTGGTGCAGGCAGCGATGTGGCGCATGAACGGGTCCATGCGTATGCGGTAGCGCAATGGCGCGAGCATGTCAGCCGCGCCATGCGACCGTTTGAACGGGAGATCGGGCGGGCCACATGCGGCGCATGACGTTTCCAGTCGCACCGGTGGTCGGCGGCCCGCAACGGTCCGGCCTGCAAACCGTGCGCTCCCTGCTTCCCTATCTCTGGCCCAAGGGCGAGCGCAGCGCGCATGTGCGCGTTGTCATCGCCGTCCTGTGCCTCGTCGCCGCCAAGGTCGCGACCGTGCTGGTGCCGCTGGTCTATTCCCGCGCCATCGACGCGCTGGCGCCAAAGGGCTCGGACGCGCTGATCGCCATTCCGTTCGGCCTGATCGGCGCCTACGCGCTTCTGCGCATCGGCTCGGCCGGCTTCGGCGAGTTGCGGGACGCGGTGTTCGCCGCCGTCCAGCAACGCACCGTCCGCCGCGTGGCGCTGCGCACCTTCACCCACCTGCACCGCCTCTCGATGCGCTTCCATCTCGACCGGCAGACCGGCGGCCTGTCCCGCGCCATCGACCGCGGCACGCGCGGGATCGAGAACGTGCTGCGGCTGGCCGTGTTCAACATCCTGCCGACGCTGCTCGAAGTCGCGATGGTCACGCTGATCCTGTGGCGCCTGTTCGATTGGCGCTACGCGGCGCTGACCTTCGTGGCCGTCGGCTCGTATATCGGCTTCACCTTCGGCTTCACCAACTGGCGCGTGCGCTTCCGCCGCCGCATGAACGAAAGCGACAGCGAGGCGCAGAGCAAGGCGGTCGATAGCCTGCTGAACTACGAGACGGTCAAATATTTCGGCAACGAGGCGCACGAGGCCGGGCGCTTCGACGAGGCGCTGGCGCACTACGAGCGGGCGGCGGTGAAATCGCAGGTGTCGCTGAATCTGCTCAACATCGGGCAGGCGGTCATCATCGCGGTCGGCCTCGGGCTTGTGATGCTGCTGGCCGCGCGCGGCGTGCAGACGCGCACGCTGACGGTGGGCAAGTTCGTGCTAGTCAACACCTACCTGATGCAATTGTACACGCCGTTGAATTTCCTCGGCTTCGTCTATCGTGAGATCAAGCAGGGGCTGGTGGACATGGAGCAGATGTTCCGTCTGCTGGCGGTGGCCGAGGATGTGGCCGACAAGCCGGGCGCGCCCGCCCTGGCGCCGCGCCCGATGACCGAACTGGGGCAGGAACGGGCGGCCGACGTCGTGTTCGAGGACGTTCATTTCGGCTACCGGCCCGACCGCGAAATCCTGAAAGGCGTGTCGTTCCGCGTGGCACCCGGCAAGACGCTCGCCATCGTCGGGCCGACCGGCGCCGGCAAGTCCACGATCAGCCGGCTGCTGTTCCGCTTCTACGACACGACCGGCGGGCGGGTGCTGGTCGATGGCCAGGACGTGCGGGACGTCACGCAGCAAAGCCTGCGCGCCGCCATCGGCGTGGTGCCGCAGGACACCGTGCTGTTCAACGACACGATCCGCTACAACATCGCCTATGGCCGTCCCGGTGCCTCGCAAGAGGAAATCGAGGCAGCGGCGAAGCGCGCGCAGGTCCATGATTTCGTCCTCCGCCTGCCGGACGGCTACGACACCCGCGTCGGCGAGCGTGGGTTAAAGTTGTCGGGCGGCGAGAAGCAGCGCGTGGCCATCGCCCGCACTATCCTGAAAGACCCGCGCATCCTGATCCTGGACGAAGCCACCAGTGCGCTGGACAGCGGGACGGAGCAAGATATTCAGGTGGCGTTGCGCGCCGTCGCGCGCCACCGCACGACGCTGACCATCGCCCACCGCCTGTCCACCGTGGTCGATGCCGACCAGATTCTTGTGCTGGTGGAAGGCGCTGTGGCCGAGCGCGGCACCCACGCCGAACTGCTGGCCCGCGACGGCATGTACGCGCGGATGTGGGCGTTGCAGGCCGAACAGCACGAACAGGCGCAGGCGGCATAGCCCGCGCGAAAGGGGTCGAACATGTCGGACCAGATGAATGGCGCGCCGCCCGACCTCAGCCACGCGGGCGCGGTGGTGGACAAGGCCATCGAATTTATGACCGGCCAGGACATCAGCCCGATCGCGATTGCCTCGGCCCTGCTCGGGGGCGCGTTGGGAATGCTGTCGCGCACAATGGATGATGCCGGCATCGTGCAGGTGCTGGAAAACGCGCTGGCCAGCGTCCGCAGCGGCGAACTGCGCGGCGGCCCGGACCGGCACTAGCCCGGCTTCTTCCGCACCAGAAGCTGCCGCTCATCCTGCGGCGTCAGCACGTCCATCTCGTCGGCGAACCAGGTGCGAAACGCCGTCACGGCGGTGGCCGTGTTCTGCTCCGGGCGGTCCTTGAACGCGAAATGCGTGTCGTCGAACAGCATGAAGCCGCCTTCGCGCAGCAGCGCCCAGCACAGCACCGCGTCCTGGATGACGTATTTCGCCTCGTGCGCGCCGTCGATATAGATGAAGTCGAACTGCTCATCGTACAACTGCGGTAGAATGTCCTGCGACCGGCCGACCAGTTTCCGGCACAGGTGGCGCAGCCCGGTGCGGGAGATGTTGGCGTCGAACATGTCTTCCAGCGTTTCGCCCAGTCTGCCGATCCAGGCCGCGTGCTCCGAACTGCCGGCAAAACTGTCGATGCAGGTCAACGACCCGCCGCGCGGGCCGACCACCTTGTCGAGCAGCCATGTCGCCGAGCCGCCCTGCCAACTGCCGATTTCCAGGCAGGCGATGGGGGCCGCCACGATGTCGTCGGCGAATCGGCGGGTCCAGTCGGCAATGTTGGCCGAGAAATAATCGTGCGTGAACACATAGCCGTGGCGCTCGCTCTCCGGCCAGCCGAGCAGCGCATGGCCCTTGCGGGACGCCGCGGCGGCGCGCGCAAAATCTCCGAGTTCGCGATATTCGCGCGCCAGACCGTGGTAAACCCAGTGGTTGGGCGTCCCGCGCGCGGCGGCCCGCTGCAGCACCGCCGCCGCGTCCTGGTGGCGTCCCATGGCGGACAGGCATTCGCCCTCCAGGCAGGCAAAATCGCTCCAGATTTCGCCGGGGTCGGCGCCCGGCGCGGCGAGGATGGCCAGCGCGCCCTGCGGGTCGTCGGCCAGCAAGCGCGCCCGCGCCCGGTTGTAGATCTCCCACGCCATCGCCGCATCCCCTCGCCAGCCAGCGGAGTCGTATCGTACAATGTTCCTTTGTGCCGAAGAGGAACCCGCCATGCTGGAGCTGCGCCCCAATTGCGAGTGCTGCGACCGCGATCTGCCCCCCGACAGTGCCGATGCCCGCATCTGCACCTACGAATGCACTTTCTGCGCGGATTGCGTGGACCACGTCCTAAACGGCGTCTGCCCCAACTGCGCCGGCAACCTCGTGCGAAGGCCGATCCGGCCGCCGCAGATGCTTGCGAAGGCGCCAGCCTCCACCCGCCGCGTCCTCGCCGCCGCCGGATGTGGCGCGCGTCGCGCGGCTTGACCAGGCCGCCGCATTTGGCCATAACCCGCGCTTTCCGGCGTGCGGCATTCGTCGCGCGCCCCGACCGTTCGAGGATAACGCTATGTCTCGCCGCTGCCAGATCACGGGCAAGGGTGTGCTGTCCGGCAACAACGTCAGCCACGCCAACAACAAGACCCGCCGCCGCTTCCTGCCCAATTTGCAGCAGACCTCGCTGCTGTCGGACGTGCTCGGCTTTTCGGTCGGCATGCGCCTGTCCACCCGCGCGATCCGCACCGTCGAGCGCAATGGCGGTATCGACGCCTTCCTGCTCGCGACGCCCAATCGCAACCTACCGCCCGAGGCGCTGACCCTGAAGCGCCAGATCGCGCGCGCCCGCGCCAAGCAGCAGGCGGCCTGATCCGCGCCCATCGCGGCCGCCCAGCCGCGACGCTCCGCGCCCGTCTGGCGCCGGGGCTCGCGCTGGCATCTTGGCTGATGATCGCAACCGGCACCGCCTTTGCCGGCGAACCGACCGTTCACGCGCGCCTGACCGAACTGTTCCGCGACTTCCAGGTCAACCCGGACCTGACCTACACCGAGACGATCACGGTCGATACCGAGATCGTTACCGAACACGGCATCGAGGAAGGCGAGCGCAGCGCTCTGACCTTCTACCCGAAAAATCAAACGCTCGACGTGCTGGAAGCCTGGGTGGACGAGCCGGACGGCACGCGCCTGCCGGTGCCCGACGCCGCCCGCTTCACCCGCCCGAGCGAAGCAGCCCAGAATGCCCCCGGCTTCACCGCCGCGCAAACGACCACATTGGTCTATCCGCAAGTGCGTCCGGGCAGCCGCACCCACGTCGTCTGGCGCCTGACCCAAACCACGCCCGCCCTGCTCGGCTTCAGCACCGAGGCCGAAATCCCGCTCGACACGCCGGTCGGCGAGGCGCGCGTGCGCATCGTGGCGCCGGCCGGTTTGCCGATCCAGTGGCGCGAGCGCGGCGGCTTCGCCGTCACGGACACGCAGGACGGCGGCCGGCGGACCATCGACGCGCGGATCGCCGACACGCATGCCGAAGACTCCGAACGCAACATGGTCGATCCGGAGGATTTCGCGCCGCTGTTCGTCGCCACCAGCCTGCCGAATTTGCAGGCGCTCGGCGCCATCTACGCCCGCCAGTCGCGCGACAAGATTCTGGTCACGCCGGAGATTCTCGCCCTGGCGCGCAAGGTGGCGGGCGAGCGCACCGGGCTCGCGGCGGCCCGCGCAGTGTACGACTGGGTGGCCGGCAACATCCAGTACGTGGCCGTCTATCTCGACCCCAACGATGGCTGGGTGCCGCACGTGGCGGCGGACGTGCTGAAGAACGGCTACGGCGACTGCAAGGACCATGTGGTGCTGATGCAGGCGCTGCTGGCGGCCCTCGACATCCGGGCCGTGCCGGCGCTGATCGACGAAGGCACGCGCACCACAGACCTGCCGGTCGCGGTGCCGCAGTTCAACCACGTCATCGCCTACCTCCCCGACTTCCACGCCTTCGCGAACCCGACCAACCCCTATGCCCGCTTCGACAGTCTGGACCGGCTGCTCGCCGACAGGACCGTGGTGCTGGCGACCGACGCGGGCGAACTCGCCAAGACGCCGCCGCAGCGCCCGGCCGACAACAAATACCGCATGGACAGCCGCATCGAGATCGCGCCCGACGGCACGATTTCGGGTCAGGCGACCATCGTGCCCTCGGCCAACCTGGAAGCCGCCGCACGCTCCGCGATCACCCAAGAATCCTCGCCGCGCGACATCGCCGAACGGGTGCTGGCCAACACGCCGGAGGGCGGGTTCGGCACCTTCACCACGTCCGACCCGCGCGACCTGTCCGGCCCGTTCACGCTGCACGCCACCTGGCACAGCCCGCGCGGCGTCACGTTCGACGGGCGGGAAGCCTGGCTGACGGTCCCGGTCGGCCCCGACCTCGGCCCTCCCAGCCGCCTGCGCGCCTTGTTGTCGGACGACGGGCCGCGTCGCCATCCGCTGCTGACCGGCGCGGGCGAGTCGGAATGGCTATCCACCATCGCGCTGCCGCCCGGCCTCGTCGTGGCCCGCCTGCCGCACGACGTGGCGTTCGAAAACTCGGCCGGCACTTACACGGCGCATTACGAGCGCGCCGGCGCGGACGTGGCGGTGGCGCGGCATCTGGTCATCGCCCACGGTCTGTTCGCGGCCAGCGAATACGACAATTTGCAGGCCCTGATCTACGCGGCGGTCGAAGACACGCGGGCGGTGCTGGGTCTGGCGCGGGAGCAGGCGGAGGCCGTACGGGTATCGCCATGAATGTCGGCATGCTGCCATTCGCGGCGATGGCGCTGACCCTCGTCACGATCGGTATCGTCGCCACGATCGCGAGTCGCAACGACAAGCGGCGCCTGTCCAATCGCCAGGATCGCACCGGCAGCACGGGCGGCTACGTCGGGTTTTCGTCGGGCAACGGTCACGGCAGCGGTTCCGGCCACTGCGGCTCCGACGGCGGCGGGTCGGACGGGGGCGGTTGCGGCGGGGGCATTGATGCC
>CAJCJG010000233.1 GCA_903970625.1 Solirubrobacterales bacterium 70-9 | reverse complement strand
CCGTCGTGGCGCCGAGATTCTCGGTCGCCTCCCGCCATTCCGTCCGCAGCCCGGCAATCGCGGGGGTAATAATGATGACCATCAGCGGGATCTGGAAATACGAGTACACGATGGTCAGGCCCGTCATCGAGAACAGGCTGAAGCCATAGCCGTAGATATCGACGCCGACCGATTTCAGCGCCTGGGTCAGCAGCCCCAGCGTGCCGATGGTCGAGACGAAGGCGAACGCCAGCGGCACGCCCGCGAAGTTGGAGGCGACCGCGCTGAAACTGGTCACGGCCGATCGGACCGTCGTGGGCGTGCCCGGTTGCAGCACGAAATAGGCGATCAATCCCCCCGCCACCACGCCGACAGCCGCCGACAGCACCGAAAGTTCGATGGAATTGCGGAAGGCGTGGACGAAATTTTCGCTGCCCAGTTCCTCAAGATATCGCAGCGTGAAGCCGTCGTCGCCGCTGACCGATTGGATGGCCAGGTTCACGGTGGGCGCTACCATGAACAGGCCGGCCAATCCGATGAACGCGCCCATGAACAACCAGGGCACGACGAGCAACGGTGTGCCGCGCCGCGCCTTGGCCGCTTGTGGCCGGGCATCGTTGCCCGACCACGTCGTGTCGCTGTTTGGCATCAGCCGAGCTTGACGACCTTGGGCCACATATCGGCCAGCACCTTCTTGGCGGCGTTGCTCTGCTCCTGGCTCGCGAACTTCACCGCCTTGTAGGCTTCGGGCGACGGCAGCTTGGCGAGCAATTCGGCCGGCACCTTGCCGGCTGCGACCAGCGCGTTGAAGCGGATCGGGTGCGCGTAGCCCTTCAGGAAGCCGAGCTGGCCTTCGTCGGAATAAAGATACTCCATCCAAAGCTTTGCCGTGTTCGGGTTCGGCGCGTAGGCGCTGATCGCCTGGCAGTAGAAATTGCCGAACGGCGGCGCGCCCTCCGGCAGCAGCACCTTGATGTCGGCCTTGCCGGCCGCACCGTCGCGGATGGCGAGGTTCAGATAGTCCCACTTGATGGCGATGGGGGTCTGGCCGGTGACGGTGGTGCCGGTGTCGGCCTTGACCGGATTGAAGTTGCCGATGTCGTTCAGCTTACCGAAGAACTCGATTCCCGGCTTGATGTCGTCGAACGAGCCGCCGTTGGCGAGCGAGGCAGCGAACACCGAGCCGAATGCCTCGCCGGCCTTCAGCGGGCTGCCGCCGATGGCAACCATGCCCTTATATTCCGGCTTCAGCAGATCGGCCCACGTCTTCGGCACGTTCTTGACGACGCCGGTGTTCACGGCGAACGAGGTGACGCCGAAATAGTCGCCGTACCACAGGCCATTCGGGTCCTTCAGATCGGCCGGAATCTCGTTCCAAGTGGCGACCTTGTACGGCTGGAACAGTTTTTCTGTCGCACCCGTCACGGCGAACGACGGCCCGACATCCACCGCATCCGGGCCGCGGCTCTGGCCCTTCAGGCTGCGGATCGCCTGCAATTCCTCGGCCGAGGTGCCGTCCGGATTGGCGTCGTCGATCTTGACGCCGTAGCGCGCAGCGAACGTGTCCATCAGGTCGCCGTAATTGGCCCAGTCGCGCGGGAGAGTGATGACGTTCAGCGCGCCTTCCTTCTTGGCGGCGGCTTCCAGCGCCGGCATCGCGGCGAGAGCGCGGCTGGCGCCGAACCCACCGGCAAACACGCTGGCGGCAGTCAGCTTCAGCGCCGTGCGGCGGTTGAACGTAAGGGTCGAGACATCGCGCATGGTGTCGCTCCGGACATTTCCAGTCATGCCGGCCATGTCCCTCGCCGGCACGAAGTCGTCAATCGCCGGAACGAAGAAGCTTTTAAGACAGTGGCGTCGATTCAGGGCGGTCCGGATGAATCTTCGGCACGTTTGTCTGTGACAGTTCGGTGAATGCTGTCCGGCGGCCGTCGGAACGGCCAATCGACCGCGCCGCCCGCGACCAGCGCCCACCACACCAGAACCGGTTGCAGCAGCAGTCGCGGCGCATGATAGGCCCACCCCAGGTGCGGCGTGGCGGCGGACAGATCGTCGATGGCGTGCTTGACGTTCGCCGGCAACACACAGACGGCATACAGCGCGAGCGCGACCCCCGCCGCGTATCGCAACCGGGGCGTCAACAGGCCGATGCTGCCCGCGATCTCGCACAGCCCGGTGCCGGCGATGACCCATCCCGGCCACGGCACCCAATCCGGTGTTATGGCGAGGAATGGGCCGGGTGTGGCGAGGTGAAGAATGCCGGCCGCCAGATAGATCGCGGCGAGCAGCCAGCGGCCGGCTGTGCGAAGGTTTTTGGTGAGCCCGGTGGGACTCGAACCCACGGCCCCAAGATTAAAAGTCTCGTGCTCTACCAACTGAGCTACGGGCTCACAGCCGCCGCGCGGCGGGCGCGGGCGGAGGCGCCATGAACGGCATGGCGCCGCGCGCGTCAACCGGAAATGCTAGCCTTTGACGTCGGCCGCGAGGCGAAAATGCACGATCCGGTCGGGGTCCTGCACCATCCCGTTGGCGCCGCCGCCGCGCTTGATTTTGTCCACGAACTCCATGCCCGACGTGACTTGGCCCCAGATCGTGTACTGGCCGTCCAGGCTCGGCGCCGGTGCGAACATGATGAAGAACTGGCTGTCGGCGCTGTCCGGATCGCTGGTGCGCGCGGCCCCAACGGCGCCGCGCAGGAAGCGGCGCGTGCGGGTGAATTCGGCCGGGACGTTCCCCAGCGTGCTGCCGCCGGTGCCGGTGCCGGTCGGGTCGCCGCCCTGCGCCATGAACCCTTCGATCACGCGATGGAACGGCGTGCCGTCGTAAAACCCCTTCTTCGCCAGTTCCTTGATGCGGGCGACATGCTTGGGCGCGATGTCGGGCAGCAACTGGATCACGACCCTCCCGTCCTTCAGGTCCATGTAGATCGTGTTTTCCAGATCCGGTGCGGCGGCTTCGGTCACGGTGGCTCCCATCGTGGCTATTGCGGGCAAGGCGGCGAGGCTGGTCAGCAGGGCGCGGCGATACATATGGTCGGGTTCTCCCCTCGTGCGGCAAAAATCAGCGAATGTCCGACGACGCAACCCATCGCAAAGTCGGGGCAGCGGCGCGTTGGCTTCGCATCACCCCCGGCCGACACGCGCCAGGGTGCGCTCCATGGTCAGGGCGGGGACGAAACTCGATATGTCGCCGCCCAGTTGCGCGATGTCCTTGACGAAGCGCGAGGAAATGAACTGGTGGTGCTCGCTGGCCATCAAGAAGACGGTCTCGATGTTCGAATCCAGCCGGTAGTTCATCCCCGCCATCTGGAATTCGTAGTCGAAATCCGAGACCGCGCGCAGCCCGCGCACGATCACATTGGCGTCGACGGCGTGGGCGAACTGGATCAGCAGGCTGTTGAACGGGCGCACCTCGATCGAGACGCCGGTGCGCTCGATCAGGGCCTGCAACTCCGCCTCCACCAGCGCCACGCGCTCGGCGATGGGAAATAGCGGGAACTTGCCGATATTCTCGGCCACGCCGACCACCAACCGGTCGAACATGCGCGCCGCGCGGGCGATGATGTCCAGATGGCCGTTGGTGATCGGGTCGAACGTGCCGGGATACAGGCCGACGCGGAAACCGCCGATCACCTCAGACATCGTCGGTGTCCCCGGGCGACGGCTCGGGCACATCGGGCGATTCGGCGGCCGGCGCGTCGGCGTCGTCCACGATCGGGAACACGCTGGTCACGCGCTCGGTGCTACCCAGGCGCAGCAGCGTGACGCCCATGGCGGAGCGGCCGGTCAGCCGCACCTGATCGCCCGGCACGCGGATCAGGCGGCCCGCGTCCGTCACCAGCATCACGTCGTCGCCCGGCCGCACCCGGAAGGTGCCGGCGACGGCGGCGCCGGTGCGCGGCGTGAGGGTGATGTTGGCAATGCCCTGCCCGCCCCGGCCGGAGACGCGGTACTCGTAGGCCGAGCAGCGTTTGCCGAACCCCTGGTCGGTCACGGTCAGCAGCAGTTCCTCGGTCAGTTCAAGCTCGGCGAAGCGGTCGTCGGACAGCGTCACGTCCTCCACCACTTCCTCGATCTCGGCCGGCGCCGTCTCAGGCGCCTCGTCCTCGCCGTTGCGGCGGCGGGCGGCGGCGGCTTTCAGGTAGGCGGCGCGCTCGGCGTTGCTCACATCCACATGCCGCAGGACCGACAGGCTCATCACTTCGTCCGGCTTCTTGCCGACCGACAGCTTGATGCCGCGCACGCCGGACGAGTCGCGGCCGGCGAAGACGCGCAGATTGTCCTCGTTGATCTGGAAGCGGATGCAGCGGCCGAGGCGGGTGGCCAGGAACACGTCGTCGCCCTCGCGGCAGGTGGCGACGCCGATCAGCCGGTCGCCCTCGTCCAGCTTCATGGCGATCAGGCCGGAGGAGCGCACGTTGCGGAAGTCCGATAGCCGGTTGCGGCGGACGTTGCCCTGCGCGGTGGCGAAAACCAGATGCAGACTGTCCCACAAAACCTCGTCCTGCGGCAGCGGCAGGACGGTGGTGATCTGGTCCGAGCCGAGGTCCGGGAGCAGATTGACCAGCGCGCGGCCCTTCGCGGTGGGGCCGGCCTCCGGCAGCCGCCACACTTTCTCCCGGAATGCTTTTCCACCCGAGGAGAAGAACAGCACCCATTGATGGGTGTGGGCGTTGAAGCTGCGGGTGACGATATCGTCGCCGCGCGTCGAGGCCGCCGCCCGGCCACGCCCGCCGCGATTCTGCTGGCGGAAGGTTTCCAACGGCGTGCGCTTGATGAAGCCGTCGCGGGTGATCGTGACGACCATCTGGCCCGGCTCGATCAGGCTTTCGTCGTCCTGGTCGGCGAGGCTGTCCACGATCTCGCTCATGCGCGGGCTTGCGATCTCGCCGCGAATTTTCGTCAGTTCGTCGCGCATCACTTCCAGGCGGCGCGGACGACTGCCGATGATCTCAAGCAGATCGGAGATTTTCACCGCGACCTCGCCCATCTCGCCGGCGATCTTTTCCGATTCCAGGCCGGTCAGGCGTTGCAGGGTCAGGTTCAGGATGCCGCGCGCCTGTTCCTCGGTCAGCCGCACGCGGCCCTCGGGGCTGACGACGTTTCGGCTGTCCTCGATCAGCCCCAGCAGCGGCAGCACGTCCCCGGTCGGCCAGTCGCGGCCCATCAGTGCGGCGCGGGCGGCGGCGGCGTCGGGGCTGGCGCGAATCAGGCGGATCACCTCGTCGATGTTGGCAACCGCGATCACCAGCCCGACCAGCAGATGCGCCCGCTCCCGCGCTTTCGACAGATCGTGCCGCGCCCGGCGGAGGATGACCTCCTCGCGGAAGCGGATGAAGATTTCGAGTGCGTCCTTCAGCCCCATCAGGCGCGGCTGGCCGTTGTCCAGCGCGAGCATGTTGACGCCGAAACTGGTCTGCAACTGGGTGAAGCGGAACAACTGGTTCAACACCACGTCCGCCGTCGCGTCGCGCTTGAGTTCGATGACGATGCGCATGCCGGAGCGGTCGCTCTCGTCGCGCATGTCGCTGATGCCCTCGACCTGCTTGGCGCGCACCAGTTCGGCGATACGCTCCATCAGGACAGCCTTGTTCACCTGATACGGAATTTCGGTGACGATGATGGCCTGCCGGTCTTTCTTGAACTCCTCGTACTCTGCGCGGGCGCGCAGCACGATGCTGCCGCGGCCGGTTTCGAACGCCGAGCGGATGCCGGCGCGGCCGAGGATCAGCGCACCGGTCGGGAAATCGGGGCCGGGTACGATCTTCATCAGGTCTTCGAGCGTCATGCCCGGATCGGCGATCAGCGCCAGGGTCGCGTCCACGATCTCGGTCGGGTTGTGCGGCGGGATGTTGGTGGCCATCCCGACGGCGATGCCGTTCGCGCCGTTGATCAGCAGGTTGGGGAAGCCGGCCGGCAGGACGCGCGGTTCTTCGGCGCTTTCGTCGTAGGTCGGCTGGAAATCCACCGTGTCGCGGTCGATGTCGGCGAGCAGGAAGCTGGCGGCCTTGGCCAGCCGCGCCTCGGTGTAGCGCATCGCCGCCGGCGGATCGCCA
>CAJCJG010000232.1 GCA_903970625.1 Solirubrobacterales bacterium 70-9 | reverse complement strand
CGGCGCCCAGCCGCCAGCCCCATGCGGCTCGATGCCGCTTGCGCGACGGAGGTCGAGCTATCCTCGCCGCGCGCGGGTAGCCCTCGTCGCCTGTAAACGTTTTACGCTTGTATTTTCGTAACGTATCGGTCAAAAGATGTTGGGTTCGGCCCGCTGTGGCAGGCGCATCTCGGGTGCTCCTTCCGTTCGGCGTTGTGCGGGCTGCGGCCGGAGAACTGGTATGGCGGACCCTTTCGAAGACACGACTGCGGACTTTCGGGTGCTGGTGAACGACGAGGGCCAATACTCCTTGTGGCCCGCCTTTCGCGAGGTTCCGCCAGGGTGGTCGGAAGGTGGCCCAGCGGGAGGTCGCCAGCACTGCCTCGACTGGATCGAGGCGCATTGGACGGACATGCGTCCGCGATCGTTGCGCACCCTGCCGGCCGCCATTTAGCGATAGGCCCTGAGACCCGCTTTGTTCGTTTCTTCCGCCGCCTTAGAAACGTCTGGGAAATCGGTGCGGTCGGCGGCCGATGCTGCTACATTTGCGATGTAGCGCCCGCGGAGGCCGGCAACATAATAACGTGATCGGAAGTGATGCGTCCTTCACCGCCCCGTGCAAGCCGTGTACGGCACCGACACGGATAGAACCGACCGGCCACCTCGGATCGTCTCCGATAGCGTCCGCCCCCGCGCACCGACATGGACGCAACGGCTTACCCACCACGGCCCGATCGGCACCCTGCCGCAACGACGACCATCTAGCGGAGAGGAGTGAGGTATGAACGTCGAAACCTCCCCCTTGCCGGATGCCGCGACGCGTGTCCTGATCCCTTTGACGACCGGGCAAATGGATATCTGGATCGCGGAAAAACTGAGTCCGGACAGCACGATCTATAACATCGGTGGTTATTTCGATATTTTTGGCAATATCGATCCGATTTTATTTGAAACGGCGCTTCGGAAGGCGGTTTACGAGATCGATACCTTGCGGCTTTGCTTCGTGGAGGACGACGACGGACCACGGCAATTTTTCCGCTCCAACCTCAATTTCGCCGTCCCCTTCATGGACATCAGCGGCGAGGAAAATCCGGTCGGCACCGCGCTGGCATGGATGCGCGACGACAAGGCCCAGACTTTCGACCTGGGGCGCGGCCCGCTGTTCCGGTACGCCTTGTTCAAGGTCGCCGACGATCGCTTTCTCGGCTACGGGGTCCACCACCACCTAATCAACGATGGGTTCGGAACCACGCGGATCGAGCGGCGCGTGGCCGAACTGTATCGCGAATTGGCCGATGGCACGGCGCCCGCGACAGCGCCCCCGGCGTCATGGCTGGATTTGCTGGACGAGGAGGACAGCTACCGGCTGTCGGCCCGGCACGAGCGCGATAGGGCGTATTGGCGCGCCCAACTGGCTGACCGGCCGGACGCGACGACCCTGTCGGGCCGTCCGCCGGCCTCGCCGGGCGGGGTCATCGAAAGCCACGGCAGCCTTCCGCTCGCGCTCGTCGCCGCGTTGGAGAGCATCGGCAAGGCGCACGGCACCGGGCTGGCCGCCGTCGTCATGGCCGTGACGGCGGCATATTTGTTCCGGATGACGGGCGCCAAGGACGTGATCCTGGGCATGCCGGTGTCGGGCCGCACCAACCCCAAACTGCGTGATGTTGTCGGCCTGGTATCCAATGTCGTCCCGCTGCGTCTGTCCATCGACCCCGCCGCCTCGTTCGCCGATTTGCTGCGACAGGCCGGACGGCGGATGCGTGACGCCCTGCGCCATCAGCGGTACTGGGCCAGCACTCTGCGCCACGATCTCGGGCAGGGGCCTCGCCAGCCCGACATGTACGGCACAATGGTCAATTTCATCCCGATCGACGACGATGCCGATTTCGCCGGCCGACCGGTTCGCAGACACTCCCTGGGGCACTGGCGGGTCGCCGACCTGCTGATCCTGGTGTTGGCCGGCAATCAGGCGCGCGATATCCGCGTGGAGTTGCACGGCCAGCAAGCGCACTACGATATCGACACGCTCACGCTGCATCGGCAGCGCCTGCTGCGGTTGTTCGAGGCCGTGGCCGCCGCTCCCGACCAGCCGGTCGGCCGCCTCGCGATCGTGGCACCCGGGGAGCGCGACACCGTTCCGAGGGAGTGGAACCTCGGCCCGGCCGCCCCCCCGCCCGCCACGCTGCCGGCCCTGTTCGCGGTGCAGGCGGCACGGACGCCGTCTGCCGCTGCCATCGTTTCGGGCGACCGCAGCCTGACCTATGCCGAGCTGAACCGGCGCGCGAACCGTTTGGCCCATCGCCTGATCCGGCAGGGCGTCGGGCCGGAAAGCCTGGTCGGGCTGTGCGTCGAGCGTTCGCCGGAGATGATCGTCGGGTTGCTCGCCATCCTCAAGGCGGGCGGGGCCTATGTGCCGCTCGACCTCGCCTATCCGCCGGCCCGACTGGCAACGATGCTCGACGATGCGCGGCCCAGACTGATCCTGGCCAGTCCCGAGACAGCGCCACGGCTGCCGGCCGGCATCCCGCAAATGCTGCTCCACGCGGGCGATAGCCTGGAGGACGAGGCGGCAACCGAGGCGGACCCCCGATGTGCGCTGGCGACCGACCACCCGGCCTACGTGATCTACACCTCCGGTTCAACCGGCACGCCGAAGGGCGTCGTCGTGACCCACGCAGGCATCGCCGCGCTGGCGGCCACGCAGCGCGACCGGCTGCGCATTGCGGCCACCTCGCGTGTCTTGCAGTTCGCCTCGCTGAATTTCGATGCCTCGCTGTGGGAAGTGGCGATGGCCCTGACCAGCGGTGCCGCGCTGGTGCTTGCGCCGCCCGACGCGCTGAGCGGGCCGGCGTTGCGGGCGGTTCTCGTCGCGCAGCGCGTCACGCACGCGACGTTGCCGCCCTCCGTGCTGCTGACCGTCGAAGACGGCCCCGACCTCTCGCTCGAATGCCTCGTCGTGGCGGGGGAAGCGTGCCCGGAAACGCTGGTCGCCCGGTGGTCGGGCAGGTGCCGCATGGTCAACGCCTACGGTCCGACCGAAAGCACCGTCTGCGCCACCACCAGCGCGGACCTGCGTGGCGCATCGGCGCCGATCGGCAGGCCGATTGCCGGCACGCAGGTCTATCTGCTGGATGCGGCGCTTTCGCCTGTCCCGGTTGGGGTTGCGGGCGAGTTGTATATCGCGGGCGTCGGCCTGGCGCGCGGGTATCTGAACCGGCCGGGGTTGACCGCCGAGCGTTTCCTGGCCTGTCCGTTCGGGCCGCCCGGGGCACGGATGTATCGCACCGGCGATCTCGCGCGATGGCGGGCGGACGGCGCGCTCGACTATCTGGGCCGCGCCGATCGGCAGGTGAAGCTGCGCGGCTTCCGCATCGAACTCGGCGAAATCGAGGTGGCCCTGTCGGCGCAGGCGGGCATTTCCCAGGCGGTGGTCGTGGCCCGCGACGACGGGCCGGGAGGGATGTATCTGGCGGCCTATCTGGTCGGCGCCGCACCCGATCCGGCGCTGGCACGCCGCGCGCTGGCCGAGCGCCTGCCGGCGCACATGATCCCGGCGGTCTTCACGACGCTGGACGCCCTGCCGCTGACCCCCAACGGCAAGATTGACCGCGCCGCGCTGCCGGCGCCCGAAACCCCGGCATCCAGTCTCGGACACGCACCGACGGGCGAGCCGCCGACGCCGACCGAGGACGCGCTCGGCAACATCTGGTGTATGATCCTGCGGACGGAAACGGTCGGCCGGTCGGACAATTTCTTCGATCTCGGCGGCCATTCGCTGATGGCGCTTCAGGTCGTGGCGCAGGTGCGCGACGTATTCGGTCTCGAACTGCCGCTCAAGACCGTCTTCGATGCCCCGACGCTGGAGGCGATGGCAGGCGAGATCGACCGGGCCTTGCTGGAGCGTCGCTACGCGCCACGGATGCCGGCGATCGAAGCCACCTCCGGCGAGGGGCCGATCCCGCTGTCGTTTTCGCAAGAGCGACTCTGGCTGATCCAGTCCCTCTACCCAGCCAACACGGCCTACAACATCGTCATTGCGCTCCGCATGCAGGGGCGCGTGGACATCGACGCCATGTCGCAGGCGATGGCCGCCCTGGTGCAGCGACACGAGATCCTACGCGCCACGGTTCGCCTCGTCGATGGCCAGCCGTTGCAGGACATCGCGCCCTCGGCCGACCGGCCGCTGGCAATCGTCGATCTGCGCGGCCATGGCGGGGACGGCGCCGCCGAAGCGGTGCGGCTGGCACAAGCAGACGCGGGAACGCCGTTCGATCTGGCGCGTGGGCCGGTGATCCGCACGCGGCTGTTCCGGCTCGGCGACGACGATAGCGTGCTGCTGCTGGTGCTGCACCACATCGCCGGCGACCAATGGTCCATCGGCGTGCTGGGCCGCGATCTGGCCGCCTTTTACAACGCCGCCCGCCAGGGCACCAAGGCGCCGCTCGCGCCGCTGCCGATCACCTACCGGGATTACGCGGCCTGGCAGCGCAATGGCCGGCACGGGGCGGAATTCGAGCGGCAACTGGCCTTCTGGCGCGCGCAGTTGGCCCATCTCCCCCCGCTGGACCTGCCCACGGATCGGCCACGGCCGCCGCTGCCGAGCCTGCGCGGCGCCGTCTGCCTGATACCGATCCCGGCCGCGCTGCTGGGCATCCTCGAACAACTCGGCCGCAGCACCGGAACCACGCTGTTCATGACGATGCTCGCCGCCTTTGCGACGCTGCTGCACCGGATCACCGGCCAGGACGACATCGCCATAGCCGTGCCGGTGGCCAACCGCAGCCAGAGCGCGACCGAAGGGCTGGTCGGAACCTTCGTCAACACCCTGGTCCTGCGCGCCGATGTCTCGGGCAATCCCCCATTCCGGCAGGTTTTGCAGCGGGTGCGCGCAACCGCCCTGGATGCGTTCGCCCACCAGGACATACCGTTCGAACGGCTGGTACAGGATCTCGGCCCACGCCGCGACACCAGCCGGTTCCCGCTCGCCCAGGTGATGTTCAACGTCACGAACGCGGCCATGCACAGCATCGGCTTCGACGGGCTCCACTGGGAAGCAATGGTGCTGGACCGTGGCGGCGCTCAGTTCGAGTTGAGCGTGTCCGTCGATACCCAGGTGACGCGGTCGCTGATCGTCGAATACAACACCGATCTCTTCGATCGTTTGACGATCGAACGCATCGTCGCGCAGTATTTCACGATCCTCGAAGCCGCCGCCGTCGCGCCTGCCACCCACATCGGCGCCCTGACGCTGCTGCCGGCCGAACAGCTAGCCCTCTTGCACGACTGGAATGCGACAGCGGCGCCGTATCCAAGCAACGCCACATTCGTGCAAATCTTCGAGGATCAGGCGGTTCGTACCCCCGACGCACTCGCGGTGTCGTTCGAGGGCGCCACGATGAGCTACGCGCAACTCAACGCGCGGGCCAACGCGGTCGCGCACACGTTGCGCGCCCTCGGCGTCGGTCCGGGCGTCTTGGTCGGGGTGTGCGTCGTGCGGTCGCCGATGCTGCTGATCGCCCTGCTCGGCATCCAGAAGTCGGGTGGCGCCTATGTGCCGCTCGACCCCGACTACCCGCCACGCCGACTGGAATACATGCTGGCCGACAGCGGCGCCCGTGTCCTGGTGACGGCCGGCAACGCCGTCGGTCGCCTGGAGCTTCAGGACACGATCCGCGTTGTCGATCTCGATGCGCACCACGACAGGCCGGACGCGATGTCTGCGGCCAATCCCGCGTGGGCCGCCACGCCGCAGGACACCGCCTACGTCATCTACACATCCGGATCGACGGGGCTGCCCAAGGGCGTCGCGGTGCCGCACGCCGCGTTGCTGAATGTCCTGTGGTCGATGCGGCAGCGCCCGGGCCTCGCGGAAACCGATGTTCTGGCGGCCGTGACCACGGTATCGTTCGACATCGCCGCCCTCGAACTCTACCTGCCGCTGATCGTCGGGGCGCGGATCGAACTGGTGTCGCGGGCGACAGCGTCCGACGGGCCGGCGCTCGCGGGACTGCTCGCCGCCAGCGGGGCCACGCTGCTGCAAGCCACGCCTGCCACCTGGCGCATGTTGCTGGATGCCGGCTGGTCCGGCCGCCAGGGTTTTCGCGCGCTCTGCGGCGGCGAACCTTTGTCGCGCGACCTCGCCGATGCCGTCCTCGCCCGCGTGGACCAACTTTGGAACCTATATGGTCCGACCGAGACCACCATCTGGTCCACAGTGGATCGGGTCGAGCGCGACGGCGCTGCCATCAGCATCGGCCGGCCCATTGCCAACACCCAGGTCCATATTCTCGACGGTGCCGGGGAACCGGTGCCAATCGGCATCGCCGGCGAGATCTGCATCGGCGGCGCGGGCGTGGCGACCGGCTATCTGGGGCGCCCTGCCTTGACGGCCGAACGCTTCGTTGCGGACCCGTTTTCGGGCGCGACCGGGGCACGCCTGTATCGCACCGGCGACCTGGGGCGCTGGGGCGCGGACGGCAAACTCCACCATCTCGGCCGGCTGGACCATCAGGTGAAAATCCGTGGCTTTCGGATCGAACTCGGCGAGATCGAAGCGATCCTCGGCGACCATCCCGCCGTGCGCCAAGTTGTCGTGGTGGCGCGGGAGGCGCAGCCGGGCGACCAGCGGCTGGTGGCCTACGTCGTCTATCGCGCCGGCGAAGACCTGACGGCCAGCGACGTGCGGCGGCATCTTCGCGGCCAGCTTCCGGACTTCATGATCCCCTCGGTCGTCGTGGCGCTGGACTCGATGCCGTTGACACCGAACGGCAAACTGGATCGCGGCGCTCTGCCGGATCCGTTCAGGACCGCGCTGCGGGCCGTCGCCAGCCCAAGCGCGCCGGCCCCCGGCCTGGAACAGACGATGGCCGAGATCTGGCGGTCGGTGCTGGCGGTCGAACACGTCTCCGCCGACGATAATTTCTTCGATCTCGGCGGCCACTCGCTGCTGTCGCTGCGCGTCGCGCAGGCGGTCGAGCGGCGGACCGGCCATCGCATGGACCCGCGCACGTTGTTCTTTCACAATCTGCGGCAGGTCGTGGCGCTGCTCGGGACGGAGCGGGCATCCGCCAACGTGCAGGGTCGATGACGCCGTTCTATTTCGGTTCGGGCGCACGGCGCCTGTTCGGGATCTACGAGCCGGCCGCCGTTGCCGGCACGGGCACGCGGTTGGCGGTGATTTGCCAACCTTGGGGTGCGGAATATGTGTTTGCCCACCGCACCCTGCGCCTGCTTGCGATCAGGCTCGCGGCGGCAGGGTTTCACACGCTGCGCTTCGACTATTTCGGCACCGGGGATTCGGCCGGCGACATGACGGACGCCGATCTCCCAGGATGGGAGGCCGACACCGAGCAGGCGATGGAGGAATTGCGGGAGATCGCCGGCGCAAGCCGCATCGCCCTGATCGGCATGCGGCTCGGCGCCACGATCGCCGCGCGCGTGGCGGCGCGGCGCCCCCGGGACGTCGATGCTCTCGTTCTTTGGGACCCGATCATATCGGGGACGGATTTTCTGCCCGGCGTCGCTGCCGCCGCGACCGGCGCCGAACAGACCATCGTCGTCCATGGTTTCCCGTTGACTGCGAGGATGCAGTGCGATGTCCGGGCGATCGAACTCGGCCCATTGCTTGCTGCGCCGACCACACGCAGCCTGCTCGCGATCACCGAACGCCGTCCGCTCCACGCATCGCTGCCCGAGGTCCCGGCTGGGCCGGGCGAAGGATCGCTCGCCATCGAATTCATAACCGATGTCTGTCCCTGGATTTGGTTCGACCCGACCGAGAATGTGGGAGCGGTCCCCGTGGGCGTCATCCAGCGCATCGTACGTTGGCTGGAATGAGTCGGAAGATCAGCGAACAAGCGGTTCTGATGGGCAGCCGGAATGCGCTCGTCGGCATTCTCGCCCGCGCGGCGGTGGAGCCGGCGGGTCGGCCGGCGATCGTGATTCTGAACACGGGAATCATCCACCGCGTCGGCTATCACCGCATGTCCGTGTCGATGTCGCGTGCCCTCGCGACCGCCGGGTACTCGGTGCTGCGGTTCGACTTCTCGGGCATCGGCGACAGCGACCCGAGGGACGACGGGCTGCCCCCGCTGGAGTCGAGCATGGCCGACATCAGGGATGCTCTCGATTGGCTGGAGAGGGATCACCTTGCATCGCGGGTCATCCTGATCGGACTATGTTCGGGCGCGGACCACGCCGTGCTGTACGGCCATACCGATGCCCGTGTCGTCGGACTTGTGCTGATGGACCCGTCCATTCCGACAACCGCGCGTCACTACCTCCACTATATCGCTCTGCGGCTGATGGAGGTCCGGAGCTGGTTCCGCGTCCTGACCGGACGCAGCCGGCTGATCCGAATGTCGATGCGGCTTGCCCTCTACATCGTGCGGCTCGAATGGAAGTCGCGACCCAAGCCGGCGGCCAACTTGGCCTCTCGCCAAACCATCGAGCAGTACTATCGAAACTCCGTGGATCGGGGCATCGCCATGCTGGCGGTGTTCACGCAGGAGAGCACGCGGCAGACCTACCGCGAACAAATGCTCGACGCCCTACCCAACGTGCCATTCGGCGATCGACTGCAATTGGAGTTCTTTCCCGGCAGCGACCACACGTTCAGCATCGAAGCCGACCGCGCCAAATTGACCCGCCTGATCCTGGAATGGGTGGGCGGGCTGAGCCAGGCAGCTTAAACGTCGTTCGGAAATAGCAGAGTTGCGCCCGTCACCCCGGCGAAGGCGCTACGGGATGCACACATCCGGACGTCGCTTGTTTGGCGCCTGGGCTGGGCATGCGCCCCCTCTCCGCCCGCTCTTCGCGGGGGGACGATGCGTGCATCCCATAGTGCGAAGGCGGGGGGGGGCCGTGCGAAAATGGGAGTGGGCAACCTCTGGATTCCGGCCTTCGCCCATAGGCGCTGACATAGGCGCTTTCTTCTCCCTCTCCGCCCCAACGGGGCGGAGAGGGAGGAGAAGAGCGCGGACCAGTTTCGTCTTATGTCAGCGCCCAGCGGCCTTCGCCGGAATGACGAGCGCGGAGCGTTACGTCTCAAGCAATCCCTTGGCCGCTGTCCCCGCGCGCGCGGAGCCGGCCGAGCTTTCTCCGCACGGCCCCGGCGGCGCGGACGATTTCGTGTAGCAACGGATGGTCCGTCAGCCAAAGGCCGCCGATCCAGCCGCCGGCCGCCAGCAGCGTGGCCAGCATCGCGGCCCAGATCGGCATGTCCGCTTGCCGGCCCGTGCCGACCGCCACCATCGCCGGACCGGCCGCGCTCAACAACGAACAGATCGCGCTTTTGCGCATCGCCACGCCGATCTCGGCCCAGCGGAAGCCGACGACCATGCGGGCCAGCAACAACGAGATCGCGCCGTTGAGCGGCACGATCACCAACGCGCTGAGAGCGATGGCGTGCAGCCCGTGCCGCGCGGCGACATACAGAATGGCGATCGACAGGACGCTCTGCACCACCACAACCGGCGGCATGTAGCGGATGGCGCCGGCGGCCACGAGCGTCGGGTAATGCAGGCTGGCCGGAAAGGAAAACAGCAGCGCGGCGGCAAGGATTGCGACCAGCGGCACGACCTCTCGCCATTGATTCCCAAGCAGGACGGCAACCACCGGGCCGGCCAGCAGCGCCAGCAGCAGGAGGGCGGGCCACAACGCGGCGGTAATCAACTCGATGGCCCGCAAATAGTCGGCCTTCAGGCTCCTTCCTTCGCGAATCTGCTGCGAGAACGCCGGCAGCGCCACCGCGCCGACGCCGGCCAGGATGACGCGCTCGGGAAACAGGCACAGCAACAGGGCGCGCTGGCACAACCCCACGGCCTCGGCGTTCAACAGCCGGCCGAAAATGAAATAGGGGATGGATTCGCCGATTTGCGACAGCACGCCCGTCGCGCTGTCGTAGGCCCCGAACGCTACCACACTGCCGCAGCCGCGAAGGCTCGGCCGAAAGATCGACCGGTCTCGCCAGAAGAAGAAATACAGCAGCATGCCCGCGACGGCGGAGAGGGCGCCGGCCCAGGCGAAACTCATGTAGCTGAAGCCCAGAATGGCCAGACCGATGCTCGCCGCCGCGTTCACCGACGCCGCGATGACACTGACGAACGCGATCGTGCCGAACGCCATCTGCCGGCTCATCAGGGCCGAGATCGGATAGACGAACGGCCCGGTCAGATAGCCGATGGTCGCCGCCTGCAAATACCGGCCGAGATCCGGCGTCAGGAAATAGCGCGTCAACGGGCCGGACAGGAACACCAGTGCCGTTGCCAGCACGATCGTCACGGCCAGGCTCACGGTAAAACAGGCGCGGATGTTTTGCGCGGCCAACTCTTTTTTCTGGATCAGATAGGCGCCCCCGCCAAGGGCGCGGATCGCTTCGGCGACCGCATAGACGGCGCCGCCGAGCACCGAGACGCCGTATTCGCCGGGGGCCAACAGCCGCGCCATGACGGTGGCGGACACCAGATTGATGGCCATGACGACGTACCGTCCGGCGGACGCCCAGAGAAACGCTCGTCGTACATCCGTCATGGCGAACCGGCATCCTCGTTCGGCGTGGCGCGGGCGCCATGTCACCCATTTGCCGCCACGCTGTCACGCAGTCGCCTCGCGCACGGCCTCCCTGCAAATGGCGAGGCCGGCCGACAGGGCCTCGCGCAGTAGCAGCGTATCGGGGCCGAAGCCGAGGCAGCGGAAGCCGCGCGCGGCCCATTCGCGTGCTTGCGCCGGCGATCCCGGCAGGAAACCCGCCGCCTTGCCGTTGCGGCGGCAGGCAGCGACGAGCTTTTCGACGCCGGCGACAAATCGTGGATCGCCGAACTGGCCGGGGATGCCCATGCTGTCGGTCAAATCGAAATGGCCGAGCCAGCCGACATCGATGCCGGGCACGGCCATGATCTCGTCGATATTGGCGATGCCGGTCGCCGTCTCGACCAGGGCGATCACCAGCGTCCGCTCGTTGGCCGCCGCCATCTTGGCCAAAATGTCGCCGGGCGCGTACTCGTCGTGGCCGATGCCGAACGCGAGGCCGCGCACCCCCTCCGGCCGATAGCGGCACCAGCGGGCGATGTCCTCGGCCTGCGCCTTTGTCTCGGTCATTGGCACCATGATGCCCATGGCCCCGGCGTCGAGCACCGGCGCGATCAGGTGGTAATGGCAGCCCGGTACGCGGACCATCGGCACGAGGCCGGCGCCGTGCGACGCGGCGATCATGGTTTTGATGGTCTCGATGGACGCGCCGCTGTGCTCCATGTCGAAGATGCAGAACTCGGCACCGCCCTGCGCCAGCACATATGGCAGGCCCGGCGTGAAAAACTCGAACGCCATCGTGCCGAACGCGGCGCCGCCGGCCATCAGGCGCGTGCGAACGGGATTGGGGCGCAGCGGCGCGGGATCGTACTGGCGATTCGGCAACGGACGTTCCCCCTACAGCGATTTTGACTATTCGTGCCACAGGGCCGGCACATTGGAAAGCACGTCCGCGCCGACCGGGGAAACGCCCTCTGCCCTTGTGGCGCACGAGGGACGAGGGAGCCTTCGTGGTCGAACCAACGAAAACCTGCCGAGCGCCCGATTTTTGACCTTGCCCAGAGTTAGTCAATTATATTCACATGTGTGCGTGAACAACACCTCAAACCTTTCCCCGGCCGAGCGCCTCGGGATTTTGATCGAGTTTCTGGTCCAGGCGCTGCTGGCGCGGGCCTGCTGGTGGCTGCCCAAGTGGCTGGTCGCGAAGATCGTGGGCGATCTCCGGGGCATCGGCGAGGCTTTCGCGGTCCTCGCCGCCAAGGTCGCCGAAGGCAAGCTCGCCGAGGGGGGCCAGCCGGTCCCGCCGCTCGCCGTTCACCGGCAGTCCACCTCCGCCCGGCCCCGCCGGGAGCGGTCCAGTCGCGTCACTCGGCCCAAGGCCAAAAAACCTCAACTCCCCCTGCCGGGTCGGGCCGCGCAGCCGACCGACGGCGGGGAGAGGGGTCACTCCGCCCGAACACCGGAGCCCCAAAAAGCTCTCACCCAATCCTCTCCCACACGGGAAGACGGCTTAAAATCGGCCACTGGACCTCCAAAAATTCCGGCCTGGAAAAAGCCCGCGCCTCGGCATGTCCATTTCATTACGATATCGTATTGAACGGCAACGCCTCAGCCAAACACATGCCGGTCCAGAAACGCGTTGCGAAACTTGCCGTCGGGGTCGTAGCGGGCGGCCAGCGCGCGGAAGTCGGGCAAGCGGGGGTAGAGCGGGGCTAGCCGGCCGGCGTCGGCGTGGATGATTTTGCCCCAATGAGGCCGGCCACCGAGCGGCAACAGCAAATCTTCGATCTGCTGGGTGATCGCGGCCACCTCCGCCGGCTTCATCTCCCAGGTAAAATGGATCGCCACCGTGTCCCGCCCGTAAGCCGGGCTGAGCCACAATCGGTCGGCGGCCATCGTACGGACTTCGCTTGCGATCAGATGCGGGTCGATGCTGTCGCCGATCTCGCGCAGCGCCGACAGCGCAGCACCGGCTTGCGGGCGCGGCAGCATGTACTCGCTTTGCACCTGCGCCGTGGGGCCGGGCGGGCCGTCGGGGCGGAAATGCGGCAGCCGCTCCGACCACGGACCGGGGATGCCGCCGAACGTCGTGACGAGTGCCGCCGAGTCTTCCAGGCCTCCGGCGACGAACGGCGTGGCCACCGAAGTCGCGCCGAAGCCGGCGGCCGATACCTCGCGCGGTTCGCCGTCCACGACCACGGTCTTGAGCCATAACCGGTCCACGGACGGGCTGGTCCATTTGGTCAGCATGCTGAAGCTGTAGGCGGCCGAGGATATCGCGTCGAACTCTGCCAGCGCCGTTTCCCACGGCAGATCCACGAACGCGTCCTGTCGGAGGTCGAAGCTGGGCAGGATGTCGAGCGTCAGGCGGGTGACGATGCCAAGCGCCCCGAGGGCGACGACGGCGCCGTCGAAATCCGCCTCGCCGCGCCGCACTGCGACAAGATCGCCGTTCGGGGCAATCAATTCGAGGCCAGCGACCGCCGTGGACAGCGTGCCATTGGCGTCGCCCGATCCGTGTGTCCCGGTCGCCACCGCGCCGATGACGGTGATGTGGGGCAGCGACGCGGTGTTGTGCAGCGCGTAACCATGGGATTGCAGGGTGGCGCAAAGCGGCCCGTATTGCGTGTTGGCGCCGAACGTCACCGTCATCGCGTCGCGGTCGATGACGAAATCCGGATCGATGGCGCCGAGGTCGATCATCTCGCCACCGGAATCGGCGATGCCGTTGAACGAGTGGCGGCTGCCCACGGCATGGATTTTCGGCGCCGCCGCAATCAGGTGCCGCGCCTCGTCGATGCTCGCGGGCCGGTGGATGCGGGCGGCGGCAAAGACGTGGTTCTGCGACCAGTTACGTTCTTGTGCCATCTATTCCGCCGCCATTGCCATTTCCACTGCCACCGCCTTGATCCAGACCGACGTATCATGGAACACGGCGCCGCCGGCGGGCTGCGCCGGTTCGTCGCTGACCAGCGCATTGACGCCGACGCCGCCCACGAAATCGCCGTTCGGCCAGATGCTTTCGACGATCACCACGCCCGGCTGCAAACCGTCGAACAGCTGGGCATGCACGACGATGTCGCCGCGCGCGTTGCCGAGTCGGATGCGCTCGCCGTCCGCCACGCCCAGCCGTGCCGCGTCGTCCGGGTGCAGCAGCGCCGTCGGGCGGCTCTCGCGCTTGCGCCCGGTCGGGCTCTCGGTGAACGTGCTGTTCAGGAACGAGCGGGCCGGGGCGGCGATCAGGCGGAACGGTTTTTCCCTTGTGGCGCCGTCGGTGGCCGCGAAATGGTCCGGCAGGGTGGGCAGCCCCGCGTGGTTCTTCCCGGCCGACGCCCAGTCCGGCGCGAAGCGGAAGCGGCCATCCGGGAAGCCAAAGCCGTCCAGGAAATGCGAGGCGCGGAAGTCGCCCTGCGCGTCGATCCAGCGCCGCTCCCGCAATTCCTCCGCGCCCGGCCAGCCGGAGGCGCGTAGCGTCGCATCGACCAGTTCCAGCGCCGTCATGTCGAATCCGGGATGCCGCGCGCCGAGCCGTGTCGCCAGCGCCTGGATGACCTCGTGGTTGGAGCGGCATTCGCCCGGCGGCTCGACCAGCTTCGGGCCGAGCTGGATGTGGCTGTGGCCGCCGGCCTGGTACAGATCGTCGTGTTCGGTGAACATCGTCGCCGGCAGCACGATGTCGGCGAACCGCGCCGTGTCGGTCATGAACTGCTCGTGGACGCAGACGAACAGATCGTCGCGCGTAAAACCACGGCGCACCTTGTTGCTGTCGGGTGCCACGACGATGGGGTTGGTGCTCTGGATCAGCATGGCCGTGACCGGCGGGCCATCTCCAAGCTCGGTGCGGTCGCCGGTCAGCGCCGCGCCGATGCGGCTCATGTCGATCGTGCGCGTCGTGGGGTCGCAGACATCCAGCCCCTCGATCAGCGTCTTGTCCCAGTGATACAGGCTGCGATTGTTCCAGAACGCACCGCCGCCTTCATGCTGCCACGCGCCGGTGACGGTGGGCAGGCAGGTGACGGCATGCAGATTCACGCTGCCGTTGCGCATCCGCGAAAACCCGTAGCCGATGCGGATATAGCTGCGTGGCGTACCGTTATACAGCCGCGCGAACGCCTCGATGTCGGCGGCGGGCAGCCCTGTGATCTCGGACGCCCAGTCCGGCCCGCGTGTCGCCAGATGCGCCTCCAGGTCGTCCGGCCGGTCGGCGTACTTCGCCATGTAGGCGCGGTCGGCGCGGCCGTCGCGAAAGGCGATGTGCATCACGGCGCAGGCGAGCGCCCCATCCGTGCCGGGGCGGAGCGGCAAATGCAGGTCGGCCTGCTGCGCGGTGCCGGTGCGGTACGGGTCGATCACCACCAGCTTCGCCCCACGCTCCTTCCGGGCGCGGGCGATGTGGGTCATGACGTTGACCTGCGTGTTCACCGGGTTGCCGCCCCAGACCACGATCAGGTCGGACTTCGCCATTTCGCGCGGGTCGGGACCGGTGAAGGTGCCGACGGCCGCCTTCCAGCCGGTCTCGGCGGCCATGGTGCAGATGGTGGCGTACTGGCGCGAGTAGCGCATCGTATGGCGCAGGCGGTTGATGCCGTCCCGCTGCACGAGGCCCATCGTGCCGGCGTAGAAATACGGCCAAACCGTCTCCGAGCCATATTTTTCGGCGGCGTGCGCGAACGTCCCGGCGACTCGGTCCAGCGCCTCGTCCCAGCCGATCTCGCGGAACTGGCCGCTGCCTTTCGGCCCGGTCCGCAGCAACGGTTGTGTCAGCCGGTCCGGATGATTCGCCCGCTCGGCGTAGCGCGCGACCTTCGCGCAGATCACGCCCGACGTGTAGCTGTTCGCCTGCGCGCCGCGCACCGCACCGATGCGGGCCGGCGCGCCGTTGGCGCCGTCCACGACCTCGATGTCGAGGGCGCAGGTGGAAGGGCAGTCGTGCGGGCAGACTGAGGAGCGGGTCACGGATGCCATGGCCGATACCCTGGCAAATCCGGCCGCCCTTCGCAACGCCGCCTTGGCCAGGGGCGGCTTACCGCGCCGCCATTCGCCAGCCGAACAGGCTGGCGGTGGCCGTCGCGCCGGTGTCGATGCGGACGGTGGCGGTGCGGCCTGCGATCAGGTTCAGGCCCGGAGGCGGCGTGTCGAGCGCGATGCGGACCGGGATGCGCTGCGCGAGGCGGACCCAACTGAAGGTGGGGTTCACGTCGGCCAGCAGGTTGCTGCCGGCGCTGCGCTCGCGGTCCACGACGCCGCCGGCGATGCTTTCGACATGGCCGCGCAGCCAGCCGGATTCGCCCATCAACTGCACCCGCGCCGCATCGCCGACATGGATGCGGGGCAGCTTGGTTTCCTCGAAATACCCGTCGATGTGCAGGCTGTCGGTGGCGACCAGGGCCGTCACCGCGTGGCCGGCGGCCACGTAGTCGCCGGGCCGCAGGTCGAAATTGGTCACGATGCCGGCTTCCGGTGCCGTGACGGTGGCGCGGTCCAGGTTCAGTTGCGCGACGCTCCGGTCAGCCTGCGACTGCTGGTAGGCGGCGGCGGCTTCCTGGGCTGCGGATTCGCGCTGCTGCTGCTTTTCCTCGCTGACCTCGGCGTTGGACAGCGAGCGGTAGCGGCTTGCCTCTCGCACCGCCTCGTGCCACGCCGCCTCGCGGCTTTTCATCGCCGCGTCGGCCTGTTGCAGCGCCAGTTGAAAGCGGGCGGTATCGACGCGGAACAACACGTCGCCGCGCTGCACCGCCTGGTTGTCGTGGACCAGAACCTCGGCGACCGGGCCGGAGACATCCGGCGCCACCCCCACCACGTCCGCCCGCACACGCCCGTCGCGCGTCCACGGCGCGTCCATCCAGCCGGACCAGACATAGGCGCCGGCCACGCCGGCAACCGCGACCACGGCCAGGGTCAGCGCGATGCGACCGATGCGTTTCATGTGTTGAACCCTCCGAAACGGGTGGCCGCGCCCATCACGCCGGCCAGCAGGATGACGAACAGCGCCGTGTCGAACAGGGCGCGATGCCAGACGAGGCGGTAGAAGCCGGCCGCCGACAGCAGGCGCCGCAGGGCCGCGTTCAGCGCCAGCGCCACCAGCAGCCAGACCAGAAGGGACGGGACGAACACGCCGCCCACGCCGAGATCGCCGATCATCACGCAGCCTCCGCAGTCGGGGTCAGGGGAATGGGCGCCGGGTCCGCCGGCCGGTAGGTCGCGGCGTCCGGGAACAGCGAGCAGCGGATGCCGACGAGGCCGAGCAGCGCATCGCCGCGTCCGGCGCTGTCGGGCAGCGCCGCGATGTCGGCGAGCGCCGCGTCGATGGCTTCCAGCACGGGCGCGGCATCGGCCGCGTTGGCGCCTGTGCG
>CAJCJG010000231.1 GCA_903970625.1 Solirubrobacterales bacterium 70-9 | reverse complement strand
GTCGCCACCGCGTCGGCGAAGTCCTGGCCCAGACCGGCCAGCCCGCGGGGCAGAAACAGCACGACCAGCACGAACACAAGCCCGATGATCGCCTTCCATGCCTCGACGAACATCTCCGTTTCGCTGACGGTGGCAGCGACCACGTTGATCATGATCGCGCCGATGCACGCCCCGAGCAGCGACGAGCGCCCGCCGAGCGCCGCCCAGACTACCATCGTGATCGAAAAACTGAGGTCCATGAACGTGGGCGAGGCGAATTCCGCCACGATCACATAAAGCATACCCGCCACGCCGGAGATCGCGGCCGAGACGGTGAAGAAAAACACCTGATAGGTCGGCACGTCGAAGCCGAGATAGCGCGCGCGGTTCTGGTCGTCGCGGATCGCTTGCAGGATCAGCCCCGCGCGCGTCTCCACCAGCAGGCGGCAGCCGATCAGAGACACAACCAGCAGCCCGGCGACGAGATAATACGTCGCGCGCGAATACGGGTCGAACTCGAAGCCGGCAATCTGGAAGGTGCCGAGGTCGGTCAGCCCGTTGAAGCCGTTCGTCAGCGGCTGCGCGTCGATCACCACCAGCCGCACCAACAGCACCAGCGACAACGTTATGACGGCGACGAAGACGCCGGCAATGCGCTTGCGGAACATGATCGTGCCCATCACCGCCGCGACCACGACGGGCACCAGTACCCCCATTGCGACACCGAACCACTGCGATTGGAACGGCAACCACAGGAAGGAGCCACGGTTGATGCAGCAGAGTGCGGTGGGCGCGCTCGGCTCGGCATTCCACAGCATGAAGTCCGGCACCGGCTGGTCCGACCCCTGTTGCAGGCTTGTGGCACTGGCGAGCTTCAGCGACATCGCCAGCATGTAGGCGCCGGCGCCGAAGAACAGCCCTTGCCCCAGATTGAGGATGCCGCCGTAGCCCCAGCACAGCGAAACGGCGACGCCGAGAATTCCGTACACCAGGAACTTGGCAATGCGGTTCAGCCAGAAATCGCCCAACACGAGTGGCGCCAGCAAGATCAACGCGATGAATATGATGTAGGCGGCGCGGTCGAGCGTGCGTTGCGTTGTCATGCTCAGCGGCTCTTGAAGGAGAACAGGCCGGTCGGCTTGACGATGATGATCAGGATCACCAGTCCGAACACCACCGCGCGCGCAAGGATGTCGTTCGTCACCGCCGCCACGCCGCCATTGACCTGCCCGAGCAACCCGGCCGCCAGCACCGAGCCGATCAGGCTGCCGACGCCGCCGACCACCACCACCATGAAGCCGTCCACGACCATCGACGTGCCCATGTCCGGAAACACTGTCTTGAAGCCGGACATCATCACGCCGGCAACACCTGCGAGGCCCGAGCCGTACGCGAACGTCAGCGCGTTGACCCGATCGACGTCGATTCCGCACGCCGCCGCCATGCGCGGGTTGCGCATGATGGCGCGAATCTGGATGCCGATATCGGTACGATACATCAGCACCCAGGTCAGCACTGTCAGCGCTAGCGTCACCACGATGATGAACAGGCGGTAGATGTTGACCTGATCGCCGCCGATGGTGACGACGCCGGTCATCCACTCGGGCACCGTCACGTTCTGCAATCCCGGCCCGAGGCCGCGAATATGGATGCCGAAAAACGACAGCCCGAACTCCAGCCGCACCGCCTGCTGGATCAGGATTGCCACACCCCAGGTCGCCAGCAGCGTGTCGAGCAGTCGGCCATAGAGGCGCCGCACCACGATGCGTTCGATCGCCCAGCCGAGCAGTGCGGTGACGGCGAACGCGAGCGGCAGCGAGGCGAGAAAGCCAAGCTTCAGCCACAGCGCGCCCATCACCGTCGTGTAGGCACCGACCATCACCATTTCGCCGTGGGCCATGTTGATGACGCCCATCGCGCCGTAGGTGATGGCAAGTCCGAGCGCCACCAGCAGCAGGATGGAACCGAGGCTCAGTCCGATGAAGATAACGTCCAGCACTATGCGGATTCCGGTCCCGTGGTCAGAACGCAACGCGGCCCACCGCCACGCCGGCGGGCCGTGCCGATGTCACGACTTCTTCAGCTTCGAGGCATCCAGGCCCTTGGCGGTGCAGAACAGGTTCGTGTCGGTCTCGCCGTAGGCGACGTACGGCAGCGGCTGCACCGGATTGGGGTAGGCATCGACGATCTTGCCCTGTCCGTCCGCCTGCCACTGCGCGATGCGCGGCGTCAGGTAGGTGTGCAAATTGTCGGCATCCACCGTCACATGCCCGTTCGGGGCATCGAACTCCTGCCCGCGCACGCCTGCGCGCACAGCGTCGGCCGCTGTGTCCTTGGCCTTCTCCACCGCCTGCTTCCACAGGAACACCTGGAAGTACGACGATTCCAGCGCGTGATGCGTGACCGCCTTCGGGTCCTTGACATAGGCGCGGTACCGCTCGACGAACTTCTTGTTCCGGTCGGTGTCGATGGCCATGAAGTACGGGAAGGACGTGTAGCTGCCCACCGCATATTCGGGGCCCATCGCCGCGATTTCGATCTCAGATGTCACCGTCGCACAGATCGGCAGCTTGTCGTGCGTCAGCCCCTGATTCTTGAACTCGCGGTAGAAAGCGACGACCGAATCGCCGACGACGTTGGACAGCACGGCGTCGCAGCCCGAGGTCTTGATCTTGTTGACCATCGACCCCCACTCGGAATGTCCGAGTTCGAGATACTCGTCTGCGACGTACTCGGCGCCGTTCTGCTTCATAAGGATCTTGCAGACCTTCGCCATCTCGCGCGGATAGATGTAGTTGGAGCCGACGATGAAAAACTTCTTTTTGCCGAGGTTCTTGACGATCCACGGAATGAAGTTGGAAAGCTGTTGGTTCGGAACTGCGCCGGTATACACCACGTTGCGCGAGCACTCGAAGCCCTCGTAATACGTCGGATAGAAGTACATCGCGTTGTGCTTCTCAAACACCGGCAACACCGCCTTGCGGCTGGCCGATGTGTAGGAGCCGAACACGGTGGACATCTTGTCGCCGACGACGAGTTTGGAGGCCTTTTCGTTGTAGGTCTTCGGGTCAGACGCACCGTCTTCCAGCACCGCTTCCACCGGCCGCCCCATCACGCCGCCGGCGGCGTTGATCTCGGCAATGGCCATCATCGTCGCGTCCGCCAGCGACTTTTCGATGATGGAAAGCCCGCCGGTGAGCGAGAACAGCACGCCGACCCGGATGGGGTCCGCCGCCATCGCGCCGCGCGTCAACAGCCCCGGTGCTGCGAGCGCGGTTGCGCCCAAGGCGCCGACCTTCAACAAAGATCGCCGATCCAACGTCATTTTTTGACCCTCACCCCAATAGCGGCCCGCGCTCGCATGCTGTTTCGGCACACGTCACGCCATGTCTTCCCGACGGGCCGCGGCACGACCGCCGCCTGGTTCGAAACGAAAAAAGCCAGGAAGGCCCTTGCGGGTCTGCCTGGCTTCGATGCCATGCGGGACAGCAACATTGGTGCCCCGTCGTGTGGCGCGGCGCAACCTGCGCGCGATCACGAGACGGAGGTTAAGGGCGTTTCGGCGCGGAGTTCAAGAGGTCATTTGCGTTGATGATCGCCAAAGCCATCTCCTCGATCGGCACTCGTTTGGACATCGCCTTGCGCCGGATGGTCTGGTGCGCCTCCTCCTCCGACAATCCCTGCGCTGCCATCAGGATCGATTTGGCGCGCTGGATGTTCTGCAAACCGGCAAGCTTGCGCTCGAACTTTTGAATCTGCCGCGCGGCTTCCCGCCGGTCGAGCCACAGGCTGCGGGCGATGGTCAGTTGGGTGAGCAGGCCGAACGGCCGGATCGGCCGCTCGATCACCGCATGCGCGCCGGCATCCAGCACGATCTGCAAGATGGAAGGATCTTCGTAGCCGACGACGGCGATCAGCGTCGGCGGCATCCCGTCGAAGCTGCGCAGCAGGCGCTGGATCGGCGCCCGGCTTTCGTGGTCGATGGCGAGCACCACGACGTCGGCATTGTCCACTGCGTCCGGGATCGGCCACGACGCCTCCACCTGGCAGCCGATGCGGCGCAGATGCTCCACCAGATCCACGCCTTCGGCATCCGGCGCGTGGATCACCAGCACCCGCAGGCCGCGCAAGTCGCGCACGATCTGGAGCGACACGCGGCGCGGCCTCAGCCCGCGTGACTGGCAGCGGCGGTAGCGCTGGCAATGCCGTCCGAGGACCAGTCGTCCAGCGTCTGCACGACGCAGTACGGATCGGGCCGCACCCGCAGGCCCGGGTTCCAGACGATTTGGAAATGCCCGCGCGCGTCCAACCGGGCGACGCGTGGCCACAAATAGGTGTGGTTGTTCTCGCGGTCGATCCGCACCCGCCCCTGCGGCGCGGTGAACTCGATCTCGCTCAGTTCCGGCAGCACGCGCTCGGGGTCGGCGCTGCCGGCGCGCGCGATTGCGGCGGCGGCGAGGTGGACCTGGAAATACGCCGCCTCGGCGGAGGCCGGCACCGGCGCGTCGCCGCCGTAGCGGTCCTTGTAGGCGGTCACGAAGCGGCGGGCGGCGGCGGTTCCCAGCGTCTCGAAGAACGGTGCGGCGGTGATATGGCCTTCGGCGGCCTCGGAGGACATCTCGGCCACTTCCGCTTCCCCGGTGGTCAGGCTCGCAATCGGCCGGCGCGCGGGATCGAAGCCCGCGGCGCGGTACGCCTCGTAGAACGCGGCGGTGCCTTTGCCGACGACGGTCGAGAAGATCACGTCCGGCTCGTGTTTCTTGATCTCCTGGATCGCGCGGCCGAAGTCGGCGGGGCGGGCGGCGAGCGGCACGTAGATCTCGTTGAGGATCTTGCCGCGATTCTGCCGCACCAGATCGGACATCACCCGATTGGATTCATACGGATACACGTAGTTCGAGCCGACCAGCAGGAAGCGGCTGCCATAGTGCTCGAACAGGAAGCGCGCCAACTGCAACGAATTCTGGTTCGGTGCGGCCCCGGTGTAGATGCAGTGGCGGGAATACTCGAAGCCCTCGTAAAGGGTCGGGTAGAACAGCAGGCCACGATTGGCTTCGATGACCGGCAGCACCGCTTTCCGGCTGCTCGACATGTAGCAGCCGAACACCAGGCGCACCCGATCCGTCACCAGCAGCCGCTCCGCCAGCGTGCGGAACAGCTTCGGGTTGGATTGCGGGTCGTACAGCACCGGCTCCAGCGGCAGGTCCAGCACCCCGCCGGCCGCGTTGATTTCCTCGATCGCCAACAGTGTGGCCTGGAGCTGCGTGCGCTCCACGGCGGCCGTGACCCCGGTCTGCGAAAACAATACCCCGACCCGCCACGCTCGGCCGGTTCGTGCTGCCTCGTCCATCGTGTTTTGGAACTCCACCATTCAGCCGCGTACCCAGGGGCGTTGCCCGCCCACTCCTAACAGCTTGCGCGGCGGACGGAACAGTCCGGCTATGCCGGCCGGAGAGATCCCAGGCGCGCTGACGGCAGCGGCGGGAACGCAAGCGCGATCGCGGTGGCGCCAAGGCCGATCCCGAACGAGCCGATGTAGAGCCACGCATAACTGCCGTAGGTGTCGAAGATCCACCCCCCGGCCGCTGGCCCGAGCGCCATGCCAAGGCTTGAGACCATCGCCGCCGCGCCGAACACCGTGCCCATGATGCGCGGCCCGAAATACTCGCGCGCCAGCACGGCATACAGCGGCATCACGCCGCCATAGGCGAGGCCGAAGATCGCCGCGACCGCGTAGAACTCGCCAAGCCGGCTGACGAAGAAATAGGTGCCTGCCGCGAGCGCCTGAACGAACAGCCCGGCGACCAGCACCGGCTTGGCGCCAAGCCGGTCGCCGAGCACGCCGCACAGCACCCGCCCGGCGAGACCCGCGAGGCCCTCGACACTGTAGATCGTCACCGCCGCCATCGCCGGCAGGCCGCAGCCGATCGCATAGCTCACCGTGTGGAAGATCGGCCCGGAATGCGTCGCGCAACAGGCGAAGAAGGTGCAGGCCAGCACGATGAACGGCCGCGACCGGAGCGCCTCGCCCGCCGTCATGCCGGGCTCGCCGGAACGTGCAGCGCCCGGATTTGGCCCGGCGGCAACGGCAACGGGTGGCCTTCGGACCAGGAACGCGGCCGGCACCAGCAGCACCCAGGCTGCGACGCCGATCACCAACTGCGACGTACGCCAGTCGTAGGTGGAGACCAGCCAGCGCGCGAACGGCGACACCGTCATCGGGGCGACGCCAAGCCCAGCCGAAACCAGCGAGACGGCGAGGCTGCGATGTTTGTCGAACCATGCTGTTGCTGCCGCGATCATGGGGACGACGAAGCTGCCCCCCGCGACACCCACCAGCACCCCGTAGGTCAACTGGAATTCGCCGAGGCTCGTGGCCCGGCTGGCCAGCACCAACCCAAGCCCCAGCAGCAACGATCCCGCCAGCACGACGATCCGGGCGCCGAAACGGTCGCTGAGCATGCCCCAGCCGAAGGCGGCCGCACCCATGGTCAGGAAATCGAGCGTCATCGCGCTGGATATCCCGGCCCGCGTCCATCCGGTCGCGTCCGACATCGGTTGCAGGAAGACGGCCAGCGAGAACATCGCGCCGATGCCGACGCACGTCATCAGGGCGCCGACCGCGACGATGACCCAACCGTAGTAAGGCTTCATGTCAAGCGACCTCCGATAGCGCGCGACGCTGCGGGTGCCCGGCCGATATGCCGCACTCTATTGAAATATCGGTAGAAAATGGCGCACCCGGAAAGACTCGAACTTCCAACCCCCAGATTCGTAGTCTGGTGCTCTATCCAATTGAGCTACGGGTGCCGCGCAGAGCGCGCGGTGTAACCGAAGCCCTAACGGGAGGCAAGCCCCGCTGCTAGCCGGCTTCGGCTCGCTGCCGAGCGGCCAGCGCGGCCTTCACTTGCGTCACCAGCCGCTCAAGGTGCGGATCGGAAACCCCCAGCCCGCGCAGCCCGTCCCACGTCGAAAACAGATAGTCGGCCGAACTGCCCAACTCGCCCGCCGCCGTCGCCAGCCGCTGCACCACGGCCGCGTCGCTCAAATCGCCCTCGTAGCTGTGGCAGTCCGGCCCGATGGTAAAGGCCAGAGCGTGGCCGAACGGCATCCCGTCCGGGTCGCGCACCTCCAGCCAGCGCGGCACGTAGCCGCCGGCGACCAGCATCTCGCGCCGCCATAACAGGTCCAGTTCATGCTCCAGTCCATCCTCGGCCACCCGCAGCACCGCGCCCTGGCAGGAGCCGCCGTCGCGCAGGCCCAGCACCAGCCCCGGGTTGTCGTGCGTGCCGCGCCCGATCTTGGTCCCCAGGCAAAACGCCCGGTGCCACCCCACCACTTCCGCCGCCCGCCGAGCCGTCACATGCACGGTCGGGTTCCACAGTAGCGAACCGTAGGCGAACAGCCAGATCCCGTCGCCATGCTCCCGCCGGCCGGCCAGGGCCGCGCGCAGCGAGGCGAGGCGTTCCGTGTCGGTCAGCACCCGCATCCCCGGCAGGCTACGCGCGATCAGATCTGCCAGCCGCCCGTCGAGCAGCGATTGGCGGGTCAGCGGCAGCGAGCCGACGGTGGATGTCATTCCCCGATGTTCGGCAGTCCTGCTGCCCTTGTCCAGCCCCGTCGAAGGCGCAGGGCATCAGCCTTGCCGTGACGCCAGCAGGTCGCGAATCTGTTCCAGCACCACAAGCTCGGGGGCCGGCGGCGGCGGGGCTGCGGGGGCTTCCTTCTTGCGGTACAGCACGCTCAGCGCCCGTACCAGCCAGAACACGGCGAACGCGACGATGGCAAACTGGATGACGGCGTTGAGGAAAAGGCCAATGTTCAGCGTCACCGCACCGGCGGTCTTGGCTGCCTCCAAGGTCGGCTGTGAAGGGCCTTTCAGGGTCACGAACACGTTGGCAAAGTCGATGCCGCCGATCAGCAGGCCGATGACCGGGGTGAACAAGTCCTTGACCAGAGAGTTGACGATCCCGGTGAAGGCCGCGCCGATGATGATGCCGACCGCGAGGTCCACAACATTTCCGCGCAGGACAAAGGCCTGGAATTCCGCCAGCCACGCCGGCGTATGGACAGCGATTTTGGGCACGGCCGTCGGTCCCCCGCAAAGTTGTCAACGAGTGTTACCCGATTGTCGTGCGAGGGTCATCGGGATATGGGGAAATTGTCGCTGTTGATCGTGCGCATCGTTGCGGTGGCGCTGGCATTGGTGGCCCTGCTGGCCGTGGCGCTCGACCGTGCCTTTCCGCCCAACCTGGCCCGTCTGCAAACGCTCGGCACCGAGGTGATCGACCGGCAGGGCCGCACGGTGGCGCTGCTGCCCGCGCCCGGCGGCGTCTGGCGGTTCGCGACCAGCGCCGACGACGTTTCCCCGGTTTTCCTCGACCTCCTGGTCGCCACCGAAGATCGGCATTTCTGGCACCATCCCGGAATCGACCCGCTCGCACTCGCGCGCGCGCTGTTTCAGGATGTGCGGGCCGGCCACATCGTCTCCGGCGGCTCGACATTGACGATGCAGGCGGCCCGCTTGCTGGAGCCGCGCCCGCGCACCGTTCGCAGCAAAATGCTGGAGGTTTTGCGGGCGTTGCAATTGGAGGCGCATTTCTCCAAGCGGGAAATTCTCGGCATCTGGCTGACGCTCGCGCCCTACGGCGGCAATCTGGAGGGGGTGAGGGCAGGAGCATTGGCATGGTTCGCCACGTCGCCCCGCCTGCTGGAACCGGCACAGGCGGCGCTGCTGGTCGCTATCCCGCGCCGCCCGGAAGCCCTGCGGCCAGACCGACACGCGGACCGTGCCCGGGCGCTGCGCGATCGGATTCTGCTGGCCCACGGCGACACCGATCCGCCGGACGTGCCGAGGCACCGCGAAAAACTGCCGCGTCATGCTGCGCAGGCGGTCACCGGATTCGCGGGGCCGGCGCAGGTCGCCACCACGCTTGACCTGCCGTTGCAGGCTGCGGTGGAACGGCTGCTGGCCGAGCGTCTTGCCAATCTCCCCGAGAATGTCTCGCTGGCGCTGTTGATCGCGGACCTTTCGACCCGCGAAATCCGCGCCGTCGCTTCCGGCGGCGACGGTCGCGCCCGGTTCCTGGATCTCACGCGCGCGGTTCGCTCGCCGGGGTCGGCGCTCAAACCGTTCATCTATGCGCTGGCGTTTCAGGACGGGCTGGCCGGTCCCGAGACGGTGCTGGACGACACGCCGCATCGCTTCGGCCGCTATGCGCCCGAGGATTTCGACCGTGGTTTTGCAGGCGAAGTCACGGCGGCGGAGGCGCTGCGCCGTTCGTTGAACCTTCCGGCCGTGGCCCTGCTGGATCGCGTCGGCCCGATGCGCTTCTCGGCGGTGTTGCAGGCGGCAGGGGTAAAGTTGCGGTTGCCGCCGGGGGCCGATCCGTCGCTGCCGCTGGCGCTCGGCGGCGCCGGCATCACGGTGCGGCAACTGGCTGGCCTGTATGCGGCGCTGGCCACCGACGGCAACGCGACGCCGCTGTTTCTTCGGCCGGAAGACAAGCAACTCCCCAAACCGTTCCTGGACCCGCGCGCGGCGGCTTCGGTGGCGGAGGTATTGACGCAGCCGTTCCCCGATGCCGCCGGCAGCGGTGCTGCGTGGAAAACCGGCACCAGTTGGGGCGGGCGCGACGCCTGGGCGCTGGGGTTCGACGCGCACCACGTCGCCGCCGTCTGGATTGGCCGGCCGGACGGCACGCCACTGCCGGGGGCAACGGGGCGCGGCCTCGCGGTGCCGGTGCTGGCCCGCCTGTTCGATTTGTTGCCGCCGGCACCACGGCCCTTGCCGCCGTCGCAGCGTCGCGAAGCCACGATCATGCGCGCCGACGCGCTGCGCCTGCTGTTCCCGCCGCCCGACTCGGTGCTGAGCGGTGGTGGCCCGGTGGTGCTGCGCGCGATGGGCGGCCGTCGGCCGCTGACGTTTCTGGTCGATGGCGCGCCGATTCCCGCCGACCCGGCCCGGCGCGAGGCGGCCTGGACTCCGCCGGCCGCCGGGTTCTACCGGCTGACGGTTCTCGACGCCGACGGCAACGCGGCGCGGGCAGCGGTGCGGGTGAAGCCCGACGAATAGGTTGTTCGCGTCACGCAATCCCCAGCCCCCGGATCAGCGCGAAACTGATCCCGCCCAGCACGACCAACGACAGCGTCACCGCAGCCGTCACCCGCACGCCTGCCTGCGCCACGACGCGGACATCGACTCCCAGCCCCAGCGCCGCCATAGAGATCGTCGTCAGCAAACTGGCCGTTGTGGCGAGCGGACCCAGCAACGCCGCCGGGATCAACCCGGTCGAGCGCAGCGCCAGCACGATCAGGAAGCCGACGATGAACCAAGGCACCAATTCGTGCAGTTTCGGGCCGCCGCGTTTTGGGCGGTCGCCTGCGGTTATGTTGGGCGCCGCCTCGTCCGCCTCGTCGCGCAGCCGCCGCGTCAGCAGCGACAGGCCCAGCACAACGGGGCCAAGCATCAGCACCCGAACAAGCTTTACCACCGTGCCGACCTGATTGCTCAGTTCGCCGATGGGCAAAGTCGCCGCCAGGACCTGCGGCACCGCATAGACGGTCAGGCCAGCCAGCACGCCATACTGCGTCAACGACAATGCTAATATCGGCACCAGCAGCGGCAACAAAATCACCACCACGACGCCCAGCACGGCCGTGAACGCGATGGAGGAGGCGATGTCGTCGCCGTCCGCGCCGATTACCGGCGCCACTGCCGCGATGGCCGAGTTGCCGCAGATGGAGTTGCCGCACGCGACTAGAATCGCCATCCGCTGCGGCAGACCCAACGCTCGGCCGATAGCGTAGCTGGTGGCAAGCGCGATGGCGACCACGACGAAGATGCCCGCCAGCAATGCCGGCCCGAGCGCCAGCACCGTGCGCGCGCTGACCGACGCGCCGAGCATGACCACGGCGATTTCGAGCAGGATCTTCGCGCTGAACACGATGCCGGGGTGGCAGAACGGCCCCGGCTGCCATACGGTGCGAATCGCCACGCCGAGCAGGATCGCGAGCACCAGCGCCTCCAGGTACGGCTCGCCGGCCAGCCGGACCTCGATGGCCTGTAACAGCGTTGCCGCGCCGGTGACGACGATGCACAGCAGGATACCCGGCATCATGCGCGTGATCGCCATTCGCATCGTCAGACGTGACGGGCGCCAAAAAAGCAAGCCGGTCCTTGCCTCACAAGGCCGCGCGCGCCTATCGTTGCAGTTGTTCAACTGGACATGAGGTAGCGCGTGCGGACACGGGCGGCGGCACCCGATGGGATGATGCTGGAGCCGGCTTATGTGCGCGGCCCGGGCATCGAATGGCCGACCGTTGCCCTGTGTCTGACGATCTATGGCGGCTGGCTCGCGCTCACGTTCTGGCACGATGCGATGCCGGCCTGGATCGTGTTTCCGGGCCTCGCGTGGCTGGTCGCGTGGCACAGTTCGTTCCAGCACGAAGTCCTGCACGGCCACCCGACGCGCATCCGCGCGTTGAACGACGCGCTGGCGTTCCCGCCGCTGCCGCTGTGGCTGCCGTATCACATCTATCGCGGCTCCCACCTGCGCCACCACAACGACGAGCGGCTGACCGACCCGCTGGAAGACCCGGAAAGCCGATATTGGTTGCCCGAACAGTGGGACCTCTTGAGTCGCTGGGGCCGACTGCTGTTCATGGTCCAGAACACGTTTGCCGGCCGATTGCTGCTTGGCCCGGCCTGGATCATCGGGCGGTTTTTCTATTTTCAATCGCGCGCGCTGGCGTACGGCTCTCCCGGCGCGCGCCGCATCTGGGGGCCGCATCTGGTCGGCGTGGGGTGCGTGCTGGCGTGGCTTTGGGGCGTGTGCGAGATCAATCCGCTGATCTATGTCGCTTTCGTGGTTTATCCGGCGGCGTCGCTTATGCTGATCCGCTCGTTCGCCGAACACCGGGCCGCCGAGGGGGTGCGGGAGCGCATTGCCATCGTCGAGAACGCGCCGGTGCTGGGACTGCTGTTCCTGCATAACAATCTGCATCTGGTGCATCACGCATGGCCGGAGATGCCGTGGTGGCGTATTCCGGGGGTCTATCGGCAATACCGGGACATGATGGTCGCGGCCAATGGCGGGCTGGTGTACGACGGCTATTTGGATGTGGCTCGCCGCTTCTGGCTGACGCCGCACGACAAGGTGCTGCACCCGTTCGGCCGCGCGCCGGCCGGTCAGATCGCGGCGTCCTGATCCGGGCGCGTCAACGCGTCGGCCAGCGAGTGTTTTGCCGTTCCGGGTTGCAGCGGTTGCGGTTGATCCGGGCCTGGCGCCCAGCCGGTCATGATCGCGAGCCGCAGCGTCGCAACCGTCCGCCCATCCTGTTGCGGCATGGAGGCCAGCGCGTGGGCGAACAGCGCGCTGGGTGGCGGCCGACGGTCGCGCAGCGCCACGGCGTTGGCCTCGCCGGCGGCCCGCAGGTCGCGCAGCAGGCGCAGCGGGTCGGCGTACAGTAGCTTGATGTCCTCGACGTCGGCGACCGGCAGCGCGAAGCCGGCGCGTTGCAGCAGGGCGGCGCAGTCGCGCAAATCCGGAAACGGCGAAACGCGGGGCGCCGCACCGCCAGACATGTCCGCTTCTGCCTCCGTCAGGGCCGTGCGCAGCTCCGCCAGCGTGCCGAGTGCCGGCAGGCTGGCGAGCAGCAGCCCGTCCGGGCGCAGCGCGTGGCGTAGCTGGATCAGCGCGCCGGGCAGATCGTTGACCCAGTGCAGCGACAGGTTGGCGACCACCAGATCGAAGCTGTGCGGGGCGAACGGCAAAAACTCCTCGTCGGCGGCGACGGCAGGGGCGCCGGCCCGGGCGGCCATGCGGGGGGACAGGTCGCAGGCGAAGGTCTCGATGCCGCGTGCGCGCAGCAGCGGGGAGACAATGCCGCGCCCGCCGACATCCAGCGCGCGGGTAAAAATGCGGGTGGTGTCGTCCAGCCGGTCCAGCAGGCGGCCGGCAGTGTCGGCAAGAATGTCGGCGACGGTTTCGACGGTCGCGGCGGCGCGGTCGCGATGGCGACGGACGGCGCGGCGGTCGAAGATCAGGCTGTCGCTCATGCGCCGGACAATAGGGCCGGCCGCGTTGCCGGCAAGCGCGGGGGCGCATACGGTTGCGGGATGCAGGCGCTCGCCATCCATTTCGGGCAGCGATTGTCGCGGGCGGTTCGCGCCACGCTGGATGTGCTGCTGCCGCCGAGTTGCCTGACCTGCGACCGGCCGGTGGAGGCGCCCGGGCAATTTTGTGCCGAGTGTTTTCGCGGCGTGGCGTTCATCACCGAACCCTGTTGCGTGCATTGCGGGGTGCCGTTCAGCCATGCGGGGCAGGGGGGAACGGAGCGGCTGTGCCCCGATTGCCGTTTGCACCCGGGTCCGTGGGAGCGGGCACGCGGCGCATTTTGCTACGACGGCGCCTCGAAGCGTCTGGTGCTCCCGTTAAAGCACGCCGACCGGCCGGAACTGGCGACGGCGCTCGCACCGATGATGGCCCGCGCCGGCGCGACATTGCTGCGCCGAGCCGAGCTTCTGGTGCCGGTGCCGCTGCATCGTCGGCGGCTGTTTGCCCGGCGCTACAACCAGGCGGCGCTGCTGGCGCGGGCATTGAGCCGCCTGTCCGGCGTGCCGGCGGCACCCGATCTGCTGCGGCGCGTGCGCGCGACGGTCTCGCTGGGCGAACTGAATGCGACCGCGCGGGCGGCGGAGGTCGACGGCGCGTTCGCGGTGCGCGACGGCCGCGCGGCGCGTGTGGCGGGGCG
>CAJCJG010000230.1 GCA_903970625.1 Solirubrobacterales bacterium 70-9 | reverse complement strand
GGGCCGGCCGAGCGCGAGACCGACACGTTCGACACGTTCGTCGATAGCTCGTGGTATTTTTCCCGCTTTTGCAGCCCTCACGCGGACGCGCCGGTGACGCGCGCGGCGGCGGATCATTGGCTGCCGGTGGACCAATATATCGGCGGCATCGAGCACGCGATCCTGCATTTGTTGTATGCACGCTTCTTCACCCGCGCGATGCGGGCGGCGGGACATGTCGGCACGGACGAGCCGTTCGCCGGGTTGTTCACGCAAGGCATGGTCACGCACGAAAGCTACAAGGGCGCCGATGGGCGGTGGCTGTATCCGGACGAGGTGGTGCGGAGCGAGGGCGGGGCGCGGCATCGCGACACGGGCGAGCCGGTCACGGTCGGGCGCGTCGAGGCGATGTCGAAATCCAAGCGCAACACGGTCGATCCGGGCGCGATTATCGCGCGGTTCGGGGCGGATACGGCCCGGTGGTTTATCCTGTCGGACAACCCGCCCGAGCGGGACATGGAGTGGACGGAGGCCGGTGTCGCCGGGGCATATAAATTCACGCAACGGCTATTTCGGCTGGTCGAGGGGTTTGCCGGGGCATCGACGGACATGCCCGCCGTGTTCGATCCGGCGGCGCGCGCACTGCGGCGCGCCACGCATCGCACGATCGCGGCCGTGACGGAGGCGCTGGAGGGGTTCGCGTTCAATGTCGCGGTGGCGCGGTTGTACGAGTTCGCGACGGCCATCGGCGAGGCGGAAAAAGCGGCGGGCGATACCGCTGGGCTGGCCTGGGTGCGGCTGGAAGCGTTGCGGACGATGGCGTTGCTGGTCGCGCCCATGATGCCGCATCTGGCGGAAGAGATTTTTGCCCGGCTACAGCCCGGCACGCATCGTTTGGTTGCCGAGCAGGCTTGGCCGGCGGCCGATCCGGCCTTGACGGTCGCGGAATCGATCACGATCGCGGTGCAGGTTATGGGCAAGTTGCGCGGCACGCTGGAAGTGGCACCTGGCAGTGCGGAAGCAGATGTTGTGGCGGCGGCCGAGGCCGACGTGAACGTGGCGCGGGCGCTGGCAGGTCGCCGGATCGTCAAGCGCGTGTATGTCGCGAACCGAATCGTCAATTTTGTCGTGGCCTGACAGGTGGAGCAGGGAGCGGGGGCAGCCATGGCACGGATCGCGCGACGGACATTCCTACCGATGCTTGCGACTCCTATCCTGGCGGCGTGCGGATTCCGTCCCGTTTACGGTCCTGCGGCGTCGGGCCAAGACAGCGCGGCCGCCAAGGCGTTGGCCGAGATATCGGTGGGTATCATCCCCGAGCGAACCGGTCAGTTACTGCGGCTGGCTTTGCAGGAGCGTTTCGAGCGGGCCGGTATCGCGGCGGCGCACCGATACGACTTATCGGTCGGCTTTGCGGTCGCGGCGGAAACGCTCGGAGTCCAGCAGGATACGACCTCGACGTGGATTCGCATGATCGGGACGGCAACCTACAGCCTGACGGCGCAAGACCCAGGCCGCGCGACATTGACCTCGGGCGCGGCAAGGTCGGTCGATGGATACAATATTTTCGACCAGCAATTTTTTACGATGGATATGGAGAGCGATGCGGTGGAGCGTCGTCTTTCGCAGGCGGTAGCCGACCAGATCGCGATGCAACTGGCGACGTTCTTCACCAAGCATGCCGAGACGGCGGCGGGGTGATGGCGTGAAGCTAGACGGCCGCCGGACCGAGGCGTTCCTGCGGGATGCCAATGGCGCTCGCGTGGCCTTGCTCTACGGCGACGATGTCGGGCTGATTCGGGAGCGCGGCGCGCGCCTCGTCAAAACGATTGCCGGTGCCACGGACGATCCGTTTCGCGTGACGGATCTGGAGCGCGAGACGCTGTCGGCCATGGCGGTGGAAATCGCCTCCCCGCCGTTGACCGGTGGGCGGCGGGTGGTGCGGGCGCGCGATGTCGGCGATGCTTCGACGGCCTGGGTGCAGGCCGTGCTGGACGGAAGTGGGCCAGGGTTCCTGGTGCTGGAAGCGCCGGGGCTGACCACGCGCTCGAAACTGCGGGCGTTGATCGAGAAGATGCCCGACGGGGTCGCGATCGCCTGCTATCCGCCGGACGCGGCGGCCTTGGCCGACGACATTCGCCGGATTTTGCAGTCGCGTGGCGTGGTCACGGATGCCGATGCGCTGCGCTGGCTGGAATCACGCCTCGGGGCGGATCGCGCGGTCACGCTCGGCGAAATCGAGAAGCTGGCGCTGTATGCCGGGGCTGGTGGCCGGGTCGATCTGGCTGCGGCGCAGGCGTGCGTCGGCGATCTCGCGGGGCTTTCGCTCGACGACGCGCTGTTCGCCGCGACCGCAGGGGACGTGGCCGCGACCGACCGCTCGCTGGAGATCGCGCTCGGCGAGGGCGCGGCGGCTGTGGGTGTGCTGCGCGCTGCACTCCTGCATGTGCAGCGCCTGCATCGCGCCCGGCTGGCGATGGCCGATGGGATAGGACTGGCGGAGGCGGCGAAGGCGGCGCGGCCGCCGGTGTTCTATCGCCGGGAGTCGGCATTTCAGACGGCGTTGGGTGCGTGGTCGGAGCCGGCGCTTGCTGCTGCATCGGCGCGATTGTCGGACGCCGACCGGGCGTGCAAGCGGACCGGTTCGCCAGCGGAGACGATTTGCCGCAGTGCGATTCTTGGGCTGGCGCAGCGCAGTGCGGCAGCGCTTCGGCGGTAACAGAGGGGCCGCTCAGTCGCGCGTCAGCAACGCGATCACGCCGTCCAACTGGTCGAGTGTGCGGACGTGAATGCGAATCGAGCCGCTGGCGCCATCGAAGGCGATGTCCACCTTCAGGCCGAGCCGCGCCCCCAGCGAACGCTCTAGCGCGACGGTTTCGGGAGGCTTGCGACGGCCGGAGCTCGTGGCGGCGAACGCGTTGGCGTCCACCTCGCGAGCCGCCAGCGCTTCGGTCTGGCGCACGTTCAGGCCGCGAGAGATGACTGCCAGCGCCGCTTTGGCGGGTTCCGGGTGGGACAACAGGGCGCGGGCGTGTCCGGCGCTCAGGGCCCCGTGCCGAACCTCCATCTGCACCGCGGGCGGTAGATTCAACAGCCGCATCGTGTTGGCGATATGGCTGCGCGATTTGCCCACCGCCTCGCCGAGTGCGTCCTGCGTCATGGCAAATTCGTCGATCAAGCGGCGATATCCCTCGGCTTCCTCGATCGGGTTCAGATCCTGGCGTTGCAGGTTCTCGACCAGGGCTGCGGCCATTGCCTCGGCGTCGCCGAGTGGGCGGACGAGGACTGGGATCTCGTGCAGGCCAGCGGCCTGGGCCGCACGCCAGCGGCGCTCGCCGGCGATGATCTGGTAACGGTCGGGCTGGTCGGGATGCGGGCGCGCCAGCAGCGGTTGCAGGATGCCGCGCGCACGGATCGAGTCGGTTAGTTCGCGCAGCGATGCGGCGTCGATTGGCCGGCGTGGCTGGTAGGGGCCCGGCTCCAGGGCCTCCACGGGTAGGGTGCGCGAGCCTTCGCCGTCGCCACGGCCGGCAGCGGTGGCCGCGTCGCCGAGCAGGGCCGCGAGGCCGCGGCCGAGACGGGGACTGGGGTCGCGGCTCATGCGGCCGACGCCGGGTGGGCGCGCTCGCGGCGTAGCAGTTCGGTGGCCAGGCGGACATAGGCTTGGGCGCCGGGCGAGCGGAAGTCGTACAACAGCACCGGCTTTCCGTGGCTTGGCGCTTCGGAGACGCGGATATTGCGTGGAATTACCGTGTCGTACACCTGACTGCCAAAGAAGCTCCGAGCATCGGCGGCGACCTGTTCCGACAGATTGTTGCGCTTATCGTACATCGTCAACACGATGCCCTGCAAGCGCAGGCTCGGGTTCAGGCCCCGACGGACCAGATCGATCGTGTGCATCAACTGGCTAATGCCCTCAAGCGCGAAGAACTCGCACTGCAACGGCACCAGGACCGCGTCGGCGGCGGCAAGGCCGTTGAGGGTCAGTAGGCCAAGGCTGGGGGGGCAGTCGATCAGGATATAGGCCGGGCGCACGCTGCCATGATGGTCGCGCACGGCATCGCGCAGCCTGAATTCGCGGCGGTCGCGGCCGACCAGTTCTACTTCGGCGCCGGCCAGGTCCGGGTCCGATGGGACCAGCCAGAGGTTCGGGATGTTCGTCGCGCGCCGCACCGTTACCAGGTCGAGGCCATCGGTCAGCAGCGCATAGGTGCCGTTCTGGCGTTCGCCGCGCCCAAACCCGAGGCCGGTGGAGGCATTACCCTGCGGGTCGAGATCAATCAGCAACACACTGGCCCCGGTGGCGGCCAGTGCGGTGGCCAAGTTGATGGCAGTCGTGGTCTTGCCGACACCGCCCTTCTGATTGGCGATGGCGAGGATTCGGCTGCCGCCGCGCGGCGCCGCATTCGGTTTCGCACTATCCGGCACGGCGGAGCTCGCTGATGCGGAGAACGGTGGCGCCCGAGTCCGTTTGGCTCGCAAAGCGCTCAAGCTGCATGTGCCACTTGGCCGATGCTGCCGTCAATTCACTGTCGGCGCTGCGGCCTTTGGGGAACAGGCAAATGCCGCCGGGTACGAGCAGCGGCGCCGCTAACGACAGCAGGCTCGCGAGTGGCGCGAGCGCGCGGGCTGTGACGAGGTCTGCGGGGCCGATCCGCAAATCTTCGGCGCGGACGGCATGAATGGTGACGTCAGCTTCGACATTCCGGGCGGCTTCGCGCAGAAACGCCGCCTTGCGTTGGTCGGCCTCGACCAGATGAACGGTCCACGAGGTCAGCACCGCGAGCACCATGCCGGGAAAACCGGCGCCGGACCCGAGGTCGATCAAAGTGCCGGGCGATGGGGGCAGCAGCGGCAGCAGTTGCGCGGAATCGAGGATATGGCGGGACCAGACGGCCGCCTCGTCGGCGCGCGAGATCAGGTTGATGCGGGCATTCCAGCGCAGCAAGAGCGCGGCAAAGCGATCGAGACGGGCGCGGTCGGCCGGGGCAATCGCGACGTCGCCGTGTTTCACGTGAAACGCGCCGCATCCTGGCGACGCCGGACATGCGCGCTGATAGCCGCGATCGCGGCCGGAGTAATCCCTTCCAGCCGTGCCGCAGCCCCGATGGAGGGCGGCCGCGCCGTCGCAAGACGGGTCCGCACCTCGCTGGAGAGGCCACCGATCTCGGCATAGTCGATGGCGGGATCGAGGCAGACCGCCTCCTCGCGACGGAATGCACGGATTTCCGCCTCCTGGCGGGGCAGGTAGCCGGCATAGAGTGCGTCGGCGCGCAATGAGGTTAGCGTTCGTGGCGCGAGATCTTGCAGCCATGGGAAACCTGCGACCGCCCGGTCATCCGAAACCGCCGCTTGGCCCAGGATGTCGAAGAGCGATCGCCGCTGCCCGTCCCCAGCGGTGACAATGCCGGCGCGATCTAGCTCCGCAGGTGTCGCGATCTCCGCCATTGCCTTCTGCCGCGCGGCCCCGAGTTGCGCCGCGAACGCGTGGAACGCCGCAGCCCGCTGTGCGCCGACGCAGCCGGCGGCAATACCGATGTCGGTCAGCCGGAGGTCGGCATTGTCCGCGCGCAAGGTCAGGCGGTATTCCGCGCGCGACGTGAACATTCGGTACGGTTCGGTGACTCCCTGCGTCGTCAGATCGTCGACCAGCACGCCGACATAGGCCTGCGCCCGGTCCAACGTCAGCGCCGTCTTGTTGCCGGCGCGACGGGCCGCGTTGATCCCGGCGAGAACACCCTGTGCCGCCGCTTCCTCATAGCCCGTGGTGCCGTTGATCTGACCCGCCAGGAACAGGCCCGGCAGCCGCTTTAGCTCCAGGGCTGGTGAGAGCGCGCGCGGATCGACGAAATCGTATTCCACCGCATAGCCTGGCCGCACGATGGTCGCGTGCTCCAGACCGGGAATGGTCGCCAGCATCGCGGCTTGCACGTCTGCCGGCAGACTGGTCGAAATGCCATTGGGATAGATCGTGTCGTCGTCCAGCCCCTCCGGCTCCAGAAAAACTTGATGTCGCTCCCGGTCGGCGAACCGCACCACCTTGTCCTCGATCGACGGGCAGTAGCGCGGCCCGCGCCCACCGATCTGGCCGCCGTATACGGCCGACAAATGCAGATTGTCGCGAATCAGCGCGTGCGTCGCCGGCGTCGTCGCAGTAATTCGGCACTCCACCTGCGGCAGTTCGATGCGGCAAGTCATCGAACTGAACGGTTCCGGCACCGCGTCGCCGCGATCGGCCTCGAGCCCTTCCCAGTCGATGCTGCGCCGATCCAGTCGCGGTGGGGTGCCGGTCTTCAGACGCCCCATCGGCAAATTGAGTCGGGCCAGCGTCTGCGCCAAAGCCACCGACGGCGCCTCGCCAATACGCCCGGCCGGGGTGCTGGTCGGCCCCACGTGGATCATGCCACGCAGAAAGGTGCCGGTCGTCAACACTGCTGCTGCTGCGACAATTCGCGAACCGTCGGCGCAGACGACAGCCGCGAGCGACCCGTTCGCCGCGATGACGAGGTCGTCGACCGTCGCCGAGCGGATCGTCAAATTCGCCTGCTCGCCCAACACCTCTTGAATCGCCCGCCGATAGCGCGCCCGATCTGCCTGCGCACGCGGCCCCCTGACAGCCGGACCCTTGCTCCGGTTTAGGAGCTTGAAATGAATGCCTGCGCGGTCCGCCGCCCGCCCCATCAGCCCATCCAGCGCGTCGATCTCTCGCACCAGATGGCCCTTGCCGATGCCGCCGATGGCCGGGTTGCACGACATCTCGCCAATCGTATCGCGCCGCTGTGTGAGCAACAGGGTCTTGGCGCCCATCCGCGCCGCCGCCGCCGCCGCCTCGCATCCTGCGTGGCCGCCGCCGATCACGATCACATCGACCGAATCCGTCATCGTCAGAACTCCCTCCCGCACAGCATAGCGCGACCGACCGGATTTATGTGTGGCGCCTATTTGCCGATACAGAACTGGCTGAAAACGGCATCCAGCACCGCCTCCGTCCCGACGCGGCCCGTCACCCTGCCGATGCCGCGCAGCGCCTCGCGCATCGCCTCGCCGCGCAACTCGGGCATGGTCACCTCCGTCGTCCGACGCAAAGCGGCCACAGCCTCCGACAGTCCTGCGCGATGGCGCGCCCGGGTCAGAGCAGGTGGCCCGGCATCGGCGGTCAGTCGCTGGACTTCGCTGGCCAATCGCGCTCGAAACGCATCCATGCCGACTCCCGTCATGGCGCTGATGGCGAAGTCGGAATCCTGGCGTCCAACCACCAGATCGGCCTTGGTTGCGACGACGAGCGCCCCTTCCACGAAAGCCTCTGCGTCCCCGCCGTCGCGCAAAATCACCCGGACATCGGCTGCCGCCGCGCGTGCCCGCGCGCGCCGCACCCCCTCCGCCTCCACCGGGTCCGACGTGTCCCGCAGCCCCGCCGTGTCGAGCAGCGTCACCGGCACGCCGCCGATCACCACGCGTGCCTCCAGCACATCCCGCGTGGTCCCTGCGTGCGGCGAAACGATGGCCACGTCGCGGCCCACGAGCGCGTTGATCAGCGTCGACTTGCCGACATTGGGCCGCCCCGTGATCGCGATCACCAACCCGTCGCGCAGTCGCTCGCCGCGCCGTCCATCGTCGAGATGCGCAGCTATCTCGCCGGCGACCGCTGCGATCTCCGCCACCATGGCCGCCTCGGTCGCCGCCGGCAGGTCTTCATCCGGGAAGTCGATCAAGGCTTCCTGTTGCGCCAGCAGGCGTGTCAGTCGTTCGGTCCAGCCGCGATACAGCGCGCCAAGCGAGCCTCCCAACTGCCGCAGGGCCTGCCGTCGCTGCGCCGCCGTCTCGGCCGCCACAAGATCGGCGATCCCCTCCGCCTCCAGCAGATCCATCCGGCCGTTCACGAACGCCCGTCGCGAAAATTCGCCGCCCTCGGCCGGCCTCGCGCCGCCGCGCACCAGGGCCTCCGTCACCCCATCCAGCACCGCCCGCCCGCCATGCAGATGCAACTCGGCGGAATCCTCGCCCGTATAGCTGCCCGGCCCAGGCAGCCATAGCACCAGCGCCCGATCCAACACATCGCCCGCGTGGTCCCGGAGCGTCCGCAGCGACGCCACACGGGTAGGCGGGCGCCCCCGACACAAACCATCCAGCACCGCACCCGCTCGCGGCCCACTCAGGCGCAGCACCGTCACCGCCGAGCGGCCCGTGCCCGACGCGACGGCGAAAATCGTGTCGGTCGCACCCTGCACGATCACTCCGGCGGCAGCATCAGGTCCGTCACGCGCTCGCCAGCGAGTACGTGGCGCTCCAGCACCGCGTCCACGTCCTGCGTCGATTCCAGGCGATACCAGACGCCGTCCGGATAGATCACCGCGCACGGCCCAAGTTCGCACCGGTCCAGGCAACCCGCCGCATTGATCCGGATGCGCCGAATGGCCAGCTCCTTTGCCCGCACCTTCATGTAGTCGCGCAACTGCTCCGAAGCCCTGGCGGCGCACGAGCCGCGCTTGTGCCCGTCCGGCCGCCGGTTGCAGCACACGAACACATGTACATCGAAAAACAATTGTGGATCATCCGGAAGGCGCGGCATTTTCTCTCCTGCACGACGTCGTCCCGATGGTTCGGCGTCGGAAAATCGTGGCGCATCCGCTCGGGAAAAGCTCCCTGCGACAGCCGCTCATCCCTATCTCGGATGCAGCCTGTAAACACAAGGACGCCCGATGCCCACCGAGACGAATCTGCTGCGGCACGAGCTATCCCCCTACCTGTTGCAACACGCCGACAACCCCGTGCACTGGCGCCCCTGGGGGCCGGCCGCCCTCGCCGAAGCCGCCGCGACCAACCGGCCGATCCTGCTCTCCGTCGGCTACGCCGCCTGTCACTGGTGCCATGTCATGGCGCACGAGTCCTTCGAGGACGCGGCCACCGCCGCCCGGATGAACGAACTGTATGTCTGTATCAAAGTTGACCGCGAGGAACGCCCAGATATCGACCATCTCTATATGACCGCGCTGCACGCCCTCGGCGAGCAAGGCGGCTGGCCGCTGACGATGTTTTTGACTCCGGCGGGCGACCCGTTCTGGGGCGGCACGTATTTCCCGCCGGAACCGCGTTGGGGCCGGCCGTCGTTCACGCAGGTGCTGCAAGGCGTGGCCGACGCTTTTCGCACCCAGCACGACGCCATCGTGCAAAATGTCGCGAGCCTCCGCCAGACGCTGGCGCAGGCCGCCGCCCCACGCCCCGGCGCCCCGCCAGACCCCGCGCTGCTGCGCCGTGCCGCTGCGGCCCTGTTGCGCTCCACCGATCCCGACCTCGGCGGCCTGCGCGGCGCGCCGAAGTTTCCCAACCCCGCAATGTTCCGCTTCCTCTGGCAGGAGGCGCAGCGGTCGGGGGCGCAGGATGGCCCGGCAGCGGTCCATCTGCTGCTGCGCCGCATGTCGCAGGGCGGCATCTACGATCATCTCGGCGGTGGCTACGCCCGCTACTCGACCGACGCCGAGTGGCTGGTGCCGCACTTCGAGAAGATGCTGTACGACAACGCCCAGCTTCTCGAATTGCTGACGCTGGCCCAGGCGGCCACTCCCGATCTGCTGTACGCCGAGCGGGCGGCGGAGACCGTCTGCTGGCTGGTCCGCGACATGACCGCCGAGCGCGTCGCCGGCCATGCCGCCTTCGCTGCGTCCGAGGACGCCGACAGCGAAGGCGAGGAAGGCCTGTTCTATGTCTGGACCGAAGCCGAAATCGACGAAGTACTCGGTCCCGACAGCGCCCCGTTCAAGGCTGCCTACGATGTGACAGAAGCTGGTAATTGGGATGGCAGAACCATTCTGCGTCGCATCGCCGCGCGGGGGACCGCCGTTGCCGAGGCGGCCCTGGCCGACGCGCGGCACACACTGTTCGACCGGCGATGCGCCCGGATCCGCCCCGCCCGCGACGACAAGGTGTTGGCCGACTGGAACGGCCTCGCCATCGCCGCCCTCGCCCGCGCCTCCGCCGTGTTCGGCCGGCCCGGCTGGCTGGCACTGGCGCAGGACGCCTTCGCCTTCATACGCGCCGAAATGATGGCGCCCGACGGCAGGGTTCAGCACGCCTGGCGCCGCAACCGCGTAACCGCGGCCGGCTTGCTGGACGATCACGCCAGCATGGCCCGCGCCGCGCTGGCGCTGTTCGAGGCCACTGGACAAACCGACTATCTGGACGCGGCCATCGGCTGGGCCGAGGCGGCCGAAACCTGGTTCGCGGCTGCGGACGGCGCCTGGTTCACCACCGCTGCCGATGCCGCCGACGTGCCGCTCGGCGACGCCGCCCGCCCGCGGACCCCATCCGACAACGCCGTGCCGTCCGGCCTCGGCCTGATGGCCGAGGTTCTCGCCCGACTCTACCACCTGACGGGGATAGAAATTTACCGGGACCGATCGCGTGCCGCCATCGCCGCGTTCGGCGGCCTTGGCGACCGCCTGACGGGTTGCCCGACTTTGTTGGCCGCCGCCGACCTGCTGGAGGACGGTGCCGTCGCCGTGATTGCCGGTGCGAGGGACCTGCCGGCCACACATGCGCTACTGGACATGGCCCTCGCGTCCCCCGATCCCGCCATCGTGGTATTGCGTGCGCCGGCTGCAGATGCGCTGCCACCGGCCCATCCCGCCCACGGCAAGACCGCCCCATCGGGCCACGCCCTCGCCTATGTTTGCCGGGGTGGCGTCTGCGGGCTTCCCGTGGAGACGCCGGCCGCTCTCGCGATCGCGCTGCGCCGCACCACGCCTGCGACTTGACAGCGGCGCCGGTCGGGTCTGGCATCGCGTCTCGGATCGGCTCCATTCGGGCCAGCCGGGCGCAACCGGGGAACGGACACCAAGCTTGCCGCAGATCTCGCTCCACACCCAGGTCGGCGACCTCACCCTCTCTGAGGAGGCCGGCTGTATCGTGGCCCTCGACTGGGGCTGGGGCCGCGACCAAACCGAGACGCCGCTGCTGCTCCGTGCCCGAGCGCAACTGAATACCTATTTCGACGGCGAGCCGGTCATGTTCGACCTGCCGCTGGCGCCGGCTGGCACCGGCTACCGTCGGCGAGTCTGGGCGGCGCTCTGTCGGATTCCGCTCGGCGAGGTGCGCACCTACGCCGAGATTGCCCGCGAAGCCGGCGGCGGGCCGCGCTCGGTCGGCGGCGCAAATGCAAGCAATCCGATCCCGATCCTGATCCCCTGCCACCGCGTGGTAGCGACCGGCGGCATCGGCGGCTATTCGGGCGGCGATGGGCTTCAGACCAAGCGCGCGCTGCTGGCCTTGGAGGCCCATGCCAGCGGCCGGCCGCCCGGCGCCGGGCAGGCGACGCTTTGGGACGCAACTTCGGCACTATGCCCAGAACCATGATGGAACACTCATGACGAAGGCCATCCGTATCCACGCCAACGGCGGCCCGGAAATGTTGCAGTGGGAGGACGTGCCCACGCCTGAGCCGGGGCCGGGCGACGCGCTGGTGCATCACGCCGCCGTCGGCCTGAACTACATCGACGTGTATTTCCGCACCGGCCTCTACAAAAGCCCCCTGCCGGCGACCATCGGCATGGAAGCGTCGGGCACCGTCACCGCCGTCGGCGACGGCGTGACAACGGTCAAGGTCGGCGACCGCGTTGCCTACGCCTCCGCCCCCATCGGGGCCTATGCGACCGACCGCGTGATGCCTGCCGACCGCCTCGTCCGGCTGCCGGACTCCATCGCGTTCACCACGGCGGCGGCAATGATGCTGCAAGGCATGACCGCGCAATACCTGCTGCGCCGCACGTTCAAGGTGCAGTCCGGGCAGACCATTCTCGTCCATGCTGCCGCCGGCGGTGTGGGGCTGATCCTCTGCCAGTGGGCGAAGTATCTCGGCGCCGTCGTCATCGGCGTGGTCTCGACCCCGGAGAAGGCCGAGCTTGCCAAGGCGCACGGCGCCGCCCACGTCATCGTCGGACACGCAGACCTGCCCGCCCAGGTCAAACGCTTCACCGGCGGCGCCATGGTTCCCGTGGTCTATGACAGCATCGGCAAGGACACGTTCATGGCGAGCCTCGACTGCCTGGCGCCCCTCGGCATGATGGTCAGCTACGGCAACGCCTCCGGCCCCGCCGGCCCGATCGATGTCGGCCTGCTCGCCGCCAAGGGCAGCCTGTTCCTGACCCGTCCGAGCCTCGCCACCTACCTCGCCAAGCGCAGCGACCTGGAATGGGCCGCGAACGATCTGTTCGAAGTCGTGGAAAAGGGCGTCGTCGCCATCCGCGTCAACCAGACGTTCCCGCTGAGCGAGGCGGCCGCCGCGCACCGGGCGCTGGAGGCACGGCAGACCACAGGCAGCACGGTGCTGTTGCCCTAGAGCCGGAAGCGCAACGCTGATCCGCGTCCGCCGCCCCTCACCTTTCCGGGATCAGCCGGCCGGTTCGCTATGCCTGCGCATCGTGCCGCGCAACAATGTGCGTGATGAACGATCTCCAGCCCATCGCTCCTGCGCCGCCCCGGCACCGTTTCGGCGCGCTCGCCCGTCGCCTCGGCACCACCCAGGTCACGGCACTCATCGTCGCCTGCGCGCTGTTCATGCAGACGCTGGACGGCACCGTGGTCGCCACTGCCCTGCCGGCAATGGCCCGCGCGTTCGGCGCCGACCCGGTGCATATGAACGTGGCGCTGACCTCGTATCTCCTGAGTCTGGCCGTTTTCATCCCTGCCAGCGGCTGGATGGCCGACCGGTTTGGCGCCCGTACCGTGTTCCGGGCCGCCATCGCCGTGTTCACGCTTGGCTCGGTGCTGTGCGGGCTGGCCGACTCGCTCGCCTTCCTCGTCCTTGCCCGCGTGTTGCAGGGATTGGGTGGGGCGATGATGGTGCCGGTCGGCCGCCTCGTCCTGCTGCGCACCGCCGCCAAGCATGAATTGGTCGGCGCGATGGCGCTGCTATCCGCCCCGGCGCTGCTCGGGCCGCTGCTGGGGCCACCTCTCGGCGGCTTCTTCGTCACCTATCTGTCATGGCGCTGGATCTTCTACATCAATTTGCCCATCGGCATCCTCGGCATGGGCCTGGTGACGCTGTTCGTGCCGAACGTGCGCGACGCCGGCGCCGCGCGCCTGGATGGGTTGGGCTTGGTGCTGTCCGGAGTGGCGCTGGCCAGCATGATGTTCGGGCTGGAGACGACGGCGCGGGGCGTCGTGCCGGTCTGGCTATCGCTTGCGGTGCTCGGTCTCGGCGTGCTGGCTGGCGGACTCTATGTGTTGCACGCCCGCCGCCATCCGGCACCGCTGCTGGACGTGTCGCTGATGCGCATCCCGACCTTCATGGTCTCCGTCGTCGGCGGCTCGCTGTTCCGGATTGGCGTCGGGGCCGTGCCGTTCCTGCTGCCGCTGATGTTCCAACTGGGTTTCGGCGATTCGGCGATGCGCAGCGGCGCGATCACGCTGGCCAGTTCCGCCGGCGCCATCGTGATGAAGCCCGCGACCACCTGGGCGCTGCGCTGGTTCGGCTTTCGCGACACGCTGCTGGTCAACGGCCTGCTGTCGGCCGTCTCGCTGATCCTGTGCGCGGCCTTCCGTCCGGCCTGGCCGGTGGCCCTGATCTACCTCGTGCTGCTGACCGGCGGCTTCTTCCGCTCGCTGCAATTCACCGCCTATAACACCATCGCCTATGCCGACGTCCCGCCGTCGCGCATGAGCGGCGCCACCAGCCTGTACGCGACGCTGCAACAGGTCTCCCTGACGCTCGGCGTCACCGCCGGTGCGGCCTCGCTGGAGGCAACGATGGCACTGACCGGCCGCGCCGTGCCGATCACCGCCGATTTCGCTATGGCCTTCGCAGCCGTCGGGATCGCCGCCCTGGCCGCAGCCCCGGTCTCCTGGCTGATGCCGCGCCACGCCGGCGCCGAACTCAGCGGCCATCACATCGCCGACGCGCACTGACGACGGTCGCCCCGCGTCAGTAACCGGGCGCCGGCTCGCTGACGACGGGTTGGCCTTCCGTCACCGCGCGGCCCTCGAACCAGGCGATCCAGTGCGCGCGCCCCCACGCTACCGCCTCGGGCGTGTCGGCACCGGACAAGACCATGCGGCCCGCCTCCTGGTCGAGCAGATCGGTGGGCAACGCTACGGCGGCGCGCGACCAGACGATTTCGACCAGATCGAGGCCCAGGCGCAGCACCGGCAACACCGGCAGCAACGCACAGTCCGGCAGCCGCAATAGCAGCCGGTAGCCTCGCGCGCGGGCGAAGTCGCGCGCGAACTGGAAGGCGGACAGATCGGCCAAGACATCGGTCGGTTCGAACGCCAGCGTGATCTGCCCGCGCAACGATAGCGGCAACGCCGCGTCGAAGCGCAGGAATTCGGCGCCCAGAACGCTGGCCACGCCGAGATCCAGCCCGAATGGTGCCGCCGCCCGCAATTCCTGATTGGCGGCCAGCAGCGCCAGCAGCCGCCGGTCGAGCGTTCGTGCCAGCCTTCGATACAGCCACGGCTCGGCGTGCGCCGCCCGTCCATCGGCCAGCTCTGCGCAAATCTCGTCTGCGGCCAGATGCCGCGCCTCCCAGCCGGTCTGGAAGCGCCCGTCCTCGCCGGCTGCACACACGATGCGACGCCGGGCGAAGCGAGCCAGGTCGGCCTGCGCCAACACCGCCTCCAGCGCCGCGAGGGCGGCCGCATCGAGCGGGTCACCGTGCCGTGCCTCCCGCGGCGGCCCGTCCGACAGGCTGTCCGCCACCAACCGGCGCAGGGCGTCGGCGTCCGCCGGCAGGTCCAGCAGGCGCCACAGCGTCTCGGGCGCCGGCATCGCCGAGTCTGCATCGGCGAACATGCGGGTGATCGCCTGCCGGCTGGCCGCCAGCAATGCGTCGGCCGTGCCGCGCCACACCATCGCGACGTCGTCGTTCGGCAGGATGAATCGCTGCGCCCGGTCGGCGGACAGCAGCGGGTCCAGCGCGTCGCGCGTCAGCCGCAGATGGTGCGGCTTTCGCAGGTCGGGTGGCAGGCTGGAGAGGCGCAGCAGCAGGCAGCGCCGCGCGATCCCGGCCAACTCGCAGTCGCGCGCAACGGCGCCTTGGAGATAGTTGCCAACCCGTGCTTCGCCTGATGTTGC
>CAJCJG010000229.1 GCA_903970625.1 Solirubrobacterales bacterium 70-9 | reverse complement strand
CCCCGCCATTGCGGGCACTCGCCGTTCGGGATGCGAGAGTTCCACCGCACACTATCGGGACAAGGCTACGCGCGGCGATTGGTGGCGGCGGCGATGGCGGCGGGCGTCGATCTGAGGCTGCGGCATGCGGCGGTTGCCATCGGCGACGGGATCACGGTCGCCACACCGGATGGCACGATCGTTCTGCGGCCCCGGCGCATCCTGCTGGCCACCGGGGTGCGGGAGAGCAGCCGGGCGGCCCGTCTGGTCTCCGGCGACCGGCCGATGGGGGTGATGACCACGGGGGCGTTGCAGGATCTGATCTATCTGCGGGGCATGGTGCCGTTTCGGCGGCCGGTGATCGTGGGGACGGAACTGGTGGCGATGTCGGCAATCCTGACCTGTCGGGGCGCCGGCATTCGGCCTGTCGCCGTGATCGAGGAGGCGGCGTGGCCGACCGTACGGGCGCCGTTCCGCTGGCTGCCGCATGTGTTCGGCATTCCGATGCATCTGGGCGCGCGGGTTGCCGAAATTGTGGGCAATCCGCGCGTGGCGAGCGTCACCGTCGAGACGCATGGGGCGGCGCTTGAGATCGCATGCGACGGCGTGCTGTTCACCGGCAAGTTCGTGCCGGAAGCGAGCCTTGCGCGCATGTCCGGCATCGAAATCGACGGGCGCACGGGCGGCCCAGCCATCGACGGGTGCGGGCGGACCAGCCGGCCGGACGTGTTTGCCGCGGGCAATGTGCTGCGCGGCGTCGAGACGGCGGGGTGGTCGTGGGCGGAGGGGCGCGCGGTGGCGGCTTCGATGCTGGCCGATCTGGCGCGGCCGGCGCGGGAGGCGGATATCGCAGTCGTGGCTGGCGAGGGCATCAAACTGGTGGTGCCGCAGCGGATCGGGGCCGGCGGTTGCATGCCGGGTTTGCAGGTGCGGCTGGATCGCGCCGGCGCCGGCCGGCTGGTGGTGCGGAGCGGGGAGCGGATCGTCTATTCGCGCAAGCTGCGCGGGGGCCTGGAGCGGCGCATTCTGGTGCCCATGGCAAAACTGCCTTTCACCGAACCATTGCACGTCGCGTTCGAGGCATGACGCGGATCGCGGCCATCGACCAGGGGACCACCTCGACCCGTGTCTTGGTCGCGGGCAGCGACGGGCCGCCGGCCATCGCGCACAGCGTTCGCCACGCGACCACCTATCCCGCGCCTGGATGGGTGGAGCAGGATGCGCTGGAATTGCTGTCCAATGTCCGCGACTGTCTCGCGGCGGCGGGGCCGGTCGATGCCATCGGGCTCGCCAATCAGGGCGAAAGCTGCCTCGCCTGGGATGCGGAGACCGGCGTGCCGCTGTCACCCGTCATCGTCTGGCAGGACAGTCGCACCGCCGGGTGGCTGGCCGAGGTGCCCGCCGACACGGTGCAGGCGCGGAGCGGGTTGCCGCTCGACCCATATTTCTCTGCGTCGAAATTGGGCTGGATCGTGCGGACGCTGCCGGCGGTACAAGCGGCACTGGCGGCCGGGCGGTTGCGGCTGGGCACCACGGATGCGTTTGTTCTCGACCGGCTGACCGGCGTGTTCGCGACCGACCGGGCGACCGCGTCCCGCACCTCGCTGATGGATTTTTCGACCGGGCAATGGGACGACGAATTGTGCCGGCTGTTCGGGGTGCCGAAACAGTGCCTGCCGGAGATTCGGCCGAATTGCGCGGATTTCGGAGTGGTTGACGGGGTGCCGGTGGTGGCCAGCATCGTGGACCAGCAGGCGGCGCTGTACGGCCACGGCTGCCGCGCGGCGGGCGATGCCAAGATCACGTTCGGGACCGGGGCGTTCGCGCTGGCGCTGGCCGACGCGGACGTTGTGGGCCGGGACGATCTGGCGGGGCTGCTACCGACGGTGGCATGGGACATCGGCGGCGTGACCACCTACGCGCTCGATGGCGGCATCTACGATGTCGGGTCGGCGGTCGAGTGGGCCATCCGGGCGGGCATCGCCGCGAATATCGACGATTTCCGCGAGTTCGCGGCCCCGCCGGCCATCGAACGTGGGCTGGTGTTCGTGCCGGCATTTTCCGGCCTCGCGTGCCCGCACTGGGACCGGACGGCGGCGCCGCTGATCATCGGGCTGTCGCCGGACACCACGCGGAGCGATCTGTGTCAGGCATTGCTGGAAGGGCTGGCGCTGCTGACGGCCGATGTCGTCGCGGCCATCGGCCGGATCGCGCCGTCGCGGGCCGGCATCTCCATCGACGGCGGCGTGTCGCGCAGCCCGTATTTCACCCAATTTCTCGCCGACTGCCTCGGGCGCGACGTGACCGTGCGCGGGTTCGACGAACTGACGGCGTGGGGAACGGCCTGCCTCGCGGCGACGACCTTGGGCACCCGCCTGATCGCCGGGCTGGCGGAGGACCGCACGCTGCGACCGAGGGCCACAGGCACGCAGATGTGGCACGATCGCTTCCGCGAGGCGGTGGGCCGGGCGAGGGCGTGGCGGACGCTCGACGACTGAAACCGTCAGGCGATCAACTTGACCTGCCGCGCGGCGACCACGCGGTAGAGCGGGTCGCGATACAGCGCGTCTTCCTGCCAGGCGGAGAACACGAGGCTGATATCGTGCTCGTCCAGCGAGCGGCAGGCCGCCGCATGGATCTCCGGCCACGGCGGCGCGGGTTGGGCGCGCCACTCCGCGACCTGGGTGGCGCTCGGCAGCGCCGGGCGGCCCATGTAGGGGAAGGCGGCGGCGATGGCCTGCCAGAAGCGGCGCGGCAGGTCGCTGCCGCCCGCGCCGTCGTGCCCGACGAGGCGCACCCAGTGCGTGCCGGTGACGGCGTGCAGGGCGGCGAATTCCGACGTGGCGGCGAACAGGGCCAGCGACGTGGCGGCCAGCCGCCCGACCGTGTCCGGCCCAATGCGCAACCAGTCCACGACCGGGGCGAACGCGGGGACCGCCGCCGCCGCGCGCAGCCAGTGCCAGAGCATATCCGAGGGCGAGGTCAGGCCGGCGTACGACGGCTCCGTGGCGAGGCGGCGGAAGATTTCGGCCGGGTCGTCGGTGTCCGGTTCGGCCCCTGTGCCGTCGCCGAGCGGGAGATACGTCGCGGCCCAGTAGCCGAGGGCGATGGCCACTTCGGCGGCGTCGCCGCGCAGGCGGGCATAGGCCAGCCGCATCAGCGCGTGCAGGGCGCTGGCGGCGATGCCGGGGAGCAGCGCGGGCAGGTAGGTGGCGATGGCCTCGTCGGGGCCGTGGCGGGCCACCTCGCCGGCAAAGAAGGCGCGATAGTCGCCCTCTAGCTGTCGCCCGCCGAGATGGGCGCGCCAGTTGCCGGCGTCGATCCGCCGATGATCCGGCGGCACCGGCAGCAGACGGTTGGCGGAGATGTAGTGCTGGGCGAAGTCGTCGCACTGCGCCGTGGTCGCGCCGAGTGCGGTCATCGCGATCAGCACCATCGGCAGATGGTTGGCAAGCACGACCGGAAACTCGGCGCTGTCGCCTGCCATGCGGGCCAGCCGGGCATCGAGGTCCAGGTTGTCGCCCGGCCGGATGGCAAGCCCCTCGGCCTGCCCCGCCGCGATGAAACCGTCCGCCATGCCGCGCCTCCGCTGAAAGCCGGTGCCGTGAGTGAAGCGAGACGAACACTGTGGCAGGGCGGCGGCGCGGGGGCCAGACAGG
>CAJCJG010000228.1 GCA_903970625.1 Solirubrobacterales bacterium 70-9 | reverse complement strand
GTGCCGTCCAGCAGCAGGCCCGCCATGCCGATGACGGCATTCAGCGGCGTGCGCAGTTCGTGGCTCATGATCGCCAGGAAGTCGGATTTGGCGCGGTTGGCGCGCTCCGCGGCCTCCTTGGCCTGATACAGCCCGTCTTCGTAGCGCAGCCGGGCGGTGGCGTCGCGAACGCACCAGATCAGCATGCGGCCGTCGCGGTCGGCAGCCTCGGCCACCACGACATCGATGGTGAAGCTGCTGCCGTCCGGGCGCACGCCGCGCGCGCGGCGCTCGGCGGTGGCTGCGGGCGGCAGCGGCGCCCCGTCCAGTCCCACCAGCGCGGTGGCAAGCGGCTTGCCCGCCGGCGCCTCGGCGTCCGACCAGCCGAACATGCTTTGGGCGGCGCGGTTGACGGTCTGGATGACGCCGTCCGGGTCGGTGGTAATCACGCCGTCCGCAATGGTGTCGATGATGGTGCGCAGGCGCTGTTCCAGTTGCAGGCGGCGCATCGTCTCCGTCACGTCGCGCAGCGTGCCCTCGTAGTACAGCGGCGCGCCGGTGATGCGGTCGCGGACCAGACGGGCGTTCTCGCTGATCCAGATGCGTTCGCGGGTTTTGTGCCGGTAGATTTCGGAGACGAAGTTTTCCACCCGGCCCCGCTCGTGCATCACGCGGGCGAACTCCGCGCGGCGGCCCGGATCGACATACCATTCGGTGGCGATGTCGTTGACGGCCGCCAACATCTCGGCCTCGGTCTCATAGCCGTTCAGGCGCACCAAGGCGGGATTGGCGCTGACCTGCCGGCCGTCGATGCTCGACCGGTAAATCGCCTCGCTAATATTGTCGTAGATGTCGCGGTAGTCGCGGGCGGTGCGTTCGACATCGCCGCGCCCGTCGCCGGTGGGTGTCACCAGCAGCAGCGCACGGCCGGGGCCGGCGGCGAGGCGGGCGAGACGGACGCGGGCGAAGCCGCCGTCGCCGCGCTTGATCTGGACGTCCGGCATCCGGCCTGCATGGTCCGCGCCACGGCCGGCCAGCAGCACCAACTGGGCCGCTTGCGGATGCGCCCGATCGTAGCCGAGGAGTTGCGCGAGATAGGCGCTGAACCGCAGCACCCGGCCGGAGTCCAGGTCGATCTCGGCGACACCGGTTGCGTTCTGCTCGAACAGGCCCGCCAGCAGCGCCTCGGCCATCGGCCGGTCGGTGCCGTCGTGCCGCGCGCTGTCCTGCTGCCCGTCGGCGCAGCCGCCCATCCGCAACCCTCGCTCGCGCGCTCATCAAGCGATGAACGCGTGTCAACATTCGTCGGTTATGCCGACGACGCGGAGGATAAGCACCCCGGGCGGGCGGGCGCAATCGAACACCCGCCCGAACGGACGCGGGCCGCGAGGCCGAAATACGATCAGGCTGGAGGGGAGCAGGAACCATGCCGAGCGGAATGGCCGATTTTTTGCTGCCGCGTGTTGCAAGCTGCAACGCGGCCCGCCGCACCCTCGCAAACCGCGATGGCAATTGCGACGGAATGATTGCACTTGCGTTCTAGTGCGCGAGACGAGCTGGCATATGGCTTGCGCACGAGGAGGTAATCTTTAACAGTGCGTGGTGGGTGCGTCCGGCTCGCCGGTGCCGACTCGCACCGCGACCAGGTCTCTCCAACTTCGCGGCGACCGGGTCGCCCAGCGGAATGAACTGAAGATGCGCGTTTGGTCGGCGGTCACGGCCCTCATCGCCTTGGTAATGGCTGGTCTGGTCGGGCAGAGCATGTACCTGGTCCGGTCGGAGCAGCGGCAGGCGCAGAATGCCACGGCCAATGCCGCCTGGGTGATCTATCAGGTGGAGGTCGAGCTGTACCGCCTGCGCGCCACCGTGCAGGACGCCAACGCCGCGCCCGCGTCGCCCGAGGCCGGGGCAACCATCCAACTGCGCTACCAACTGGCCATGAGCCGTGTCGGCCTGCTCGACTCCCCCGACGTGGCCAAACTGCTCGAAGCCGGTGGCGTGGCGCCCGGGGTGGTGGGGGACGTGGTGGACAGATTCACCGCCCTCGGCCCCCTGGTGGATGCCGCCGTGATCGGGCGCGGACGGGCCGAGCTGCTGCGCCAGATGCACGAACTCGATGCACCCGTACAGCGGCTGACCACCGATGCCTTGCAGTCCACGGCACAGGTCGCGCAACGCAATCACGACCGGTTGGCCGAACGGCTCGACCAGTTGCACGCCGTGATCGCTCTGCTCGGCCTGTGCTTCATCACCCTGATCATCTTCCTGTTGCTGCGCGTGCGTTCGGAGCGCGAACAGCGGGGCCGGGCAGAGGCGCTGGCGCGCGAAATGCGCGAGGCGCGGGAGGCGGCCGAACGGGCAAGCCGGGTGAAGACCGACTTCCTGACCACGATGAGCCACGAAATCCGCACGCCGATGAACGGCGTCATCGGCATGTCCGACCTGCTGCTGCAAGCGGATCTGACGGCGGACCAGCGCCAACTGGCGGGTACGCTGTCGCGCTCGGCGCACAATCTGCTGGCCATCATCGACGATATTCTGGACCTGTCGCGGCTGGACGCCGGCAAGTTCGTGCTGGTGCCGGCCCCGTTCGATTTTACCGAACTGGTCACGTCGGTCGCGGATTTGTTCCGTCCGCAGGCGGCCACGCGCGGGCTGAAGCTGGAGACGCATCTGCCGCGCGCGGGGCTGCCGATCCTGGAGGGCGATTCGGGACGCATCCGGCAGGTGTTGCTGAATCTGGTCGGCAACGCGGTCAAGTTCACCGAACGCGGTAGCGTGACGGTGGAAGTGACGCTGGAGCCGGCCACGGAGCGCGGCGTGCTGGTGCGGTGCGCGGTGCGCGACACCGGTATCGGCATCGCGCCGTCCGACCAGCAACGGCTGTTCAGCCAGTTCTATCAGGCGGAGGGTGGCAACCGCCGGCGCTTCGGCGGCAGCGGCCTGGGATTGGCGATCTGCCGCCGGCTGCTGGATCTGATGGGTGGCGTGATCCGGGTGGAAAGCGTGATCGGGCAAGGCAGCACATTCAGCTTCGTCGTGCCGCTGCGGCTGGCCTCGACACCGCCGCAGCAATCGGTGCAAGCAACGGCGGCGGCGACCGCCGTGGCCGCCAACCGGCCGAAGCTGCCGCGCATGCGCGTGCTGGTGGCCGAAGACAACGCGACCAACCAGATGGTCGTGCGCGCCATGCTCGCGCGCCTGGGCCAGACGGTGGAAATCGTGAGCGACGGCGCGCAGGCGGTGGAGGCGGTGCGCAACGGCGAATACGATCTGGTGCTGATGGACGTGCAAATGCCGGAAATGGACGGCTACGAGGCGACGCGGAAGATCCGCTCGCTATCCGGCGCCGTGGCGTCGATCCCGATCGTGGCGTTGACCGCCAACGCGGTGGCCGGCTTCGAGGAACTGAGCTTGAAGGCGGGCATGAACGGCCATGTCTCCAAGCCCGTGACGTTGGCGGCACTGTCGGCCTTGCTGAGCCGGTTCACCCCCCGGCGGAGCGACGCCGCGCAGTTCGCGTAGGCTATTCGAGATCGGTGTCGAACCACGGGCGGTAGCGTGTGCGGTAGGCGATGTCGCGAGGCCGCTCGCCGATGGGGCGGGCGGGGTTGCCGGCCACGATCGTCCATGGCGCCACGCTGCGCGTGACGACGGCGCCGGCGGCGACGACGGCCCCCTCCCCAATCGTCACGCCGGGACAGATCAGCGCACGGGCGCCGATCCAGACGTGGTCGTGGACGGCGACCGGCTTGGCCAGGACCGCGAAGTCGGGGCTATACGGATCGTGCGTCAGGGTCTGAAGCAATGCCTGATGCGAAACGTTGACGTTGTTGCCGATGGTCAGCGGCGCGCGGCCATCAAGATAGGTGCCGCGATTGACGACGCTGTTGGCGCCGATACGGATGTTGCTGCCGGTGATGAAAACGCCGGCACAGATGGTGGAGCCTTCGCCGAGCACGAAGCCGCAATAGCGGCGCAGGAACCAGTGGCGCGCGCGGTACGGAGCGTGCGTCAGCACATGGTTGGCGAGCCAAAAGCACAGCCCCGGCAGCAGCGTGCCCGGCAACACGCGACCGATCATGGTTTGGCAGCGACGGCACGCATGACCGCTTCGTGGCGGCGCACGGTGTCGCGCAGGTCGTAGTGCCGGCGCAGCTTTTCGGTGCCACGGATACCGGCTGCGGCCCAGTGCGCGCGATTGTCGGCGAATTTCTCCATGGCGGCGGCGAGGGTGCCGGCGGTACGGAACTGCGTGGTACGATAGGCGAGTTCGTCGAGTTTTTCGCCGTCCAGCGCCGTCATAGGTCCGTATTCGGGGGGCAGCAAAATGCCGATGTCGTCGTTCTCGATCACCTCGGCGGCGCCGCCGGTGTCGGTCAGCAGCAGCGGCTTGCCGAACGCCATCGCCTCGTTCATCGCGATACTCCAGCCTTCGATGAAGGACGGCAGCAGGAAAGCGTCGGCCATCGCGAACAGATTTCCCACATTGTCCGCGTAGCCCGGCAGCAGCATGTGCTGTGCCAAACCGTCGCGGGCGAGTTGCGCGCGCAGGGTGGCGACATGGGCGGGCACGACGGGGTTGCCGACGCAGACGATGCGGATGTCGCGGCGGCGGGCGAGCAGCAGCCGCATCGCGGCCGCCATGATGTGATGGCCCTTGTGAAGATTGTAGGCGGCGACGTTGAGGAACACGTAGTCCGTCCGCGCGATGCCAAGGCGGCTACGGTCGGCCGGGCGGGAATCGGCGCGGCGTCGTGCGGCCTCGTCGAGGTCGAGGCCATTGGGAATCGTCGTGATTTTCGCGGGCGCGATGCCAAGACTTTCGGTGGCGTATTGTGCCGCTTTCGGAGAGACGGCGATGTAGTGCGCAACATATGCGTCCTCCTCGGCGAACTTTTGCCGCTGATCTGCATGGAAGAACGCATAGACGTTGTGGATAACGCAAACGACCGGAATTTTCCGAGCGGCGAACATGCGATAGCCGAACGGGGAAAAATGCGAGACGGCAAGTGCGGGTTGCCATTCGTCGAGCAAGGCGGCGTAAGCGCGTTCGGCGCGCCGGGGCGGCAGGCCCGCGACGCGCAGGCCGGCGCGACGCGCCTCCCCCGCCAATACGCCAAGCGGGCCGACGCTGACGATCAGCGGCGCGATTCTGTCCCGGTCGAAGTTTCTTGCGGTATCGAAGACGACTCTTTCCAGACCGCCGCGATCAAACGCGGGCGTCTCGACGACGACGCGCAGCGCGCCCGGCACGGGCGGCGGGCGCGGTTTCAGCCAGCCGAACATTGGCTCATGCCCGGCCGCGCAGATGTTGGACGAAACGCGGTTGATTCTCGTCTGCCGTGACGAAGGCGAAGAAAGCGTCGCGGGTGTCGAACCTCGGGAAGATCGTGGCGAAATACAGCACGAGGTCCGACATCTGCTTGCTGCGCAGAAAATCCGTGAAAGCGGCGAAGCCGGCGCCACCGTCCGGCAGCAGGTAGGCTGCGGATTGGCAAAGCGTGGCGGCGATGACGGCGGCCAATTCGGCGCGAACTTTCTGCGGGTCTTCGGCGATGGTGTTGCCGCCGTGGACACGGTAGCGGACATGCGTCCGCGTACGGTCCAGGACCACGCGCCCGCCATCGAACGCGCGCATCAGAAAATCCAGATCGTGGCAGTAGCGCAGGGCAGCGAACCCGCCGACGCGCCGCCACAGCGTGCGGGAAAACACGATGTTGGACGTGGTGGCGACAAAATTCTCGTGCAGCAGGGCGAGCTGCTCAAGGCCCGTCTGCTGCGCGAATTTTTCCGCGCGTGCGTGCCAGTCGGCGTTCGGGCCGCGCACGATCGCCTCGCCGCGCCCGTCGATCAAGGCCACGCGGCCAGCGACCAGATCGGTGCCTGGCGCGCCGGCAAACATCTCCTGGCACCATTGCAGCTTGTCGCGGACAAACAGATCGTCCGAGTTCAGCACGGCGACATACGGCGCGTCCGTCATCGCGACGGCACGGTTGATGGTGACGTGGGCGCCGGCATTGGCCTGCGTCAGCACGCGGCAATCGGGCACATCGCGCAGGATGTCGCGCGCAAGTGCAAACCCGTTGTCGCTGGAGCCGTCGTCGATCAGCACGATTTCGGCGGGCGCAGCCGTCTGGCCGAGCAGACTGCCCAGCGTGTCGGGCACATAGCGTTCGTGGTTGTAGAGCGGCACGACCACGGCGATGTCGGTGCGGGGCCGCACGGGCAGGGCCGATGGGCCGGGCAGCAGGTCGCGTAGCAGGCGCGGCAGCAGCGACACGTCATTCTCCTGCCGGCAGGCCGAGGTCGCGCAGCATCGCGGTCAGCCGGCGGCGTAGGCCGGCGACAGAGAAATTCTGCTGCGCGAACTCCAGGCCGGCGTCGGACATCGCGGTCCATGCCGGTTCGTCTTCGTACAAACCGATCGCCACATCGGCGAATTCTTGCGGCGTGTCGGCGACGCGGATGTTCAGGCCGTCGGTGAGCCCCATGCCTTCCACCGCGATGGGGCTGGCGACGCAGGGTACGCCGGCCGCCAGCGTGGTGACGACCTTTCCCTTCGTGCCGGCGCCGAAGCGCAGCGGTGCGACCGTCAGGCGGCACTGCGCGAGCAAGGCGCCAAGGTCTTCGACATGGCCGAGCACCGCGACACCAGCCGCCAGATCGTGGAGCGCGCGCACCTCCGCCGGCGGGTCGGCGCCGACGATGCCGAGGGTGATGGCAAGCCTGCGACGGACCAGCGGCCAGACATCGCGAGCGAAGGCGAGAATCGCGTCGGCGTTCGGCCGATGCCGAAAGCCGCCAACGAACAGAATACCGGCGCGCGGCACGAACGGCGCGGCGCGGCCGGGCACGTCGCGGGCAATCGGAATAACGTAAGTTGGCGAACGCGGCAGCAGGTCCGCGATCAGCGGCTGTTCGACGGGGGAGAGCAGGATGGAGCAATCGGCGCGGGCGATGGCGGCAAGTTCCATTTGCTGCACACGGAACGACTCGTCCAGCTTTTCGGGCGAACGGTGCAGGATCGCCTCCCGTTCCAGGCGCAGGAAATGCAGATCGACGGTGTTGAACACCAATTTCGCGTTCGGCGAATGCGCGCGCAATTGGTCTTGGAGCGGGCCGACGGCGTTGGTGACACGAAAGACGACCAGCAGATCGTACGGCGTCGGTTCGCGTGCCAAAAAATCTTGCGGCGAGGCAGCCCAGCCGTTGGCTACGACTTTGACGCCATGTTGGCGCAAACCTTCGACGTAGCGGTCGGCGCGCGCGAGGTCGGCGACCGGTAGCAACGTGGTGTCGTAGCCGAGGGCGACGAAAATCCGCAGATACCAGACCATGTCGATGGAGGCCGCGTCGCGGTCCGGCGTCGGCACGAAATTGTCGATGAACAGCGCGCGGGGGGCGGGCGCGCGCCGCAGGCCGAGGGCGGCGAGGCCGTTTCCGTTCGCGCTCCGGCGGCGACGCAGGCGCCAGCGGCCGAAGGACTCTGCCCAGCGGTCGGCGGGCGGCGCGGGGGCGGCTGTCAGGCGCGCGGCCGGCTGCACCAGGACGCGCAGGCCGGCGTCCCGCAGCCGCAATCCTAAATCAGCCACTGCCTGCGCCGGCGACGCAATGGACTCGTCCAGACCGCCGAATCGGCGCCAAACGTCGGCCGGCAGCATCGCGGCGCCGAGCGGCAGCGCCTCCACGGGGGTGAGCGAGGCGAAGGTCGGGTGGTCCGGGCGCTCGCCAACGCCGCGCGGCGACAGGCTGCCGTCGGGCAGGATGTCGGCACCGGCGGCAGCGATGTGGCCATCCGGTGCGAGCAGCAGCGCGCCCACCATCCCGGCGCTCTCGGCATGGTCGAGCGCAAACGCCAACGCCTCCAGCCAGCCGGCGTGCGGTGTGGACCCCCCGTCCCAGATCGCGATTCTGTCGCCGGTCGCGGCGGCGGCTTCCCGGTTGCAGTGGGCGACCGCGTCGGCGCCCGGCAGCGGGACGATCAGCGCGATGCCAGGGGGTGTCTCCCGGGCGCCTTGCATCGCGGGCGGCATGGGCGGCGGACGGTGGGCAAGCGGGCGGCGGCGGAAGATGGCGCGCAGCATTTGCGCGATGCGCCAGGAGCGGGAAGCGTACACACCGCCGAGTTCCTGCGCGAGCCGTACATATTCGCGTTCCGCATGGCGCAACGCCGCCTGGGCGTTCGCAGCCTCCTGCCGCAGCCGTTCGTGCTCCGGGTGCAGGGCCGAATCGTCTCGAAAACTGTCGATGGCCACGATCCTCGTCTGGCGCGCGGCCTTCTTTTCATGGGAAGGCGGGTCGCGGCAACCGAAATGCCGCCCCGCGCTAAGCGCCGCCGGGCAGCGGGCCGGCGGCCATGAAAGCGTCCACCACGTTCTTGGTCAGGCGGGAGATGCTGTTGGCGAAATTGCCCACCGGCAGCGCACTGCCCCAGGCGATGGAGCCGGTGGAGAACACCGCGCCGTTGTTCGGGGTGGTGAAATACACCATGTCGGCGCGCACATACGGATGCTGCGTCCCGCCGAGGCCGGGGGTCATGAAGAAGATTTCCTCCTGAACCAGCGGATAATTGTCCGTGAAAGGCTCCGACATGGCCAGGATACGTGCGTGCGGCGGGGTGCCGAGCGAGAGGTCGTAGCGGTCGATCTCGATTCCGGCGGCACCGCCGAGGCCGAGGCCCGTATTGCCGAAGATGTCGTACTCAATGCCGGCAAACACCCAGGCCACGGCACGATGATAGCTGTCGGGCATGCGGCGGTAAGGCACGGACTGGTCCATTCCTTCGGACGTGAAGCCGACACCCACGAGTTTTTGCGGCGGCCGGCCGCGATGGCGCCAAAGCCCGCCACGTTCGCCGGTGCTGGCGAGGTGGTGCTCGCCCGGCCCCGCTTGCCACGCGCGCGTCCCGCCTTCCGGCCTGCGCACTTCCATCACCCACGGCTCGTCGTCGCGGAAGCCGATGCACCAGTAGTAAGCGTTGGCACCGAGATAGAGCAGGCGGCCGCCTTGCGCTAGGTAATCCTCCGTCGCGTCCAGCATCTTTTCCGAATAGTATTCGTTGTGAGTGGCGTTCAGGACAACGCGATATGGCTTCAGCGCGGCGAGGCCCTCGCGATGCAGGTCTTCGTCGGTGATAACCTCGTATTCGTATTTCATCGCTTCGAGCCAACCGACGATGGACAGGTCGGCGGCAAACTGCCACGGGCCGACGCCGGGGGTGCGGTATTTCGGCCGAAGATTGATGATCGGACGACGCCAGGAGGAATAACAGACGCCGGCTCCATCATCATGCAAATCGTAAGTGGACAGGCCGAATTCGATGTTGTTCTTGTACGCCTCGACATCGACCTCGTCAAAGATCGACGTTGCGCCATGGACGGCCTGCGCCGGGCTGTCGAGGGCTCCGCTGATGTTGGCGTAGGCCAAGTAGCTGGCCGTCGGGACCACAAAGCAAATCGCCGCCTTCGGTGCCACGGGGCGCACGACGAACGGGGTGTATTCCTCGGCTTCGTCACAGGTGAGTTTCACGGCATAGACGCCGCTGCGCAGGTCGGACGGGATGGTCAGGCTCAGCGTCGGCTGCCATTTGCAGTCGATCAGCGCATCGGCATGGAATTCGATGCCGCCATACTCTTCCGGTGCCAGGCGGAAGCAATCGTTGCGGCCGTTCCAGTTCCAGCCGGTTTGCGCGCGCACGGGGCGGTTGTAGCCCTCCGCGTGCAACTGGTGCGGTCCTTTGTCCAGCACCGTATCCCCGATGCCGCGCGGGTTGTAGCCGGCGGTCGTGTCCCAGTAGGCGATGATGTTCTTGTGCTCGGGCGTGCCACCGTCGCGGATCGCGTCCAGGGTCGTGCGCTCCAGCACGCCCGATTGCAGGCCACACCGATCGATCTTGCCGTTGTAGCATTGGCCGACGAAGGCGCCGCGCGCGGGGTTGCGCTCGGTGGCACCCCCGATCAGGAAGCCGGTGTCGGCCGGCACGGACGGGCGCGCGCGCAGCGTCTCGCTCACATGCGAGCGGTAGTCATACGGCACGATTTTGGACAGCAGGCTGTTGTAGCGGTTGATGACCGGCTCTTGATAAATCGTCGCCACGCCGGTCGCGGGATCGAAGCTGGCGGCCACGAAATACCAGACGCGGGCGATCAGCTTGACTTCCGCCGCCACCGCGTCCGCCGCCGTGCCGTCGCCGACCCAGAATTCGAGGCGACCCGACGGGTTGATGCCGATTCCGTAGCCGGCGGTGCCGTCCACCGACCAACGGCCGAGCAGCATTTGCCGTCCGGCGTCAGGCGTTGTCGGAAAAATGTAAGCATGCAGCGTGAACGCGCCGGTCGGCGCCAGTTTGCCGGCCACATCGGCGACGCGGAGGAAATTGCCTTTTTGAATGTACTGCTTGCGCACCGGCCAGTCCCGGTCGATGGGCGAGGACACGATCTGCTCGATGAAGCCCGGCCCGTCCGGATGCTGGTCGCCGTGGATCAGGCGTACCAGTTGCGCACGCACACTCTCGGTCGCGTCGGCGCTCGCCATCACGTTCAGCGTGTCGCCGGCCTTGACTGAAAGCTGGTCCGTGTAGGCGGAGATGCGGATGCTGGCCATATGCGAAAAATTCCTTCGTCCGCGCTCAGGATTCCATCAAATCCTGCACACGCTTGACGAACACGCCGTGCAGCGCGTCCTCCGGCGTGGCGAAGACCTGATCGTCCACCACACGCGGCGGCACGCCCCGGCGGCCGGATAGGGCGACGATGCGATATTCGGCGAATGCCTTGACGGCGAGGATCGCGTATTTGTCGGCCACCGCCTGCCTCCGGAAGAACGTCAGCACGCGCTCCAGCGGATCGGAGCGGCGCTTGCCGTGGGTCGTACGATGTTCCTCGATCAGGGCGTCGCTGATCAAGCCGCGCAGTTCTTCCTTCAGCCGCGCGTCGAAGCGGCGGACGGCGATGGATTGTTTGTCGGCGATCTCGATGGCGTCTTCGGGCATGATCTCGCCTCCCTTGCCGGATTGCAGACCCCGGCGCTCGCTTTGCCGCTTCGCGCGCCAAGCGGCGAACTGGTCCGGGATGCCGAAAATCCCGCCGCGCAGGAACAGCACGGTAATCAGCATGATCCCGGCAATCAGGATCAGCCGAACCGGGCCGAGGTCGATGAACACTTTGTCGAACAGCGTGACGATCAGCGTGCCGAGCACCGCGCCCTCGGTGGTGCCGATGCCGCCAATCACGATCATCGCCAGCAGCAGCAGCAACTGGTCCATCGTGAACAGCGACGGCGAGGCGCCGTGCAGCAGCGTGGCGTAGAAGCCGCCGACGCCGCCCAGCGCCGCCGAGGAAATCAGGAACACCTGGATGCGCGCGAGGCGGTAATTGATGCCGAGGGCTTCGGCAAACGCCTCGTGCTTCTCGGGCGCCGCACGCAGCAGCCGCCCGAGGCGCTGGCCGTTGATCGCGCGATATAGCGTGAGCGCCAATAGCAACAGCACGAACGCCGCGTAGTAGCCGATCACGAGACCTTCGTGCTCGGGCATGCCCTTCGGCACGAACCCATCGGCGCCGAACAGCCCGTAGGCGGCAGCCCCAAGCGTCTTCGACTGGATGACGTACACGCGGCACAGCTCGGCGATGCCGACGGTCAGCAGCGCGTAGTAGAAGCCTTCCAAACGGATGGCCGGCACGGCGATGAAGATGCCGAACACAAGCCCGAACAGCGGCCCCACCAGCCACATCGCCCAGAACGGGAAACCGAAATACACCGACAGATACGCGGTGCCGAACGCACCGACGCCGACGGTCGCGAGACTGGCCAGCGAAAAAATGCCGGCGGTGCCGATGGTCAGCATCCAGATCACATTGATCGCGCTGTACATGGCAAAGTTCGTCGAGGCCGCGACGAACGAATTGTCGCCGAACAGCGGCGGCGCGAACGACAGGATCAGCAGCGCCACCGTCCACAACACCGGGCGCGGGTTCAGGATGCGGCGCTCGGCGGCCAGCGTGGTGCGGTTGTAGTCGGTCTCGATCAGCAGCGGCGTGCGCCGGGTGAGCGGATAGCGCCAGCGATGCCAGCTTGCACCGCCATGCCCCCTCAACGCGGGCACGATGCGGCGGCGGCCGACGATGGCTTGTGGTGTGGATTCGGTCGGCGCGGTCACACGTTACTCCCGCGTATGTTCGATCATGCCGGCGATGCCGCGCGGACGCACCAGCAGGATGGCGATGATGAACAGGAATTGCGTGATCAGCACATATTGCCCCCCAAGGCTAACGGCCGTGATCGCCTCGATGAAGCCGATCAGCACGGCTGCAATCAACGCCCCCGCGACACTGCCGAGGCCCCCTGCCAGCGCCACAACCATGCCCTTGACCAGCGGCGTCACGCCCGCAAACGGGCTGATGAAGTAGGTTTGCGACAACAGCACCGAGGCGAGGCCGGCCATGGCACCCGTGACCATCATCACGGCCATTGCGGTGGAGCGCAGGCCGACGCCGACCAGCGCCGCCCCCTCCGGGTTTTGCATCATCGCGCGGATTTCCAGTCCTCGCCTGCTGCTTTTCATCCATCCAAGCGTCAGCAGCAGCAGGATCGCCGAGCAGACGATGGAGCCGATCTTGTCGTAGCTGGCAACGGCGGGGCCGATATGGATGTTGCCGTAGCCAAAGATTTTCGGCAGCGCCTTTACCCGCGGCCCGAAGATCCACAGCAGGCACTGGCCGCCGAACAGGCTGATGCCCAGGGTCGCGATCAGGCTGCGCAGCGGAAAGTTCGGCTTGTCGTAAAGGGGAATGAAGGCGATACCGCCGATCAACGCCCCCGTCAACGCGCCGGTCAGCACCCCGCCGGCGACGACCGCGACGCCGTTGTTGCTGAGATACTGCGCCACCAGCCACGCGCCGTAGCCGGAGACGGCGAAAGTGAATCCCTGCGCAAGATTGATCATCCCGAGGCTTGACCAGATGATCGAAATGCCGAGCGCCAGCAGCCCGTAGATTGCCGCGAGCGTCACCGTGGTCAGCGCCAGATAATAGGGGTCCATGCGTCTCGCTTAAGCGATTGGGGGATCAGTGATGGTGTGCGGTTTCATGCAGCGGCACGTCGGGCGAGACCGAGCCCCCCTTCAGTTTGCCGGCATGCAAGCCGATCAGCCGCGTGACCTTGCCCTCCAGCAGCGACAGATTCTGTTCCGCGATCACCATGGCCCCGTCCCGAATGTCGATCTTCATCAGCGCCTCGACCACGCCCTTGCTGATTTTTGGCGCGAGGCCCAGAGAAGGTTCATCAACCAGCAGCAATTTCGCGTCCGCCATCAGTCCGCGCGCGAGACTGACCATGCGCCGCTCGCCGCCCGAGAGCTTTCCCACCGGCTGGCCAAGCAGCTTTTGCAGCGGCGGGAAAATGCCGAGCACATATTCGCGCCGCTGCTTGCGCTCGCGCCACGCGCGCTTGGTGTAGGCGCCGCTGTCCAGATGGTCGGCCACCGTCAGGCCATGGAACAGCGCGTCGCCTTGCGGCATCAACGCGAGGCCCATGCGGACGATCTTGTGCGTGTAGCGCCCCGGCCCCTGGCTGCGCGTGCCGCCGATCTCGATGCCGTTCAGCTTGATCGAGCCGTTCTGCCAGCCGGTCAGACCGGCGATGGCCTTCATCAGCGTCGATTTGCCGTGGCCGTTCAGGCCGATGATGCCGATGCGCTCGCCCGCCCGCACCGTCAGATTGATGTTGTGCAGCACGCCGAGCGGGCCATAGCCGGCGGAGAGATTTTCGATGCGCAGCACATCGGTCATGCGGCCTCCACCTCGAAATACGCGGCACGCACGCGCGGATCTTCGAAGACTTTTTCGGGATCGCCCTCGGCAATCAGCTTGCCGAGATCGAGTACGACGCAGCGGTCGGCGATGGCCGACAGCAGTTCCAGCCGATGTTCGACCAGCATGATGCCCATGCCCATCTCGCGCGCCAGATGGCGAATGATGCTGTCCAGCTCGTCGATTTCCGAGTTGATCAGCCCGGCCGCCGGTTCGTCCAGCAGCATCACGACCGGCTTGCGCATCAGCAGGCAGGCGAGCAGCAGCTTGCGACGATTCAACGCCTCCAGCGATCCGGCCAGGACCGACATCGGCACGCGCAGGCCGACTTTCTCGGCCGCCCATTCGGCGTGAAACCGCGTCAGATACGGCCGGAACGCCTGCCGCGCAGCACGAAAAACTTCGCCCACCGTCAGCGCATCCGGCACCACCGGCGACTGGTATGTGCGGCCGAGGCCGAGACGCGCCCGGTCGAACAATTTTAGCCGCGTGACGTCCTTGCCGGCCAGGATCACACGCCCCTGGCTGGGCGTGTAGCGGCCGGACAGGATCTCGAACAACGTCGTTTTGCCCGCACCGTTCGGACCGACCACGCCCAGAATTTCGCCGGGCGCGACGCCCAGCGAAATGCCTTCCAGGATCGAGCGTCCGCCGAGGCGGATATGGATGTCCTCGCACGCGAACACTGCGGGGGACGTCGCCATCAGCCTGTCCCCCGCGTCGCCCTCCGCATCGATCAGGCCCAGGGGAACTTGCGGAACTTCGATTCGGCCAGCACGGTCGGCTGGATGATCTTGTGTGCGCCGTCCTGCACCTGGAAATACAACTGCGCCATGCCCTTGTTGAGATCTTCGGTCTGTAAGGGGTAGTGCAGCGCCGCCTGATATTCGTTGTCGAGCGAGACGGCGCCATCGACGCCGCGATAGACGTGTGTGCGAACGTAGTCGGCCACGCCCTTCAGGTCTTCCGCATCGACATTGCTCCATGCGTTCTTCAGCATGTTCACCGTGTCGTAGGCCGAGCCGTTATAACACAGGCCGATCACGCCCGAATGCTTGGCCGCGTATTTCTTGCGGAACTCGGCACCCTGCGCGTCGTCGTACACGCCCAGCACGGTGGACCACACGATGCCTTCGGCGGCGCCGGCGGCGATGTTCAAAAACTCCGGCTGCGACGGGCCGTACTGCACATAGACCAGCGCGCCCTTCACCGGGTCGGCCACGAACTGCTGCACGAACGCGGCTTCCTCGGCGCCAGCCCAATGGTCCAGCATGATGACCCCCGCACCGGACTGCTTGACCGCCTGCAACGCCGGCCCCCAATCCTGCACCGGATATTGAATCTCGGTGATCGGACCAAGCTCGAACTTGCTGCTCGGCAAGGTCGCGATCAGCTCGCGCGCGATGGTGGCGTTGTAGTTGCCCTGCTCGCGGATGATGTGGACCTTGTTGTTGATCGGCTTCCACTCGCCGCCGGCGGCCAGCGTTTCCAGGAATTTCGGGAACATGCGGCCGTAGTAGATTTCCGGCGGATCGACCTGAAAGACGTGGCTGTATTTCTCGCGCTTGCTTTTGGTCTCGGTGATCAGGTCGAAGTTGGTGTCGCCGACGAGGTACGGCGCCTTGTAGTCGCCGAGCGCCTCGACGGCGGGAATGCGGATCAGCGTGAAGGCACAGCCGATGGCGTGCGGCTTGGAGTCGGCAACCTTGCGGAACGCCGCCTGCGTGCCTTCCGGCGTGAACAGGTCGATATCGTGCGCCTCGATGACGATCTTGCGGCCCTTGATGCCGCCAGCCGCATTGATCTCGTCCACCGCCAGCACGGCACCGTTCATGTAGTCGGTATGGTCGGCAATCTGTGCCGCGATCACGGCGAAGCGGATCGGCGCCGCATCGGCCCGCGCCGTCGAAATATACGGTGCGGCGAGCGGCGCGGCCAAGGCGGCGCCAATGCCCTTCACGACGGTACGGCGGGTCGGTGTCCAGTTACGATCGGTCATGCAGTCCCCCTGTTGTGGCGTCTCGGCACGTGGTCAGGCGCAGCAGCTATGGCTGGATTTGGCAGGCGGAATATCCAGCGTCGGGTTGCGAGTGAAGAAGGCGAACGGTTGCAGGATGAAGCCGCAATGCACGACGGGCTGCACCGGAAAATCCTCCGGCCGGACGATGTGGTTGTGGCCGAAGCTGTGCCAGACGGTGATCGGTTGGTCGGCGACCGAACGATCCTGCTCGGTCCATTTCGGCAGGCCTTCGCCGGGCTTGCTTTGGTTCACGTAGTCGCCGGCCGGCCAGCGTTCGTCGCTGCGCGTCGGCGTCACCCAGATGTCGTGCGCGACGAAGCCGGCGCGCCGGCCCACCTGATTGTCCGGCGCGTGCGGCGTGCGCAACGCGCTGTGCGCCACCAACCGGTAGCCCGGGTGATGGCCGATGGCGGATGTCTTCTCGCGATTGACGACGCGCCACGACCGGACATGGCCGGCATCGCCGTTGCGGCGCGCGGCCTTCTCCGTCAGCAGCGGCGTCTCCACGATGGACAGCGCATTGTGGTACGGATTGGTCGGGCCGGGCGGGTCGAGCACGGTATCGACTTCGACGACCGTGTTGTTCGGCCCGTCCACGGCCATGTCGAGGCGAACGTTGAAGACGTGCTGATGAATGTGCCCGACGAGCCCGGGCGAAACCAGCGTGCCGCGCCCAATGGAACCGTCTTGCATCACCCCGGCGGTGTTGATGATGCCGGTCAGCTTCACGTCGAGTTCGATCGTGCCGTCCAGATATAGATGCCAGTAGAATCCATACTCGTAGTTTCCGACGGTGGCGATGAAGGAAATCACCAGCCGCCGGCCGCGCCGGACGTCGGTTTCCTGGGTGCGGAAATCGCTGTGCTTCCACAGGATGCCGCAATCTTCCTCGTGCAGACATATCGCGTTCGGGATCGTCTCCGCACTGCCGTCGATACGGTTGACCACCGCGTCGAAATAATGGATCGCGCCCAGACAGTCGCAGCCAAGCACAAGGCTGTTGGCCAGCACGCCGATCCCGTATTCGCCGCAGTCGAACGCATTCTTGCGCGGATGCACGCCGGTCGGGTGGCCGTACGGCACCACCATTTCCGCAAGGCACGCACGCTTGATGATGCTGCGCTGCGCATCGCCGTCCTTGATGCTCAGGTCGTGCAGCACCAGCCCTTCGCGCGGCGTAAAGCCGATACGAAACTTCCAGCCGCACCATTCCACGCCGTAGCCATCGACGGTGAAGCTCGGGCCTTCGGGCTGCACCACTTCGATCGGTTTCAGGCCGGTGCGCCAGGTTTCCTGGAAGCGCGACGAATAGTTGCCCTCCGTGCGCGGCACCGGCACCACACCATAATCGTCGATCCGCACCACTTCGCCGCGATTGATGTCGACGATCGCGCTCAGTCCCTCGATCGGGTGTGCGTAATGGTTATCGAATGGGCGGTTGCGCACGAAACTGATCGTCTGGATCAGTCGCCGTCCTTCCTCGTCGGCATGGCCGAACATGCCGCACGACCACGGATCGCTGCACACCAGCGACAAATCCGTGATGCCGCGCTTGGCCAGGGCCGCGACAAAATTTGGGTCGGCCTTGGCGATCTTCTCCGCCATCAGGAACTCGTCGGGCGCGATGCGCGGCTTGGCGCCGGGGCGCGGAATCCAGCTTTTCATTATGCCGTCGCTCAGCGAAACGACAGCCTCGAACAGATCGCCGGTCGAAATATCGTAGGTGGAGACGAACGCGCGCCGCTCGTCCGACGACCCCTCGGGTTCGGACAGCACGATGGTCTCGAACCGCATCCCGGCGCCAAGATCGTGCGCGGCGCGAACAATCGCGGCGGCCGCCGCAACTTCGCCAGCCGACAGCGGGTCCAACGGATGCGACGAGGCCTGGGCGCCGACGTACAGGGTATCCACCGCGACCTCCTCGACACCCGGGATATCAATTGCTTTAAACGTTAAAGTCTTGGTGTTCGAACGGTCAAGGGGCGGCGCGGGAAATCGTGTGGCGGCGGGCAAAGTTTCTGCCGCGCGGCCGAAACCGACCGCATTGCGGATGCCGGTTGGCAATCTTCGCTTCCAATTCATTGAATTGGGGCAGAATTTCGTGGCGATTGCACCCTGCCACTGCGGCCGCCGATCTCCCGCGGGGCAAAATGCCGAATTTATTACTTTTGCGGATCGCTCGGTTGCGCCCGATCCGCTACCGGTCAATCCTGGCGTCCCACCGGGGAGGCGGGCGTCGATGGCTGGCCTGTATTTCGAGGACCTGACCGAAGGGCGGCACTTCGTCCACGCCATCCGCCGCACCGTGACGGATGCCGACAACGTGCTGATCACGACCCTGACCCACAACCCGCAGCCGTTGCATCTGGACGCTGAATACGCCGCCGGCACGGAGTTCGGCCGTGTCGTCGTCAACAGCATCTTTACCTTTGGGCTCATGGTGGGCGTCTCTGTCGGCGACACGACGCTGGGCACGCTGGTCGCCAATCTCGGGTTCGATGCGGTGAAGTTTCCCAGGCCGGTGTTCGTCGGCGACACGTTGCGCAGCGAAACGATCGTGGCCGAGCGGCGGGACAGCAAGTCGCGCCCGGAAGCGGGGCTGGTCGTGTTCGAGCATCGCAGCTTCAACCAGCGCGGCGAGGAGGTGGCAACCTGCCGACGCACCGCGCTGATGCAGCGGCGGCCGGCATGAGCGCGCGGTCCTGGCTGTTCGTCCCCGGCGATTCCGACCGCAAGCTGGCCAAGGGGGCCGGCTCGGCGGCGGATGCTCTGATCATAGATCTGGAAGATTCGGTGGCCCCCGCCAACCTGCCGGCGGCGCGGTCACGCGCGGCGGCGTTTCTCGCAGCACAGGCCGGGCGGGCAGCGCCGGAACTCTGGGTGCGGGTGAACGCGCTCGAGAGCGGCCTCGCGCTGCCGGACCTTGCCGCTGTGGTGCCGGCGGGGCCGGCCGGCATCGTGCTGCCGAAAGCGGGCAGCGCGGCCGACGTGGTCACGTTGTCCAACTATCTAAGCGCCCTGGAGGTCGCCGCCGGCCGGCCGGAGGGCGGCACAAAAATCATGGTCGTGGCAACCGAGACGCCGGCCGCCCTGTTCACCCTCGGCAGCTACGCCGCCGCCGGCCCCAGACTCGCCGGGCTGACGTGGGGGGCGGAAGACCTCGCCGCGTCCCTCGGCGCCGCCGGCAACCGGCTGGAGGGCGGCGGCTACGAATTCACCTATCAGCTCGCCCGCTCGCTGTGCCTCGCCGGCGCCGCGTCGGCCGGGGTGGCCCCGATCGACACCGTGTTCACCGATTTCCGCGACCTCGCCGGGCTGGAGGCGGAGGCACGGGCCGCCCGCCGCGCCGGCTTCGTCGGCAAGCTGGCGATCCATCCGGATCAGGCGGACATCATCAACCGCGCCTTCACGCCGGACGCGGCCGAAATCGCCCATGCCGAGCGCGTCATCGCGGCCTTCGCCGCCAATCCCGGGGCCGGCGTCGTCGGCATCGACGGCAAGATGATCGACATGCCGCATCTGAAGCAGGCCCATCGCATCCTTGCTGCCGGCCGGAGACCCGCATGAGCCAGCCCCACTTGAGCAAGCCAAGCATCGTCGTCTTCGATATCGGTCATGTGCTGATCGAATGGGACCCGCGCCATCTGTACCGAAAACTGTTCGCGGGCGATGACGAGCGTGTGGAATGGTTCCTGCGGGAAGTCTGCCCGCCGGCGTGGAACTACGAACAGGATCGTGGCCGCCCCTGGGCCGAGGCGGTGGCCGAGGCAGCTGCGCGCCATCCGACGGTCGCGGCCGAAATCGCCGCCTACCGGGACCGCTGGCACGAGATGGTGCCGGGCGAGATCGCGGGCACGGTGGCGCTGCTGGCGGCGCTGTCCGCGCGGGGCGTGCCGCTGTACGCCATCACGAACTTCGCCGCCGACACGTTCGCCGAGGTGATCGATCGATTTCCGTTCTTCTCGCTGTTTCGCGGCATCGTCGTCTCCGGCGTGGAACGCGTGGTCAAGCCCGCGCCAGAAATATTCCGGCTGCTGGCGAGCCGCTACGGGCTGGCGTTGGAAGACTGCCTGTTCATCGACGACATGCCGGCCAACGTGGCCGGCGCACGCGCGGTCGGGATGCACGGGCATCATTTCACGTCACCGGAGGCGCTGGAGGCCGAGCTTATTGGGTATGGGCTGCTACCCGGCGCCTGAGCACAAAGGGGGTTGCGTCGGCCGCCCCAAAACCCTAGGAACCGTGCCGCCGACGCGGCTTGTGGGCGCGTAGCTCAGCGGGAGAGCACCACCTTGACACGGTGGGGGTCACAGGTTCAATCCCTGTCGCGCCCACCATATGTGGCGGTTCGCCGTCGGTGTCGGTCAATCCTCTCCGCAACTGGCAGATCGGCCGCCAGCTAGAGCATGACCGGATCATGTCTGGTCATATCCTGCGTGCCTGACGTATTCGGCGCACTCCGCTGGGCTGAATTGGTTCAGGAGTGATCCGATGCGGTTCCAGACGGCGGCGATGG
>CAJCJG010000227.1 GCA_903970625.1 Solirubrobacterales bacterium 70-9 | reverse complement strand
GGTCACGCCGCCGCCCGGCGTGTTGGCGCCGAGCGCGCCGCCCGCCGCCCCGCCCACGGCTGCCCCGGTCACGCCGGAGGACGAGACATCGACCGGGCGGACGCCGATGATGATGCCCTTGTCCACCTTGTTGGCCTGCTGCACGGCGGCGGTGGAGTAGGTGTCGGGCGAATAGCTTGGGCCGCAGCCGGCCAGAATCAGGGCGGCTGCGAGGGCGGCGAGGCGATGGGTCGACAAGCGGGTCAAGCGCGGCAACTCCCGTGGTGCGGTGCGGCAATCGGGCACGCGGCAGGTAGGCAATCGGCGGTCGCGTGTCATCGGGCAATCTTGTTTCCGTGATTTTTCCGGCCATACGGAGGCAACAACGCGGCAGCCCCGTGGCGGTGGCGCTTGCATTGCGCCGCGCGGTCTGCTTGGTCCCGCGCCCTATCCCAAGGATACGTTATGCGCCATCGCAAACCACGCGGCCTTGCCCTCGACGGCTGGCTGATCGTGGACAAGCCGCAGGGCCTGACCAGCACCGACGTGGTCAACCGCGTCCGCCGCGCGTTCGACGCGCAGAAAGCTGGCCACGGAGGCACGCTCGACCCGCTGGCCACCGGCCTGCTCCCGGTCGCGTTCGGGGCTGCCACCAAAACCGTGCCCTACGTGATGGACGGCACCAAAGTGTACCGCTTCACGCTGCGCCTCGGCGAATCCCGCGATTCGGACGATGCCGACGGCAACCCCACCGGCACCAGCGACGTGCGCCCCACCGACGACCAGCTCCGCGCCGCGCTGCCGGCGTTTCGCGGCGACATCATGCAGGTGCCGCCGGTCTACTCCGCCATCAAAGTGGCGGGGGAGCGGGCCTACGACCTCGCGCGGGCCGGCGCGCCGCCGGTGCTGGAGGCGCGGCCGGCGCGCGTGGACCGCTTCGACCTGATCGAACGGCCGGACGCGGACACGGCGATCTTCGAGGTTCATTCCGGCAAGGGCGTCTACATGCGCAGCCTTGCGCGCGATCTGGCGCTGGCCTGCGGCACGCTCGGCCACATCGTCGCCCTGCGCCGCCTGCGGGTCGGCCCGTTCACCCAGGCGCAGGCGATTCCGCTGGACAAACTGATGCGCGCAGAGGATACCCCGCCGACGTCTCCGGACTTCCTGCTTCCCGTTGCGACCGCGCTGGCCGACATCCCGGCGCTGGCCCTGACGGATGCGGAAGCCTTCGGCCTCGGCAATGGACAGGCGATCAGCCTGGTCGCGCTGATGGGCCGCATTCCACGGGCGGCCGATCCCAACGGGGGATTGGCCCGCGCCATGGCGGGGGATCGCGTGCTGGGCCTGTGCCGACTCGAAGACGGGTGGCTCAAGCCGGAACGATTGCTTTAGGCAATCCGGCGCGCGTCGGTTCAACCCCATCAGGAGTATCACGATGTCGATTCCCACGGAGCGCCGTACCGCGCTCATCACTGACTATGCCAACAAGGTCGGCGACACCGGCAGCCCGGAAGTGCAGGTTGCCCTGCTGTCCGAGCGGATTGGCACGCTGACCGAGCACCTGAAAACCCACGCCAAGGATTTTCATAGCCGTCGCGGCCTGCTGGTGCTGGTCGGACGTCGGCGCCGGCTGCTCGACTATTTGAAATCCAAGGATCAGAGCCGCTACGAGACCCTCATCGGCCGGCTCAGCCTGCGCCGCTGATCGGTCGAGGCGCATCGCCGCCAATGGACCTCCCGGCTGGCCGTCCCCATGTGACACCGGTCGATGCTGCCCCCGCGCCATGGTGGCGCGGGGCAACGCCGAGCGGGGCAATCCCCGCGACGCCGCGCGCGCGGCGGACGACAGCGATCGCCGATCCGAACGCCTTCCCGACGGGGGGCCGTGACGGCGCCTCCGGCCACATGGTCTCGCGGCTGCCCGCTTTCGGCAGTCCGCCCCCATGCAGCCCGAGACGCCGTTCCCCGCAGCGACCCACGGATCGTTTTCCTGCCGACCGTCCGCATTGCGCACCCTGATAAGGATGACGTGATGTTCAACTACTTCCGCAAGGAACTCGACTGGGGCGGCCGCAAGCTCGTCCTCGAAACCGGCAAGATCGCCCGCCAGGCCGACGGCGCCGTGCTGGTCAGCTACGGCGACACCATCGTGCTCTGCACCGCCGTCGGCGTGCGCACCCAGAAGCCGGGGCAGGACTTCTTCCCGCTGACTGTCAACTATCAGGAAAAAGCCTTTGCCGCCGGCAAAATACCGGGCGGCTTCTTCAAGCGCGAAGGCCGCCCGAGCGAGAACGAAACCCTGGTGTCCCGCCTGATCGACCGCCCGATCCGCCCGCTGTTCCCGCAAGGGTTCCGCAACGAGGTCCAGATCGTCGCCACCGTCCTCAGCCACGACCTTGAGAACGACCCCGATATCGTGGCGCTGGTCGGCTGTTCGGCGGCGCTCACGCTGTCCGGCATTCCGTTCTTCGGCCCGGTCGGCGCCGCCCGCGTCGCCTACATCGACGGCCAGTACATCCTGAACCCGACCGCCGAACAGACCGAAGCGTCCAAGCTCGACCTCGTGTTGGCCGGCACCCAGGAAGGGGTCCTGATGGTCGAGAGCGAGGCGCACGAACTGTCCGAGGAGGTCATGCTCGGCGCGGTCACGTTCGGCCACGCGGCGTTCCAGCCGGTCATCCAGGCGATCATCGAACTGGCCGAAGTCGCGGCCAAGGAGCCGTGGGCGCTGTCCGAGGAGTCGGACGAGCAGAAAGCGCTGCGCGCCCGCGTGGATGCGCTCGCCCGCGCCGCGCTGACCGAGGCCTACACCGAAAAGCAGAAGCAGGTCCGCTACGAGCGCGTCGGCGCCGCCAAGAAGGCCGCTGCCGCAGCACTCGTCGCCGAGGGGCTGGACGCTGACAAGGCGAAGGGCCTGTTCAAGGATCTGGAAGCCGACATCGTTCGCAATGCCATTCTGGACACGGGCCTGCGCATCGACGGTCGCGACACGAAAACGGTGCGCCCGATCATGGCCGAAGTCGGCGTGCTGCCGCGCGCCCATGGCTCGGCGCTGTTCACCCGTGGCGAGACGCAGGCGCTGTGCGTGGCCACGCTCGGCACGGCGCAGGACGAGCAGATCATCGACGCGCTCGAAGGCGAGTACCGCGAGCATTTCATGCTGCACTATAATTTCCCCCCGTACTCGGTTGGCGAGGCGGGGCGGATGGGTTCGCCCGGCCGTCGCGAGATCGGGCACGGCAAGCTCGCGTGGCGCGCTGTCCATCCGATGCTGCCGGCGAAGGACAAGTTCCCGTACACGCTGCGCGTCGTCTCCGAAATCACCGAGAGCAACGGTTCGTCCTCGATGGCCACCGTCTGCGGCGCGTCGCTGGCGCTGATGGATGCGGGCGTGCCGCTGGTGCGGCCGGTGGCGGGCATCGCGATGGGACTGATCAAGGAAGATCGTGGCTTCGCCGTGCTGTCGGACATCCTGGGCGACGAAGACCATCTCGGTGACATGGATTTCAAGGTCGCCGGGTCCGAGGCGGGCGTCACGTCCCTGCAAATGGACATCAAGATCACGTCCATCACCCCGGAAATCATGAAGGTCGCGCTCGATCAGGCGCGCGAGGGGCGGCTGCACATTCTGGGCGAGATGGCGCGCGCGCTGACCGGCCATCGCGGCGACGTGGCGGCGACGGCGCCGCGCATAACCGTGATCAACGTCCCCAAGGAAAAGATTCGCGACATCATCGGCACCGGCGGCAAGGTGATTCGCGAGATCGTCGAGCAGACCGGCGCCAAGATCGACATCGAGGACGACGGAACGGTCAAGATCGCCTCCAACGAGGCGGCCAAGGCGCAGGCGGCCATCGACTGGATACGGGGCATCGTGGCCGAGCCGGAGATTGGCGTGATCTACACCGGCAAGGTCGTGAAAACGGCGGATTTCGGAGCGTTCGTGAACTTCCTTGGCTCGCGCGACGGGCTTGTGCATATCAGTGAACTGACCACCGGGCGGGTCAACAAAACCTCCGACGTGGTCAACCAGGGCGATAGCGTGAAGGTGAAAGTGCTGGGCTTCGACGAGCGCGGCAAGGTCAAGCTGTCCATGCGCGTGGTCGATCAGGCGACCGGCGAGGACATTTCCGACAAGGTCGGCCCGAAGGGCGGCAGCCGCGAGGACGGGCCGCGCCGGGATCGCAACGCCGCCGAATAAGGCTGGGCCGACAGCTTGCACGGAGAGGAAAATATCTTCGCCCGCGCGCGGTCACGTTAATGCGCGCGGGCGAGGGCTAGGTTACAAGTCCGTGACCGCGACGCTCGGATCGGGCTGGAGGCGCCGCGCGCAGGTGGCCCGCAAGGGCCGAGAAGGGCACGATGAAGCTGATCAACGCGATCCGGATGGGCGGCGTCGATGTTCTGCCGCTGGTGGAAGGCGGCAAGGGCGTGGCCATTTCCAATGGCGCCACGGCCGGGCATTGGGCTGCCGGTGGCGGTGCGGGCACGCTGAGCGCCGTCAACGCGGATAGCTATGATGCCGACGGCAATCTGATTCCCCAGACTTATCATGCTCGTACGCGCCGCGAGCGGCACGAGGAGTTGGTGCGCTACGCGATCGCCGGCGGCATCGCGCAGGCGCGCCGCGCCTACGAGATCGCGGGCGGCCGGGGCCGCATCCACGCCAACGTGCTGTGGGAAATGGGCGGCGCCGAGCGCGTGATGACCGGCATGCTCGAAGGCGCCAAGGGGCTGATCAACGGCATCACCTGCGGCGCCGGCATGCCCTACAAACTCGCCGAGATCGCCGCCCGCTTCAATGTCCATTACTACCCCATCGTGTCGTCCGCGCGTGCGTTCAACGCGCTGTGGAAGCGGGCCTACCACAAGGTCTCCGACCTGCTGGGCGGCGTCGTGTACGAAGACCCGTGGCTCGCCGGCGGCCATAATGGCCTGTCCAACAGCGAAGATCCGGACAAGCCGGAAGACCCGTTCCCGCGTGTGCTGGCGCTGCGCAAGCTGATGCGCGACTGCGGCCTCGGCGAGACGCCGATCATCATGGCCGGCGGAGGCTGGTGGCTGGAGGAATGGCAGGACTGGATCGACAACCCCGATCTGGGGCCGATCGCGTTCCAGTTCGGCACCCGCCCGCTTCTGACGGTCGAAAGCCCGATCGGGGATGCCTGGAAGCGCAAGCTTCTGACGCTGAAGGAGGGGGATGTGTTCCTCAACCGGTTCAGCCCGACCGGGTTCTATTCCTCGGCCGTGAACAACGACTTCATCGTGGAACTTCGCGAGCGAAGCGAACGGCAGGTGGCGTACAGCACCGAACAGGTCGGCGAGCACGTCGCCGAATTCGGCGTCGGCGCGCGCCGGCGGACGGTCTATCTCGCCGAAGGCGACCTCGCCCGCGCGCGCGCATGGGAAGCGGAGGGATTCACCGAGGCGCTGCGCACGCCGGACAGCACGCTGGTGTTCGTCACCCCGGCAAAATCCGAGGAATTGTTGGGCGACCAGGTGGCCTGCATGGGCTGCCTGAGCCAATGCCGCTTTTCCAACTGGTCGCAGGAAGGGCCGGAGTTCACCAACGGCAAGAAGGCCGACCCGCGCAGCTTCTGCATCCAGAAGACGTTGCAGAACGTCGCGCACGACTCGGGCAGCGACGAGGTCATGGAACACAACCTGATGTTCAGCGGCCACAATGCCTATCGCTTCGCCTCCGACCCGTTCTACGGCAACGGTTTCATCCCGACCGTTCGGCAACTTGTCGAGCGCATCCTGACCGGGCGGTAGCACCGCGCGAAGCGTGGCCCATATGGCTTGTATGCTTCGGGCCATTCTCCGCTTCTGTCGTGAAATAATGGACGGGCGGCACCTGCGCGCACCGGGCAGCGTGCAGTCGGAGGCCGAGCGACTGGCCGCCGTACGCGCCTACGCCGCCTGGGTGCGCAACATGCCGCCCGCGCCGGTGCGCGCAACCCCGCAGCCGGCCGTGGTTCCGGTCCCTGAAAATCCGCCGGTGCGGGGTGTCATCCCGCCATTTCCCGGCCGCAGGATCGGTGGTCGTTAGCTTACGTTAATTAAAATCATCGATTTTGAGGGCCTGCGGCTTCGGTATGCCCGTCGCATTGACATATTTTCATGGTGTGGCAATGTGCTGCATGTTGTTGATCGTGGCCCGATCGACGTGTCATTCGGCCGCAGCGGGGTGTAACAGAGCGTTTCGAATTCGGCGCAAAGATAAACCGGCGGTCATGGAACCTTCATGGAACCGCAATCGCCACGTCGCCGATCGCTGATACTTCGCAATTGCGGAATGGGTTTGGCCGGCGATCCCGCGCGCCGACGGCAGGAAAAGAGTGCTCATGAAGAATTTTCTGAAATCGGGTGGATCGCTGCTGATCCTGGCCGGGTTCGCGGGCGCGATGGCGGTGGCGACACCGGCGGCGGCGCAGGATGCGGCGACGATCCAGTCCATCCAGCGGCAAATCCAGTCGCTGCAAGCGCAGTTGAAGAAGGTGCAGGCCGAATCGGCCGCCCGCGACGCGCAGCTCCAGGCGGCGCAGGCCGA
>CAJCJG010000226.1 GCA_903970625.1 Solirubrobacterales bacterium 70-9 | reverse complement strand
GGCGCCGCTGGCGCGGATTTCGGTCGCTAGCCGCTGCGTTTCTTCCGAAGGCTGCGCGTCCAATTGGTCGGCGAGCACCGCGCGGCAGCGTTCGTATGCCTGGATCGCCATGCCGCGCTCGCCGCGCGCGGCGTAGGCGCGCATCAGGGCGCGCCATGCGCCTTCATGCGTGCGGTCGATGTTCAGGAGTTGCTGGCCGGCGATGATGGTGCCTTCCGGCTCGGTGGTGTCGCGCAGCAACTGTTCGGCCAGCCCGCGCGCGCGATCGCGCAGCCGCTCGCGTTCGGCCGCGAGCCAGTTGTCGAACGCGGTATCGACGCCGTCCAGATCCTCCAGCAACTCGCCGTCGAGCAGCGACAGGCCGGCCGGCTTGGCCGGGGTCGCGCGCATCACCTCGTCCACGTCCACCCAGGCGGAGCCGGCCCGCAACGCCAGATGGTCGCGATTGACGATCAGTACCGCCGGCCCTGCCGGCCCCAGCGTCTCCAGCAGCCGGTGGATTTCCTGCCGCAGCGAGGCGCGGGCCTGCTCCTCCGGCCTGCGGCTCCACAGCAATTCGGCGAGCTTGCCGCGCAGCACCGTGCGCGGCGACGACAGCGCCAGAATCGCGAGCAACGCCCGCGTCTTGCGCCCGCTCGGCAGGACGCTCTCGCTGGTCAGCGTCCAGGCTTCCATCTGCCCGATCAGACGCAGGCGAATCGTCACCGGATCGCCGGCGGACGATCCGGACGACACCGGCGAAGGCCGCAACGGCGACACAGCAATCATATGACAGTATGGGGGTGAGGAACCGTGTGCTGGCAAGCGTTACGCGCGCGGCGCCGGATCATTCGCATGACGTGCCTGCCCGAAGTTCGGTCAAATTGCCGATTCGGCGAAAATGGGCGAGACGTCGCCGCCCCATTCGTTCTCGAACCTCGCCAGCCACCGCTCCGCCTGCGTCGGCCCGCCGGCGGCCATCTCTTGCAGCGGCGCCAGATACCCCGATTCGTCGCGACCCGCCGCGTCGAGTCGCGCGCGCGCGCGCAGCCCGTCGTGCGCGATGGCAACGGCGCGGACAGCGAGGTCGCGCAGTGTTCCGCCGGCCCAGGGCGCGTTCAGCGCCGAACGCGGCACGGCCGCACGCAGCGCGCGATACGAGTCCCACGGTTGCTCGCGCACCAGCGCCTCCGCGGCGGCAAGCGCCGCGTCGTCGTACAGCAAGCCGACCCAGAACGCCGACTGCGCCAGCATCATCGCGGGCGAGCCCGCGTCGGCGCCGCGCATTTCCAGAAACCGTTTGACGCGCACATCGGTGAAGGCCGTCGTCATGTGATCGGCGAAGTCGCCGACGGTCGCCGTGCCCACGCCGGTGTCCTTCAATTCGCCCGCGATGAAGGCGCGAAAGGATTGGCCGGCCAGGTCGATGTAGGCGCCGTTGCGATAGACGAAATACATCGGCACATCGAGCAGCCACTCGACGTACCGCGCGAACCCGAAATCGTCCGCAAAAAACACCGCCGGCATGCCGGAGCGACCGTTGTCCGTGTCGGTCCACACGTGCGCGCGGTTCGAAAGCAGGCCGTTGGGTTTGCCTTCGTAGAACGGCGAATTGGCGAACAGCGCAGTGGCCAATGGCTGCAACGCCAGCGACACGCGCAGTTTTCGCACCATGTCGGCTTCCGACGAATAGTCCAGATTCACCTGCACCGTGCAGGTGCGCGTCATCATGTCGAGGCCAAGCGTGCCGACCAGCGGCATGTAGCGGCGCATGATGGCGTAGCGGCCCTTCGGCATCCACGGCATTTCGGCGCGCCTCCGCGTCGGATGGAAGCCGAGCGGCGAGAACCCGAGGCCGAGCGGCTCGGCTGCGGCACGGACCTGCGCGAAGTGGGCGGCGAATTCGTCCGCCGTCGCGTGCAGCGTGGTCAGCATGCCGCCCGACAGCTCGAACTGCCCGGCCGGTTCCAGCGAGATCGAAGCGTCGCCCCCCTTCAGGCCAATCGGGTTGCCGCCATCGAGGATCGGCGTCCAGCCGTTGCCTGCCATCGCCTCCAGCAGCGCGCGGATGCCGCCGGGTTCGTACGGCGGCGGCGTCAGGCCCGCGCGCAAAAAGCCGAATTTTTCGTGCTCGGTGCCGATGGTGAACTGCTGCGCGGGTTTGCAGCCGGCCGCGATATACTCGACCAGTTGCGCGGTCGAGGCGATCGGCGTGGCGTTGGCGTCTCCGGGGTTGGACATCGTGCTTCCGTCTGTGTGCCGGCGTGGCGGCGGTTCGCCCTTCTAGCTTCCGTCCGCCGCTTGCAACAGGGCCAGCCCGACGATCGTGGCCGTCTCGGCCCGCAGGATGCGCGGACCGAGCGACGCGGCGACAACAAGGGGATGTCGGCGCAGGGCGTCAAGCTCCGAGCGTGTGAAACCGCCTTCCGGCCCGACCAGCAACGCCGCCGGCCCCCGCACGGGCGGCACTTTCGGCGCCTGCGCCCGCTCCAGCGCCGCGACCAGTGGCCGCCCGGCAGGCCAATCGGCGAGAATGGCAGACAATTTTCGCGGCTGTTCGATGACGGGCAGGGTCAGCCGCTCGCATTGCTCGGCGGCTTCGATGGTGATGGATGTCAGCCGTTCCGGGTTGGTGCGCGAGGTGTTGGTGCGATCGGTCAGCACCGGCAGGATGTGCGACACGCCGAGTTCCGTGGCTTTTTGCACCACGAGGTCTGTGGCCTCGCGCTTCAGCGGCGCGAACAGCAGCCAAAGGTCCGGCTCGGGCATTTGCGGGCGGGAGTGCCGTTCGGCCCGCAGCAGCACGCGGTCCCGCCGCAGGGTGGCGATGCGCGCCTCCCACTCGCCGTCGATGCCGTTGAAGACAAGCACGGTTTCGCCGACCGCGCAGCGCATCACGGTGGCAAGATAATGCGCCTGCCCGGCGCTGGCGGCCAATTCGGCGCCTTCGTGCAGCGGCGTGGGGACGAACAGGCGGATTGACCCGGGCATGATGGCGGGAGAATAGCACCGGATGAGCGGACATACCGATATCGTTGCCACCGGATGGGTCGCCCGACTGCCGCGCGGCTGGGCGCCGTATGCCCTGCTGGCGCGGCTGGACCGGCCCATTGGCGCGTGGCTGCTGTTTCTGCCCGGCTTGTGGTCGATCCTGCTCGGCAGCCACGTCGCCGCGTTGCCGGCCGGGCGGACCGCGTGGCTGGTGGCGCTGTTCGCGGTGGGCGCGGTGCTGACGCGCGGCGCCGGCTGCGTCATCAACGACATGTGGGACCGCGACCTGGACCGTAAGGTCACGCGCACGGCCGGCCGGCCGCTCGCCTCCGGCGCGGTGCGGATGCGCGGCGCGCTGGTGTTCCTGGCGGCTCTCTCGGTGCTGGCATTGGCGATCCTGCTGCAACTGGACGCGGCGGCGATCCGCCTGGGCGTGACCTCGCTGGTGCTGGTCGTCATGTATCCGGCCGCCAAGCGGGTGACGTGGTGGCCGCAACTGTTTCTCGGCATCACGTTCGGCTGGGGCGCGCCGATGGGGTATGCCGCCGCGGTCGGCCACCTCGATGGCACGGCCGGCGTGCTGTATCTCGGCGCGATAGTCTGGATTCTCGGCTACGACACGATCTACGCCCATCAGGATCGAGAGGACGATGCGCTGATCGGCGTGCGCTCCACAGCGCGGCTGTTTGCGGAGAACTCCCGGCCGTTCCTGATGGTGTGTTATGCGGCGGCAATCGCCTGCATCGCGTTTGCCGGCTGGCTGGCCGGCCTGTCGCTGGTGTTTTTCGCAATGCTGCTGCTGCCGGCCGTGCTGCTGGGCCGGCAGGTGGCAATGCTGGACATCGACGATCCGGCGCGGTGCCTGCAATTGTTCAGGGCGAACCGGGAGGTCGGGCTGGCGGTCGGCCTCGCGATCCTGCTCGGCGGCGTGTGAGCGACCCCGAGGGCTTTATCCGCGCCAATACGGTGCTGGCCCGGCCGCCGCTGGTGCCGGAATATTGCGTGCATCTGGCCACCGAAATCACCCCGATCTGGCAGGCGACCGAGGACTGGTTGCGCGCGACGGGGACGGAGCCGCCGTTCTGGGCGTTCGCATGGCCGGGCAGCCAGGCCTTGGCGCGCTACATCCTGGACCATCCGCAAACCGTCGCCGGCAAAAGGGTGCTGGATTTCGCCGCCGGCGGCGGCCTCGCCGCCATCGCCGCCGCCCGCGCGGGCGCCGCG
>CAJCJG010000225.1 GCA_903970625.1 Solirubrobacterales bacterium 70-9 | reverse complement strand
CTCCGGGGCATCGGCGAGGCTTTTGCGGTCCTCGCCGCCAAGGTCGCCGAGGGCAAGCTCGCCGAGAGCCAGCCGGTCCCGATCCCCGCCGCCCCGGTCGTCCCCCGCCGGCAGTCCCACCGCGCCCAGCCCCGCCGGGAGCGCCGGACCCGAATCTCGCCGAAAATGGCCCAACAACTCCTTCTCCCCTTGCGGGAGAGGGCAGGGGAGAGGGGTCGCTCCGCCCCAAATCCGGAGCCGCAAACACCCCTCACCCAACCCTCTTCCACAGGGGGACAGGGCTTAAGGCCGCCCCCCGGCCCGCCATTTCAATTTTCGGCCCGAGCAAAGCCGGCGCCTTGGCACGTCCATAATGTTACGTTATCAAAACATTCTTTCGACACCGCCGTCATTCGAACCGAGGCACGACGGGACATAGCGGCCCCTTGACCGGCCGATGCGGACGGACTACCCCATTTGCAAATGCGAGTGGTTCGCATTTACCCGTTCACTATCAAAGGAGCTTTCCGCGTGCAGGCTCATGGATCACGACCTCGTTTTCGCAGCTACGGCCGGTTCGGATTGGCTGCCCTGCTCGGAGTGACGCTGCTGCCCGCCATCGGCCGCGCGCACGCCGATACGCTCACGCTCTATAGCGCCCAGCACGAACAGATGGTGGATTCGCTGGTGGAAACCTTCACCAAGCAAACCGGCATCAAGGTGCGCGTGCATGCGGGCGAGGCGCCGGAAATCGCCAACCAGATCGCCAAGGAAGGTGCGTCCTCCCCGGCCGACATCTACTTCACCGAAAACTCGCCGGAACTGACGCTGCTCGACGAAAAGGGCCTGCTGGCAAAAGTCGATGCGGCGACGCTCGCCGCCGTGCCGGCGAAATACAGCGCGGCGGACGGCAACTGGGTTGGCGTGCTGGCACGCGAAAACGTGCTCGCGTTCAACCCGTCGCTGGTCAAGGAAGCGCAGTTGCCGGCCTCGCTGCTCGACCTCGCCAAACCCGAATGGAAGGGGCGCGTGGCCATCGCCCCGAGCGACGCGGACTTCTTGCCGCTGGTCAACGCGGTGGCGATGCTGAGGGGCAAGCCGGCGGCGCTCGCGTGGCTCAAGGGCCTGCGCGACAATGCGCAGATTTTCGACGACGACGAGGGCGTGGTGGCCGGCGTGGATCGCGGCAGCGTCGCCGTCGGCGTCATCAACAACTATTACTGGGCACGGCTGCGCACCGAAGTCGGGGCCGCCAAGCTGCACAGCCAAATCCATCATTTCGCCGGCGGCGATGTCGGCGCCCTGATCAACATTTCCGGTGCGGCGGTGCTGAAATCGTCCAAGAATCAGGCCGAGGCGCAGAAATTCCTGGCCTTCCTGGTCAGCCGGCCGGTGCAGGACGAACTGGCGAAGGGCGACGTGTCCTTCGAATATCCGCTGGCCAGCGGCGTGGCGCCCAACCCGCTGCTGAAACCGTTCGAACAGTTGCAGCCGCCGGCGCTGAGCATGCAGGATCTGGGCGACGATCAGGACGCGGCGAAGATGCTGCGGCAGGCTGGCTTGATCTGATGCGCCGCGTGGCCCGGCCGTCGCCCGGCCTGTTCGTGGCGGCGGCCGGGGCGGCGCTGTTGGTGCTGCTGCCGCTGGCCTACACGGTGGCCGAGGCGGTGCAGGTCGAGGCGGCGGAAGCGGAGGAGCTGCTCTGGCGGCCGCTGGTCGGCGTGCTGCTGGTCAACACGCTGGGCCTCGTGCTGGCGACGACCGCCATCGCCGCCATCCTCGGCACCGCCTGCGCGTGGCTGGTGGAACGGACGCATCTGCCGGGGCGCCGCGCCTGGGCGGTGCTGGCGGCGGTGCCGCTGGCGATCCCGCCGTTCATCACCAGCTTCGGCTGGGTGTCGCTCAGCGCCGGTTTGCAGGATTTTGCCGGGGCGCTGCTGGTGGTGACGTGCGCCTACTATCCGCTCGTCTATCTACCGGTCGCCGCCGCCCTGCGCGGCATGGACCCGGCGCTGGAGGAAAGTGGCCGGTCGCTCGGCCTCGGCCCCTGGCGCTGCTTCTTCCGCGTCGTGCTGCCGCAATTGCGGCCGGCGCTGCTGGGCGGGATGCTGCTGGTGGCGCTGAACGTGCTGGTCGAGTTCGGCGCCTTCACGCTGCTCCGCTTCCGGACGTTCACCACCGAACTCTACGCCGAGTACCGCACCGGGTTCGACGGGCCGGGCGCTTCGCTGCTGGCGGTCGTTCTGCTGGTGCTCTGTTTGGCGTTTCTGTTCGCCGAGCAGCGCGTGCGCGGCCAGGCCCGTTATGCCCGCATCGGTCGCGGCACCCGCCGCCGGGCGACGCCATTACCGCTGGGCTGGGCGCGGCTGCCGGTGCTGGCGGGGCTCTCCGCCCTCGTCGTCGCCACCCTCGGCGTGCCGCTGGGCATGATTTTGTTCTGGTTGACGCAGCACAGCGCCGCCGCGACCTCCCCGGTCGCCGTCTCCGGCGCGCGGTTGTTCGACGCGGCGTTTGCCTCGATCTGGCTGGGCCTTGCCGGCGCGGCCGTAACCGTCGTGCTGGCGCTGCCGCTGGGATTCCTGGTGGTCCGCCACGAGGGGAAACTGATCGTGGTGCTGGAGCGGATGGCGTATCTGGCGCAAGGCGTGCCGGGCATCGTCGTGGCGCTCGCGCTGATCTCCATGACCATCGGCACGCCACTGTATCAAGGCGCCGCCCTGCTGATCGCCGCCTACGCGATGCTGTTCCTGCCGCTGGCGCTGGTAAGCGTGCGGGCGGCGCTGGCGCAGGCGCAAATCGGGCTGGAGGAGAGCGGGCGGTCGCTCGGCCTCGGCTGGGCGGCCGTGGCGTGGCGCGTGCTGCTGCCGCTGGCCGGCCCCGGCCTGGGTGCGGCCGCCGCCCTGGTGTTCGTCTCCATCGTCACCGAGTTGACGGTGACACTGCTGCTGGCGCCGATCGGCACGAAAACCTTGGCAACGCAGGTCTGGGCCGATACCTCCACGCTGGCCTTCGCGGCGGCGGCGCCGTACGCGGCGCTGATGGCGGGGCTGTCCCTCGTCTCGACATGGCTGCTCGCGCGCCGCTTTGGCGCCTCCGGGCTGTTCGCGGGCTGACGTGGGATGGAGCGGGATGGCCGAACTGCGGATCGAGGGACTGGGCAAGGTGTTCGGGGCCAAGCCGGTGCTGCGCGGTGTCGATCTGACGGTCGAATCCGGGTGCCTCGTCGCCGTCCTCGGCGCCTCCGGCAGCGGCAAAACCACGCTGCTGCGGCTGATCTGCGGGTTCGAGCGGGCGGATTCCGGCACCATTCGCATCGGCGGCGAGGCGGTGTGCGGCCCCGGCCTGCACCTGGCGCCGGAACGGCGGCGAATCGGCTACGTGGCACAGGAAGGAGCACTGTTCCCGCACCTGTCGGTGGCCGACAACATCGTGTTCGGCCTGCCCCGCCACCTCCGCCGTCGCCACGACCGCGTCTCGGACCTGTTGGCGCTGGTGGGCCTGCCGGCCGACTATGCCGGCCGGCCGCCGCAGGAACTGTCCGGCGGCGAGCAACAACGGGTGGCGCTGGCCCGGGCGTTGGCTCCCGCACCGCGCCTCGTGCTGCTGGACGAGCCTTTTTCCGCCCTCGACGCCGCCTTGCGCGTTCAAACGAGGCAGGCGGTCACGGCCGCCCTGTCCGCCGCTGGCGCCACGGCTCTGCTGGTCACGCACGACCAGTCGGAGGCGCTGTCGGTCGGCGATCAAGTCGCCGTGCTACGCGACGGGCGGCTGGTGCAGGTCGCCGATCCGCGCACGCTGTATCGCTCACCCGCCGACCCGCAACTGGCGCAATTCGTCGGCGACGCGGTGCTGCTGCCCGGCCTCGCGCAGGGCGGCCATGCACGATGCAGCCTCGGGATGTTGCGGCTGGCGGATGGCGCGCCGGACGGGCCGGTGGACTTGCTGGTGCGCCCCGAACAGATCCTGCTCGCCCCCGGCCCCGACGCGCCGGGTGTCCGCGCCCGCGTGGTGGACGTGACGTTCTACGGCCACGACGCGAGCGTCTTGCTCCGCCTGTCGGGCGGCGACGATACGACCATGCTGACCGCCCGCGTGGCGGGCCACATCACCCCCTGGCCGGGCCAGGAGGTCGCGCTGACCGTCGAGGGCGATGTGGTCGCCTACCCCTGCAAAGCGGGTTGACCGCCGTTGGCCATGCCAGTAAATGCGAATTACTCGCATTTGCAATTCAGCCACGTCGAAAGGGCCGTTCATGACATCGCCGTCCGTCCACCGCCGCCGACTCCGGCGCGCGGCATTATTGGCGGCGCCCGCGCTCGCCGTCGCCGCGCCATCGTCGGCGCAGACACCTGCGCCCGCGACCGATCCGGGCTTTCTCACCGGCTTGTTCTCACCGTCCCGCAACAACCTATTTCCCGACCTGTTCGGGATTCGCACCGTGCTCGGCAACTACGGCATCACGCTGAACCTGCAAGAAGTCAGCGAGGTGTTGGGCAATGTCAGCGGCGGCACGCGGCGCACGTTCGACTATGACGGGCTGACGACGGCGACGCTGACGCTGGACACGCAAAAGGCGTTCGGGTGGGAGGGCGGCACGTTCAACGTCAGCGCGCTGCAACTGCACGGCCGCAACCTCAGCAGCGACAGCCTGCAATCTCTGCAAACCGCCAGCGGCATCGAATCCTCGCGCGCCACGCGACTGTGGGAATTATGGTACCAGCAATCGTTCCTGCAAGGGAAAGTCGACATCAAGCTCGGCCAGCAGAGCATCGACCAGGAATTCATGGCCAGCCAGTATTCGGCGCTATTCCTGAACACGATGATGGGCTGGCCGATGATCCCGTCCGCCGATTTGTACGCGGGCGGCCCGGCCTATCCGCTGTCCTCGCCCGGCATCCGGTTTCGCACGCAGCCCGGCGGCCCGGTCACGTTCCTGGCCGGCGTGTTCGACGACAATCCGCCCGGCGGCCCGTTCGACGACGATTCGCAGCTTCGCGGCGCCGAGAAATCCGGCACCAAATTCAACCTGAACACGGGCGCGCTGGTCATTGCGGAAATCCAGTACGCGGTGAACCAGCCGGCGCTGGGCCAGATGGCGACCGCCGATGAACCCAAGGGCGGTCTGCCCGGCACCTACAAGCTGGGCATCTGGTACGACACGGCTTCGTTCGCGGATCAGCGGATCGACAACACCGGCCTGTCGCTCGCCGATCCGGCCAGCACCGGCACCCCACGCGCGCATCGCGGCAACTACAGCCTGTATGCGGTCGCCGACCAGATGGTGTGGCAGCCGGACCCGCAGGGCCCGACCTCGATGGGTGTGTTCGCCCGCGTCATGGGCGCACCCTCGGACCGCAACCTGATCAGTTTTAGCGCCGATGCCGGCGTGAGTCTAAAGGGGCCGTTCGCCGGGCGCGACAACGACACGGTCGGCCTCGGCTACGGTTTCGCGCAGGTGAGCAACGTGGCCGCCGCGCTGGACCGCGACACGGTGGCGTTTTCCGGCACGCCCAGCCCGGTGCGGTCCAGCGAGAGTTTCGTCGAACTGACATACCAGTACCAGGTCGCGCCCTGGTGGCAGGTGCAGCCTGACATCCAGTACACGTTCCTGCCCGGCGGCGGCATCGCCGACCCGAACAATCCCGGCAAGCGCATCGGCAACGAACTGGTGCTCGGCGCGCGCACCACCATCACCTTTTAAGCAGTTGAGCAGGACGGAGGGACGCATTAGATGCAACTCACTCGCACTATCGCATGCTGGCAGGAGCACTTTCCGATGACGTGTCTGGCAGTTTCGGCCCGGGCCGGCCTGCTCGCCGCGCTGGCACTGGCCACGGTCGCTGGTGCCGCCAGGGCCGAACCGGCGGGCTTCCTGGAAAAGATCAAGCGGCACGTCACCGTCACCTCGACCGTGCCGGTCAACGGCGACCAGAACCCGTACGCGATCTACGTCGCCCCCGTTTCGGCCGGCAAAATCCAGCAGGGCGACGTTCTGGTCGACAATTTCAACGACAAGAACAATCTTCAGGGTCTCGGCACGACGATCGTCGACATCAACCCCACGACCAAGAAACTGACCCTGTTCGCCGCCATCCCGCGCCATCTGGACGGCTGCCCGGGCGGCATCGGCCTGACGACTGCGATGGTCATGCTGAAATCCGGCTGGGTCATCGTCGGCAGCCTGCCGAGCACCGACGGCACGACGGCCACCAAAGGCCAGGGCTGCCTGATCGTGCTGGACTCGCAAGGTGCGGTCGCCGGTACCATCGCCAGCCCGAACATCAACGGCCCCTGGGGCAACATGGCGGTGATCGACGACGGCGGCACGGCGACGCTGTTCGTCAGCAACACCGGCTTCGAAGTCGGATCGCCGGACGGCACGCCGCCAGTGCTGAAGCTGGCCAACGTCGTCCGCCTGAACCTGACCATTGCGGACGGCAAGCCGCCGGTCGTTACGAAGGAAACTGTCGTTGCCAGCGGATTCGGCGAGCAGGCGGACAAGAGCGTGTTCATCGTCGGGCCAACCGGCCTCGCCCTCGGTGCCAACGACACGCTATATGTCGCCGACGCCATCGGCAATCGTGTCAACGCGATCTGGGACGCGACCACCCGCACCACCAGCGCGGGCGTCGGCCGGGAGATGACGGCGGACGGGCTGCTGCAACGGCCGTTGGCGCTTGCAACCGCGCCGAACGGCCATCTGCTTGTTACCAACGGGCTGAACGGGCAGGTGGTGGAGATCGACCCAGCCAACGGCCACCAAATCTATGCGCAGTGGATCGACGCGGACAAGGCGCAGTCCCCGCCGGGCAGCGGCGATCTGTTCGGCATCGCCATGACGCCCGCTGGCGACGGGTTCTATTACGTCGAGGACGACATGAACACGCTCGTACTGGCGCGATGACGGGTCGCTGTCCATTCTCCTCCCGGCGCGGATTTCTGGCGGCAGCCACCGGTTTGGTGGCCGCCGCCGGCTCAGCGACGGTCGCGCGCGCGGCGGCGACGGAGCCGCTTCCGGCGATCGAGCCGTTCTGGGGTGAGCATCAAGGCGGCATCGCCACACCCGCGCAACAACATGTCTATTTCCTCGCGTTCGACCTGCGCGCAACCAAGCGGGAGGAGGTGGCGGGACTGATGCGCACCTGGACGGAGGCGGCGGCCCGCATGACCGCCGGCGACACCGCTGGCGTCCTAGGCACCGACACCGCCCGCCCCGGCGCCGACAGCGGCGATGCGATTGGGCTACCGCCCGCCCGCCTGACCATCACGTTCGGGTTCGGCCCCGGCCTGTTCGTCAAGGACGACAAGGATCGCTACGGCCTCGCCGCACTGCGGCCAGAGGCGTTGCCGGACCTTCCTTTGTTCAACGGCGACCAGTTGGTCGAGGCACGCACGGGCGGCGACATCTGCATCCAGGCCTGCGCGGACGACCCGCAAGTCGCCTTCCACGCCGCCCGCCAACTCGCGCGCCTGTCCTACGGCGCGGCCGAAATCCGCTGGGCGCAGTCCGGCTTCAACCCGGCCGCCGCGCCGGGCGAGACGCCGCGCAACCTGATGGGGTTCAAGGACGGCACCAACAATCCGACGCCGAAGGACGCTGCTCGCTTTGCCAAGGTCGTCTGGGCCGGCGAGGAAGGTCCGGCCTGGATGCGCGGCGGCAGCTACCTGGTCGCCCGCCGCATCCGCATCGCGCTGGAGCACTGGGACCGCACCGAAGTCGATTTTCAGGAGGAGGTGGTCGGCCGCCGCAAATATTCCGGCGCCCCGATCGGCGGCGGGCACGAGTTCGACACGCCGGACCTCGCCGCCGCCGACAAGGACGGCAACCCGACCATCGCCGAGAACGCGCATATCCGACTCGCGGCCCCCGCCAACAACGACGGCGCACAAATCCTGCGGCGCGGCTTCGCCTATAATGACGGCGTGAACCTGACCGCCGAGCGCTGGCCGCCCTGGCGCCAGGGCATGGAGTTCGACGCCGGGCTGTTCTTCCTGGCCTACCAGCGCGACCCGAGGGCCGGCTTCATCAAGATCTACGACAGCATGTCGAAGCTGGACGCGATGAACCAGTTCGCCACCCATGTCGGCAGCGGCCTGTTCGCCTGCCCACCGGGCGCGCAGCCGGGCGAATATGTGGGGCAGGCGCTGCTCGGCGGTGCCACTGGCTGATTCGGCACCTGAGAGCGCCGTTGCCTAATGTCCGTCCTTGGATTGGCGAACGGACAGGCGGTGCAGCCTCCAACCGGTCAGGAGCGCCATTAGCGGTCCACCGATCGCAGCGCCGACCATGATCGGCATCAGCCAGCCCAACCAAGCCAGCGGCGCGAACAGGTACAGTAGATCGTCGGGATCGAAACCAAATGCCCCGGAATAGGCTTTGACCGCCAACCCCTGCCGGCGTTCCAAAGACTTCGACCAATACGCAGCGCAGAATATGGATACGCCCGCGACGGCGCCGAGCGGAATGGCGTAATCGCCAGGGACGGAATGTCGAAGACCGACGCCGATTGCCACGAAGAAGGTGGGATTGACGATCAGGTCCACCCGGTAATCCCATTCTTGTCCCTCGGGAGACGCCATATCACCGGCCCGCGCCAGCTCGCCGTCCGCACGGTCGAGAAATGCCGACAGCAGCCACAGCCAGCCGGCCCACCAGGTCCAGGCCCCGTCGCCGGGCAGCATGGCGCCGGCAGCCATAAGGCCCGTCACCAACCGGGCCGTCGTCACATGGTTGGGTGAGATCCCGGTCCCCACCAGCGGAGCGACCAAGGGACGCGCCAGCCGGTGGGTCCACGAACCTCCGCTCACGGCGACCGTCCTCTGAGCCTGTTCCTCCCCCTCGCGCCGTCGCTCGACGCTCATCGGCTCACCCATTACAATTCCCCGCACGCTTCGCGACCGGCACATCACATCGCGGGGAAACCGCCCGCGCGCCGTACGCCGCGTCCCCACATTGTCCCATTGCGGCCACGATGGCGGCAGAAAATCTGCGTCGCCGATCACGCTTGGGGGACCAAACCATGGCGCAAAACACGTCGCTGAACTTCAGTGCGATCTACGCTTTCGGGGACAGCCTGTCGGATGCCGGCAACCTGTCGATCACCACCGCGGAACTCGGCACTGCCACGCCGCAATCGCCCTACTTTCAGGAAACCTACAACGTCCCCCTACTCGGCTCCGTCACCGCCAACGTGTTCAGCAATGGGCCGACATGGGTGCAGGATTTGTCCCTTGCGCTCGGGCTCGGTACGTTGGAGCCGAGCGTCCCATACCTGACGCCGCTTGTCCCGGTTCCGTCCACCGGCCTCGATTTCGCCTATGGCGGCGCCGAAACTGGACTGACACCACAGAATAGCGGCAACACCGATCTGGCAGCGATCTCGCTGCCCTCGCAACTGGCGCAGTTCGACGTTCTGGAGCCAGACCCAGCGCCGAACGCGCTGTACACCCTCTCGATCGGCTCGAACGATGTGCTCGACGTGCTGGCCGACACCGGCCTATCCGCCTTGCAACAGACCACCGACATCGACGATGCCGTCGATAACGAGATCAGCTTCGTCAAGGGTCTGGCAGACGACGGCGCGAAGAACTTGCTCGTGCTGGACATCCCCGACCTCGGCGAGACGCCGGACGCGCAGGACGGATTGGCCAATGGCAGCGGCACGCCATCCGCCTCGTTCGACGCCTTGGCCTCGTCGCTGGCAAGCGAGTACAACGCCGACTTGATCACGCAACTGGCCGACGTAGCGGTCAGAGACGGCCTGCACGTCACGATCGTCGATACGTTCCAACTCATCGACAGCGCGGTGGCTGACCCGTCCGCCTACGGCCTGACCAACGTGACGTCGCCGGTCTGGAGCGGTACTTACGTGGGGGGCAACACCGGTACCCTCGCGGCGACGGGAAGCGCTCAGAACCAATATCTGTTCTTCGATCACCTCCACCCGACCGAAAACGGCGAGCTGGGAGTCGCATCGCTGGCCGAGATCGGCCTGATGGCTTGCTATGCGGCCGGCACATCGATCGCGACGGAGCGCGGGGACGTGGCGGTCGAGGACCTGTGCGCGGGCGACCACGTGGTGCTGGCCGGCGGCGGCTGGGCGCCGGTGGTCTGGCTCGGCCACCGCCGCTTGCAGTGCCGCACGCATCCTCGCCCGGCGGACGTGCAGCCGGTCCGCATCGCCGCCCATGCCTTCGGTCTTGGGCGCCCGGCCCGCGATTTGTGGCTGTCCCCCGACCACGCCGTGTTCGTGGAGGGCGTTCTGATCCCGATCCGCTACCTTTTGAACGGGGCCACCGTCCGGCAGGAGGACGTGGCCACCGTGACCTACTGGCACGTCGAACTGCCCGCGCACGCGGCGCTGCTGGCCGAGGGACTGCCGGCGGAAAGCTACCTGGACACCGGCAACCGCGCCGCCTTTGCCAATGGTGGGGTCGTCGCCTGGGCACACCCGGATTTTGCGCGCCGGACGTGGGAGAGCCGGGGATTCGCCCCGCTGGTGACGGAGGGTGCAGCCCGCGATCTCATCTATCGACAATTGCTGGCGCAGGCGTTCGCGCTTGGCTGGCGGACCGCCGACGCCGGCGGCGGGGCCTCGGTATGGATCGCCCCGCACGAAACGTCACGGCCGCGCTGCGGCCCCGATCTCGGCGGCCATTTTTTCGCCGATCATCATGGTGGTGAAGTTGGTGTTGGCCTTGCAGTCCAGCGGCATGACCGAGGCATCGACCACGCGCAGGCCAGCGATGCCTCGCACGCGGCAGTCGGGCGTGACCACGCTGCGGCCGTCGGCCACGTCGGGCAGGCCCATGTTGCAGCCGCCGGCGCCGTGCTGCGAATCGGAGCAGTCGGCCAGTAGCCACTCGTCCACCTCGTCGTCGGAGAAGGCGAACAGATCGTCGAGCGGGCGGCCTGTGTTGCCGAGCTGGATCGCGGTGGTGATCGCCTGTACCGACGGCGTGCGCGCCAGCGCCCCCAGCCGCCGCGCCCCGTCGCGCAGGCGGGCGATGTCCAGCGGATCGCTCAGCATGTTCTCGTCCACGTCCGGCTGCGCCAGCGGATCGGCGGAGACGATGCGGATTTCGCCGCGGCTGCGGGATTCGAATAGCATAGCGTGCAGCCCGGCCTCGCCGAACTGCGCCATGTCCTGCTTCACGCCGACGCCGCCGTGGTTCAGTGAAACCAGCAGCATGTCACGCCCGGCCGCACCGGGGAAACCAGAGCTGTATTTGACGCAGCAATTGGTGTGGCGCGCGTTCGGGTCGGTGGCGCGCAACTCCGGGCGCAGTTTCAGCTCCAGGCGGATGAACGGATGGTCGAAGAAGCCGCGCCCGACCGGCAGGTCGGCCACGACGCCAATGCCGAGGCCCGCCAGCAGCGCCGCCGGGCCGATGCCGGAGCGTTGCAGGATCGCCGGGCTGTGAATGGCGCCGGCCGACAGGATCACCTCGGCGGCGCGGAATTCCTGCCGCCCGTCCGGCAGCAGCACCGACACGCCGAGAGCGCGATTGTTCTCTATCAGCACCTTGTCCACTACGGCGCCGCCGACGATGGTCAGGTTCGGGCGGCCGCGCGCGGGTTCCAGATAGGCGTCGTTGGTCGAGACGCGGCGGAAGTCGCGCGAGTTGATGGCATAGGCGCAGACACCGTCCGCGTCCGGTGCGTTCAGATCGTCACACCACGGATAGCCGAGCGACAGTGCGCCGTCGCGGAGGGCGCGGTCCACCGGCCCCCAGCTTTCCACCGGCGCGCGATAGACCGGGATCGGGCCGGCAGACCCGTGATAGGCGGCGGCACCTGCTACCGAGTCCGTCTCCAGCCGGTTGAAATACGGCAGCACGTCGCGCGCCGACCAGCCCTCGCATCCGATTTCAGCCCATTCGTCGAACGCGTCCAGCACGCCGCGAATGGCGATCTGGCCGTTGACCGCCGTGCTGCCGCCCACGCCCTTGCCGCGCCAGTAGATGCGCGGCTGTTGGCGGGCGGTGCGCCGGGCCATCAGGTCGGGATACATGTAGCGGGCCTGGAATTCGGCCGGCAGCAGCAGGTTGAATGGGTTGGGGCTTGCCATCTCCGGCGGCTGCTCGGCGCTGCGATAATCCGGCCCGGATTCCAGCAACAGCACACTCCGGTGCGGATCCTCGGAAAGCCGGCTGGCTAGGATGGCCCCGGCGGCGCCGGCGCCCACGACGATGAAGTCATGCATCAGGCGGGTTCCATGCGCGGGTTAGTGTCTATCCGACAAGTATTTTTGTTCTTCCAAACTGTTACGCGTCACCCCGGCGAAGGCCGGGGTCCAGGCCCGCGCGAAAATCGGAGCGGACTGGCCTGGATTCCGTCCTTCGCCGGAATGACGGGTTGGAGGCATCAGGTTCATCTCACCCGGGAAGTTTTGGATGGACACGTTGACTTTCAGCCACAGCAATGCGGCGAGGTCGCCAGACAGCTTGCGTCGTTCTTCGCCGGCGGCAGGTCGATGACCGGGTTTTGGTCGAAGAAGCCGGACGGCATCAGTTTGAAGCCGCAGACAACGCAGGGCTGAACCGGATGATCCTCCGGCCGGGGCAGATGGTGCAGGCCGAAGCTGTGCCAGACCACGATATCGGTGTTCTCGATTGGGCGGTCCTTCGCCGTCCAGGCCGGCAATCCATCGTCGCCTCGCGACTGGTTGACGAATTCCCCGGCGGGATACCGTTCCTCCGCATCGAACGGCGTGACCCAGAGTTGGTGCTGAATGAAGCGGCCGCGCTTGCCGGAGGGGCCGTCCGGATCGGTAAACGGCTGCACCGAGGAGCCGGCTTCCAACTTGTACGCGGTGGGAGTGCCAACCCAGTTTTTCGCGCCCGGATTCACGATCTTCCAATACCGCATTTTTGCAAAATCGGCATCGCGCTGGGCCGCCAGTTCGGTGGGCAGCGTGCGTTCGGCGACATAGAAGGCGTTGCCGTACGGATTTTCCGGTCCCTTCGGCGGCACATGTGTATCGCATTCCACAACGCTGTTGCCTGGACCATCGACTTCCATGTCCAGCCGCGCGCAGAAGATGTGCTGGTGGATGTGGCCGACGATGCCGGGGGCGACTTCCGTGCCGTACCGGCCGGGCTGGCCGGGATGACAGGCGGCAGTGTTGATGATGCCTGTCGCCTTCATCTCGTACTCGATGCGCCCGTCCTGATGCAGATACCAGTATGACGCGTACTCGTAGTTGCCGATGGTGGAAATGGAGGAAATCACCAGCTTGCGCGCGCGGCGGACTTCGGTACGGTTGTTACGCAAATCGAAATGCTTCCAGGACAGGCCGGCATCTTCCTCGTGCAGACAGATGGCGTTCTCGATCGTGCGGGCGCCGCCGAACACGTCCGGCACCACCGCGTCGAAGTAATGGATGGTGCCGAGGCAGTCGCAGCCGAGCGACAGCGAATTTGCCATGCGGCCGAAGCCGAGTTCGCCGCTGTCGAACACGTTTTTGCGGTAATGGCTGCGCTCCGGCGTGCCGTACGGCACCACCATTTCGGCAATCGACGCGCGATAGACGATGGGGCGGCGCCTGCCCTGGTGCGTGTATCCGATGGTGTAGAGCACCAGCCCTTCGCGGCCGTTGAAGCCGACACGGAAATCCCAGTTTTCCCACGTTACTAGGTTGCCATCGACGCGGTAGCCGGGGCCTTCCGGCTGCACCACGTCCAGCGGCGCGGACGGCGCGCGGAATTCGGTCAATAGCGAGGCATCGTAGTTGCGTGGTGCGCGCGGCACCGGGATGTAGTCGCCGGATGCTTCGAAATGATCTTCCACGCGCAGCACTTCCAGCGTGCTGAGGTCGATCAGCGCGTGCAGGCCCTCGACCGGATGGGCGTAATAATTGTCGTTCTCGAACATCCGCATCCAGATGAAACAATTCAGAACGCGGCGGCCTTCCTCGATAGCGTGGCCGAAATCGCCGACGGTCCATGGATCGACGCACATCATCTCCACTTCGTCGAGCAGGCCACGGCGGCGCAGCGCCTCGCGGAAACGTGCGTCGGCGCGGACGGTCTTTTCGATCAGCAGGATCTCTTCCACCGCGACCATCGCCCGCGCCTCGGGCCGGAATTTTTGGCCGACGACCTGGCCAGCATCGAGATCGACGCGGCCCTGCCAGACGCCGGTTTCGCCCTGGCGATAGACGTTGAAGCGCGCGACGCGCGGGAATTGCTGGCCAGCGACGTAGTTGCGGACGAGATCTTTCGCCGGTTCGTCGATGTCGATGGTCTCGACGCGCAGATCGTCGCCCCAGGGAAAGTGCTGGCGGATGATCGTGGTGGCGCGTGCGATCTCGGCCACGCTCAACGGATCGAGCGGGTGGGCGGCGGCGCCGGTGCGATGTGCGGCGGTCGAAAGCTGGACGGGTTGATCCATGGGAGCGAACTCCTCTCAAAAAATGGTGGTCAGATGAGTCAGGCGAGGACGCTGGCGCGCATCGGTATGCGCGTGCCGTCCTGGGCAAACAACAGGCATCGTGCGGGATCGGGCGCAAAGCCGAGCCGTTCGCCGACGTGGGCAGAGAAGCCCGCCTCGACAATGATGCGAACTTTCAGGCCGCCGTGCGCCTCGGCAATGACGATGGACTCGCGACCGAGATGTTCGAGAGCGAACACCGTGACCGGAAGCGCGCCCGCCGCGTCGGGGGCCACCAAATGCATGTCTTGTGGTCGAATGCCGAGCGTCGCGCGGCCGGGCGGCGCGGCAACCGGCACGGAAAGCTGTTCGCTACGGAACAGGCCGGCAGCGATCTCGCCCTCGATCAGATTCATGGGCGGCGAGCCGAGGAAACCCGCAACGAACAACGTCGCCGGCGAATTATATATCTCGTCGGGCGTGCCGATCTGCTGCAATTCGCCGCCGGACATGACACCGATGCGGTCGCCCATCGTCATCGCCTCGATCTGGTCGTGGGTGACGAAGACGGTTGTCGTACCGAGGCGCTTTTGCAGATTGACCAGTTCGGAGCGGAGCGAAAGGCGCAACGCGGCGTCCAGCGCCGACAAGGGCTCGTCCAGCAGGAAGGCCGCCGGTTCGCGCACGATGGCCTTGGCGGTGGCGACGCGCTGGCGCTGGCCGCCGGACATCTGGCTCGGCAATTTATCGAGGAGCGGCTCGATTTCCAGCATGCGCACGGTTTCGGCGATGCGCGCCTGTTTCTCGACTTTGCTGAGGGTGCTGTAGCGCAGGCTGGTCTCGATATTGCGGCGGGCGGTCAGGTGCGGGTAGAGCAGCGAGGACTGGAACACCATCGCCACGTTGCGGCGATAGGCGGAAATTTCGGTGACATCGCGGCCGTCGAACAGGATTTTCCCGGCCGTCGGGGCGTCCAGCCCCGCGATCATGTTCAGCGTCGTCGTCTTGCCGCAGCCGGAGGGGCCGAGCAGCACCAGGAACTCGCCGTCTTCGATGTGCATGTCCAGCGCGCGCACGGCATGATGGGCGCCGTAGCGTTTTTCGACGCCCTGAAGGTCGATACTGGCCATGGTCGTTCCCTATCGCACCGGATCGACGAGGTTCATCTCACCGACATGACGTTGCAAAAAATACGCCACCAGCGCCGGCGGAATGATCGTGACGACCACAGAGGCGGCGAGATTGGCCGGTTGCGGGTCTTGGAACAGGAAGCCGGAAATCGCGGTCGGCAGCGTGTTGGCGGTGCTGCCGTTCACCAGCACCAGGGCGTAGGTATATTCGTTCCAGGCGAACAGGAAGGCGATGACGGCGGCCACGGCGATGCCGCTTTTGGCCAGCGGAATCACCAGTTGCACGAAAGCGGCGAGGCGGCCGTAGCCGTCCATCCGCGCCAGCCGCTCGATCGGCGGCAGATTGCGGAAATAGCCGATCAGCATCCAGGCGACGAACGGCACCGTGATGGTCAGGTCCACGATGACGAGGCCGGTGAGCGTGCCGGACAGGCCGAGGCGGATATACATGGCGTAGAACGGGATCAACGTGGACACCGGCGGCAGCGCCACGGACAGCAGAATGGCGAACAGCAGCACGCTTTTGAAGCGAAACTCCAGCCGCGCGAACACGTAGGCGAGCGGCAGCACGGCGAGCAAGGTCAGCACCGTGACGACGACACTCACGAAGATGCTGTCGTACAGGCCACGGATGATCTGATTCGCCTGACCGGAGGCAGGCACGCGCGTGCCGTCCGACAAAAAATAGTCGTAGCCGAAAATGTTCCAGAACGAGGCAACGTTGGGTGCGCGCGGGAACAGCGGCCACGGATATTGCTGGATTTCCAGCGGTGTCAGCAGCGCCATGCGGCAGAACCAGTAGATGGGCACTAGCGACCACAGCAGTGCCAGCACGACGGCGATGGCCAGATACCGGTTGCGCCTCAAAACCGCGTCTCCCGCCGACCCCAGACGAGGTAGAGCAGGAAAGTGGAGGCCAGGATGAAAAACAGCAGATAGAACGACATCGCAGCGCCGTAGCCGAGATCGAGATTTTTGAAGCTCACTTTGTAAATCTGGTAAGTCAGCGTGGCCGAGGTGGTACCGGGGCCGCCGCCGGTCATCACGAAGATGAAATCGAACAGCTTCATCGACAGCACGGTGATGATCGAGGTGAACACGAACAGCGTGTAGCGCAGCGGCGGCAAGGTGACATTCCAGAATGTCTCGAACCGCGACAGCCGGTCCAAAGCCGCGAGATCGTAGAGGCGGGACGGGATGGTTTTCAGGTTGGCGAGCAGAAAGAATGCGACCAGCGGCGCCATCGTCCAGGCCGCGCCCACGGCGAGGACTTCGATCACGACTTCGCGCGTCATCAGATCGACCGACGCCATGGAACCGAAGGCGTAGGCGATGGAGGTGCCCAGGCCGGTTTGCCCGCGCGCGAGATAGGCGAACATCAGGCCGGCGCCGTAGAGCGAGACGCACCACGGCAAAAACACCACCGTCCTGACGAGACCGCCGCCGACCATCGGGCGGTTCAGCATCAACGCGAGGGCGAGGCCGAGCAGCATCGTCAGCATTACCGCCTCGAAGGTCAGGCGGATCGTGACCCAGGTGGACCACCAGAAATTCGGGTCCGACAGCACGCGCGCGAAATTGGCCCATCCCGTGAACGTGCTGCGGTAGCCGCCGAAGAAGACGATTTTGTGTACGCTCATCCAGATCGCGTAACCGAGCGGGTAGGCCACGACGATGACGAGAAACACGAACACCGGCATGCCGATCGCGAGCGCGAACTGCGTGTCGCTCAGTTCGCGCCGCGCCCGGTCAGATGCCATACTTGTCGTTCAGTTCTTTGATCTTGTCGTTCGACGCGGTGATCATCGAGATGATGTCGCCGTCTTGCAGCAGGAAGTTGGCCAGCGAATCCTTGAGCCAGGAATTGTACTCTTCCGACCAGACCACCTTCCAGATGCCGGACGGGTACGGGGTGGCCTTGTAAACGTCGAGCACCGCCTTGTAATCCTCCGGCCGCGCCACGGCTTGTTTGATGCGTGCCTCGGTGGCGGGGCTGTCCATGATGGATTTGTAAGCGGAGAACAGCATCGATTCCTGCATCCAGCGTTCGCCGATGGCGATCTTGCCGGTATCGTCCTTGAAGCCGTACCAGGACGTGAATTTCTTGACGTCCTCCGTCACCGGGTCCGGCCGCTGGCGCTTGGTCATCATGTAAAGCGCCGAGTCGATCAGCCCCCAGGACTGGCCCTGCACTGGTAGCAGACTGTCGAACCCGGCAATCTGCGACTTGCCCTTTTCGTTGAACGACTGGAGATCGTAGAGCTGCTGCGGGCTGAACACGTAGCGGCCGGAGCCGAAGGCGGCGATGTAGGCGGCCTCGTTGTAGGTCAGCACCTCCGACGGGACCAGCTTGGCGTTCCACAGCTTCTTCCAGGCCGCGAGCGTCTTGTAGGCCGGGCCGGACTTGTCCGTCGTCAGTGTAGGCTTGTGCGTCTCGTCGTCGGCCACCTTGCCGCCGCGATTCAGCACCTCGAACACGAACGCCCAGGAGATGCCGTACCACTCGCCGAACCAGTGCGGCAGGAACGGGGTGGCGACACCCTTATCCTTCAGCGCAAACACGGTGTCGTACAGCTCGTCCCAGCTTTTCGGGAAATCCTTGTCGGCGAGACCGGCGCCGTTGAACGCCTTCAGATTCACATGAATCACGCCGCGCGTGGTGGCGAAGTAGGACAGGCCCAGCAGCTTGCCCTTGTAGGTCCAGGCGTCCCACAGGTTCGGCAGGAACTCGGCCTTGATCTCGTCGTAGGTCTGCAACTCCTCAATGGGCGCAATCCAGCCGCCGTCGAAATAGCGCGTCGCCTGCGATGGGTTGCCGTAGAGCACGTCGAGCTGGCCGCCCGACATCAGATTCTGCTCCATGATCGCCGGATAGTCGCCCGTGACCGTCGCGTAGTCGACGTGGCCGCCCTGCGAGGTGTTGTAGTGGCTGACATTAGACTGGACGATGTCCGTCTTGTACTGCCAGCCTCGAAAATACACCGGCTGGCCGCTGGCGGCTTTGAAGTCCGACATACCGGCCGCGCGGGTAAGGCGCGGTCGTGTCGCCAACGCAAGGCCCGCACCCGCAGCGAGCCTGCCGAAATCTCTGCGTCCGATCATTCCAGACCCCCTGAACCCGTTGGTTCGTACGCCGGATTTCATCCGGTGATGAGCCGACGCTACGGGCGCGGGCGACAGCACGCAACAGGAAAAATCATAGCTGGGATGCAGAAAGTTTGCGAATTGCGGAGTGCCGCAAATACGCGAACAGCCGGCCGCGCGAGCACCCGCGCAAGCCGGCCACAGGCCGTTGTGACGAGACGATAGCGCGGCGCCGCGCAGAGTCAAACAAAATCGCACAGGTCAGCACACGCGGGCCGCCGCGCCGATGTTGTATTGCCGCTGCGCCGCAGATAGCATAGCGGCAATGGCATCGCGCGCGCCCCCGAACCCCCGCACCGGCAAGATGGCCACTCGTGGCCTGTTGCCGGCGTTGGTCCGCCGGAGGATGCTGCAAACCGCCATTGCCGAGCGGGGTTTCGTATCGGTTGCAGACATCGCAAGGGAAATGGGCATGTCCGAGATGACGGTGCGCCGCGACCTCGATGCGTTGCAGCGGCTTGGCGCGGTGCAGCGGTCCCACGGCGGCGCTGTCGCAGCGCTCCCACCGGCCGCGCCGCAGGAGCCGTCGTTCGACGCGCGCGCACATATTCGCACAAATGCAAAACGAGCCATCGCCCGCGCTGCTGCCGACCTGATCGGCGAGCGCGAGGTGATCGGGCTGGATGTCGGCTCGACCGTCGCAAGCCTTGCCGCCTTGCTGTGCGGGCGCGGGGGCCTCGGCATCGTCACCAACAGCCTGCGCGTGATCTCGGCGCTGTCGGCAGGGCCGGGGCCGATGCCGGACGTGTATATGCTCGGCGGCCAGTTGCGGCCGCGCGAGGGCTCGCTGTGCGGCCCCATCGCGCAGCGCCAGTTGGCCGATCACTGGCTGCACAAGGCGTTCATCGGCACCGCCGGCCTGTGCGAGGACGGGTTGTTCGACTACTCCGTGGAAGAGACGCAACTCACCATGGGCTACATCCGCAGTTCCGCCGAGGTGATCGTGTTATGCGATTCGAGCAAGTTCGGCCTGCGCGGCTTCGCCCGCGTCTGCGGCCTGGAGGCAGTGACGCGCCTGATCACGGACACGGAGCCGCCGCCCGCGATACGGGCCGCGCTGGAACAGGGCGGCACCATCATCACGATTGCCGAGTCGCTGGTGCCGGAGCCAGCCTGATGCCCTATCGGATCGACCCTGCGCGCGACCGCATCTACATCGACGAATTCCGTCACGATGTGATCGGCCATCACAGCCCCGGCTTGCAGCGCGTGCTGAACGCCCTGCGGCGCAGCCAGGATGGGCGGCAACTGGTGATCCTCAACACGCTCCCGTTCCGTCGCTGGGTGCTGGCGTGGCTTCCGGCCAACCGCGCCGACGACATCGTGATCGAGCCGCAGCATCAGTTTGACAGCCGCGAGGACGCCGAGTGGTACGTGTTCTGCCGCCGCTGGGAAGCGGCAACCGGGGAGAAGGTGGACAACCAATGATCCGTCCTGACACCGAGGCATCGTGTTCACCATCCTAGGCTACACAAGCGAGATTTCCGTCGCACCGGGCGAGTCGATGACGTGCCATGTCTCGGCCGAGAACGATCAGCGGTATCAGGCCCGGGTCGTCCGCATCGTCAATGGCGACTGCAATCCGCTCGGTCCGGGCTTCCGGGTGGTGCATGTGCCGACCGCGATCGACGGTTGGTACAACGGACGGCGGCAGCGCACCGACGCCGGGTCGTACATGGTCGCGCGCAATATTGCCGGTATGCGGCAGGCTGTCGCGTTCGTGGCCAATGTCTGGCCGACGCTGCCGGGTTGGCGGCTGCCGCAGGTTGTCGCGCACCTCGCGACAGCGGACGGTAGCGTCACGCTGGGAATCGACGCGGGCGCGCTCGTGCTGACGGTGAACGGCGCCGGCGGATCGCAAAGCGTGGCGTTGCCGGCGAGCGTGTTGCTGGAACGCGAATGGCTCCGCGTGGTCGCGACGGTCGATCCGGCGGCGCAGGTTCTGATGCTGGAAGCGGTGCCGCTGCGCATATTTCCCTTGCTACGCGCCCCATTCCGGCGGAGCGAAGCGCTGACGGTGCCGTTCGTGCCGGACGAAGGGGGCGACTTCTATCTTTCTGCAAGGCCGTTGACGGATGGTACGGTCGGGCACCACTTCAACGGCAAGATCGAGGCGCCGACGCTGCTGACGGACTCTGGTATGGGCGATATGGCGACGGCGCGGCCCGTGCCGCAGCGTCTGCTGTCGCATATCATGGCAGCGTGGGATTTTTCGCGTGAGATGACCGGGACAACCGCCATCGACGTCGGCCCGCGCCGCCAGCATGCCGTGCTTGTCAATCTGCCGGCGCGCGCCATGACGGGATCGAACTGGAGCGGCCAGTCGCATGACTGGCGGCAGGCGCCGCTGGAATATGGCGCGATCCATTTCCATCACGACGATCTGTACGACGCCGGATGGGACGCGGCCTTCACGCTGACCTTGCCTGCGGACATGCCGAGCGGCGCCTACGCCGTACATGTCCACGCCGGCGACAACACCGAGGATGCGACCAACGAGGACTACATCCCATTCTTCGTCCGCCCGCCGCGCCATCGCGGTGCCACGTCGGCGAAATTACTCTTTCTAGCGCCGACAAATGCGTATCTGGCCTACGCCAACGATTCGCAAGTTCTGGTTGATCGCGGCGCGGAAATCGGCATGGGGCGGTTGCTGGTTCTGCAACATGCCGACGTGTATCTGCATCGGCACCCGGAACTATGCGCCTCGCTCTACGACAAGCACGCCGACGGCAGCGGCGTGTGTTATTCCAGCCGGCTGCGGCCGGTGCTGAATATGCGGCCGCGCTATCATTCCTGGCTCGGCAGCCACGGCTCCGCCCTCTACCAGTACAACGCCGACACGCATATTCTCGCTTGGCTGGAACACGAGGGGATCACGTTCGACGTTGCAACAGACGAAGATTTGCATCGCGACGGATTGGGCCTGCTCGACGGCTACCGAGCCGTGATGACCGGCACGCACCCAGAATATCATTCCACGGCCATGTACGACGCGATGCAGGCGTATCTGGATCGCGGCGGGCGGCTGATGTACATGGGCGGCAATGGCTGGTACTGGCGCGTTGCTTTCCACGCCGATCTTCCGGGCGTGATCGAAGTGCGCCGCGCCGAAAGCGGCACGCGGACGTGGGAGAGCGCGCCCGGCGAGTCCTATCACAGTTTCAACGACGAAATGGGCGGGCTGTGGCGGCGGATCGGCCGTGCGCCGAACCAGATCGCGGGCATCGGCTTCGTAGCGCAGGGTTTCGATCTGTCGTCGTACTATCGGCGCCGCCCGGACTCGGAGAACCCCCGCGCCGCCTTCGTCTTCGCGGGCGTGCGCGACGAAATCATCGGCGATTTCGGACTGGTCGGCGGTGGTGCCGCCGGCGTGGAACTGGATGCCTACAACAAGCTGCTCGGCTCGCCGCCGCACGCCCTGGTTCTGGCGAGTTCGGAGAACCACACGCCGCTGACGATGCTGACGCCGGAGGAATTTCTGGTAACGCCCGCGATGATCGGCGGCGACGAGAGCGACAAGGTGCATGCGGACATGGTGTTCTTCGAAACCTCCAACGGCGGCGCCGTGTTTTCCACCGGCTCCATTGCCTGGGCCGGCTCGCTGTCCTGGAACGGTTACGACAACAATATCCGCCGCATCACGGGCAACGTGCTGCACCGATTTCTCGACGCCGCACCCTTCGCGGCACCCGGAGCCGGCGCATGATCTCGTTGCAGGATGTGCGTGCCGCGGCCACACGCATCGCGCCGCATGTGCGCCGCACGCCGACGGTCGCGGTGACGCAGGCGCTGCATCCGGCCACCGGCGCGGAATTGTGGTTGAAGCTGGAATGCTTGCAGGCGAGCGGATCGTTCAAGGCACGCGGCGCGATGAACCGCCTGCTGGCGACGGACACGGCGGCACTCGCCCAAGGCATCGTCACCGCATCCGGCGGCAATCATGGTGTGGCGACGGCCCGCGCCGGCCGCATCGCGGGTGTGGCGACCACCGTGTTCGTGCCGGAAAGCACGTCGCCGCTGAAGCGCATGAAGCTGGCCGAATGGGGCGCCGACTTGCGCATCGTCGGCAAATTCTGGGACGAGGCGGACATTGTTGCCCGCGCCTTCGCGGCCGAACGCCGGGCGGCCTATTTCCACCCGTTCGCCGATCCGCTGGTGGTCGCGGGACAAGGTACGGTGGCGCTGGAAATCGTGGAAGACCTGCCCGACGTCTCGTTGTTCCTGATCGCCATTGGCGGCGGCGGCCTCGCGGCCGGCATAGCGACCGTGCTGCGGGCGCTGGCACCCAACGCGCGGATCGTCGGGATCGAGCCGTCCGGGTCACCCACGCTGCACGCCTGCCTCGCCGCCGGACATGTGGTGACACTGGAACGCGTGACGACGACGGTGCCGACGATGGCATGTGGCCGCACCGACGAGCGTGTTTACGGCATCCTGCGCGACACGTTGGACGACATCGTGCTGATCGAGGATTCCGACATGATGGACGCGGCGAAATGGCTGTGGTTCGAGATGGGGTTGGCCGCCGACCCGAGCGGGGCCGCCGCCGTTGCCGCGCTCCGCAGCGGCGCCATAACGCCGCGCCCCGGCGAGCGCGTCTGCGGCCTCGTGTGCGGCGCCGGCACCGAGGGCTTGGCCTGATGGATGCGGCCTCCCTATGATGGGTGCCCGACGCGGGAGGTTTGGTGATGTCGTTCATTCGTACGCTCTCCGGTGACATCGCGCCCGACACGCTCGGGTTCACCTATTCCCACGAGCATCTGGTCTGCCGCCCCGCCTACTGGGTCGCGCGCGGCGAAGATGATTTGCTGCTCGACGATCCGGCCAAGACGCAGGCGGACGTGGAGGCATTCCGCGATCTTGGCGGACGTGCCATCGTCGATGCGACCGCCATCGACTACGGGCGCGACGTGCCCGCCGTGGCCCAGATCGCGAAGAACACCGGCGTCACCATCCTGCTCACAGCCGGCTTCAACAAATCCTTCCTGTGGGACGCGGTGATGCCGGGAGGCCAGAACCGCCGCTACGACGACTGGATCGCGGAAGCCAGCATGGACGAACTGATCAAATTCGTCGTGTCCGAGGTCGAGGACGGCATGGAAGGCACCACGCATCGCGCGGGGCAGGTCAAGTTCGGCACCGGCTACAACGTGATCTCCGAGTTGGAGGAAAAGACGCTGCGCGCGGTGGCACAGGCGCATCACGCGACCAAGGCGCCGATCCATTCGCACACCGAGGCCGGCACGATGGCGCTGGAACAAATCAAGCTGCTGCGGCAGGAAGGCGTCGATCCGCACAATTTGTCCGTCGGCCACATGGATCGTAACCCGGACCCGTGGATGCATGCGCGCGTCGCCGACACCGGCGCCTATCTGTCGTTCGACGGCATGGGCAAGATCAAATACTACACTGAGCAGGTGCGCATCGATTGCATCCTGGCGCTGGTCAAGCGCGGCCATCGTGAGCAGATTTTGGTCAGCGGCGATACCGCCCGCAAAAGCTATTACGAGCATTACGGGCGCGGCCTCGGCCTGCGCTACATCATCGAAAGCTGGGTGCCGCGCTTCATCGAACAGGCGGGGGAGGCCGGCTACGATGGCACGGCGTTGATCCAGGATTTCTTCATCAACAACCCGCGCCGCTGCTTTAGCTTCAAGCAGTGACTGGTTTGCCCCCCGCACTGCAAGACATGACGCAGGCGGAGGCGGCGCGGGCGTTGCAGGCGGCGGCGCTGGCAGTGCTGCCGCTCGGTGCCGTCGAGGCGCACGGCGACCATCTACCGCTCGGCACCGACAATTTTCTCGCCGAACGGCTGGCGCGGCGCTATGTCGCGGCGCTGCCGGTGCCCTCGGTGCTGCTGCCTGTGCTGCCGTTCGGGCCGATGTGGTCCACCGAGCGGTTTCCCGGCAGCCTTGCCATCGGGCGGGCGACGCTGGTGCAATTGCTGCTCGATCTGGCGCGCGGGCTGGCGCGGCAGGATGTGCGCGTGCTGGCCGTCGTCAACGGGCATTACGGCAATCGCGAGGCGATGATCGAGGCCGCGCGGACCTTGCACGACGAGGGCCTCCATCTGCTCGGCTTCACCTATCCGGGCGGGGACGCCGAGGCCGCACGCCTGCGGGAAACGAAGGTGGCGCGCGCCGGCTACATGCATGCCTGCGAGATCGAAACCTCATTCATGCTGGCACTGGCGCCGGAGCATGTGGTGCTCGGCGTCGCCACCCCGAACTATCCGGCGTTTCCCGAGAGTTTCGACGTACTGCCGGAACGCTGGGACGAGTTTAGCGCCTCTCCCGTCCTCGGCGACCCGCGCGCGGCCACTGCCGCCAAGGGCGAGGCGATCCTGGCCGTCGTGCTGGCGCGGATGCTGGCGCTGACCGAAGCCGCGCTGGCGCGCATCGGATGACCCGCGATGTCGTGCTGGGCATCGACCTCGGTACGTCATCCGTCAAGGCGATGTTGTTGGACTCGGCCGCCGCCGTCGTCGGTCTTGCCCGTGCGCCGTATCCGACGCGGCATCCGGCGGCGGGGCTGACCGAACAGGACCCGGCGGACTGGGTGGCGGCCATGGGCACCGCCGTGGGGGGTTGCCTCGCGGCGGCCGGGCCAGTGCGCGTCGGAGCAATCGGGCTGAGCGGGCACATGAGCGCGCCGGTACTGGTGGATGGAAACGGCGCGGCGCTGGCGCCATGCCACACGATCACCGACACGCGCGCCGTCACCGACCTGCCGGCGTCGGCGCGAGAGGCCATCGCGGCGCACACCGGCAACCAAGCCGCTGCCTACTTCACGCTGCCGAAGCTGCTGTGGTGGCAGCGTGAACACCCGGGCCTGCTGGCCCGCGCCGCGTGCGTGCTGGCGCCCAAGGATTTTTTACGCGCGTGGCTGACCGGCGATCTGGCCAGCGACCCTACGGATGCCGGCAATATGCTGCTGTTGGATCCGGTTGCGCGGCACTGGATGCCCGCTCTGGCACGCGACGCGGGCCTCGATCCGGCACTGCTGCCGAAGCTGCGCGAGCCGGCGGAGATCGCAGGGATGCTGCGCGCCGACCGCGCGGCCGCTCTCTGCCTGCCGCCTGGCATTCCGGTCGCGACGGGCGCGGCGGACATGGCGGCGGCGTTGCTGGGGATCGGGCTGGGGGCGGACGAGATTGCCGTGACCATCGGGACCAGCGCGACCGTGATCGCGCCCGTGGCCGAGGTCGCACCGGCGCTGCTGGGCCGGCTGACCTTTCATCCGGGCGTGGCGCCGGGGGCACCGTTCGCGCTGGGCTCGCATTTCAATGGCGGCGCGTGTCTGGACTGGTTGCGAACCATTCTCGGCGGCGCGGAGGCGCTGGCGGCGGCAGCCGAGCAGGCGCTTGCCGTGCCGCCCGGCGCCGAGGGCGCGCTGTTCGTGCCCTATCTGCTCGGCGCCGGCAGTCCGGATTTCGACCCGGCGGCGCGCGGCGCCTTTCTGGGCCTCGCCGCCTCGCACGGCCCCGCGCATCTGCTGCGGGCGCTGGTGGAAGGGATCAGCGCCGATTGGTGCGGCAGTTTCGATCTGCTGGACCCTGGCGCGCGGCGCGGCCTCGTGCTCGGCGGCGGCGGGGCCAAGCTGCACCTGTGGCCCCAATTGCTGGCCGACCTCGCGCGGCGGCCGGTGACGCTGGCCGCGACGCCGGACGCCTCGACGTTGGGTGCCGCGCTGCTGGCGGGTGTGGCCCTCGCCTGGTTCGGGGGCACGCTGGCAGGCGCGGCGCGGCATGTTCGCGCCACCGCGCCCGCGCTCCTTCCGGCAACGCCCGACACGTATGCGGCCTTTCGGCACCAGTTCCGGATTGCGCAGCAACAGGCAAGGCAGGCTGGCCCGCCGCGTGCTTTGGATGTCGTCGATTGATGCAAGGACATGGCGATGTGGTCGGCGCAAACCGGTAGCCTGGATTTCGTCACGCTGCATCGCGCCTATCGCGCCGGCACGCTGACGCCCGCGCAGGTGGTGGAAGCCGTTTATGCCCGCATCGCGGCGCGCGGCGACGATCCGGCGTGGATTGCTCTCGTGCCGCGCGAGGAGGCACTGACGGCTGCGCAACGCCTGACGGCGACGGCATCGCCCGACACGCATCCGCTGTTCGGGCTGCCGATGGCGGTGAAGGACAGTTTCGACATCGCCGGCATGCCAACCACCGAGGGTTGCCGCGCCTTCGCCCATCCCGCGGAACGGACGGACCCGACGATCGCGCGGCTAGTCGATGCCGGCGCCATCCTGATCGGCAAGAACAACATGGATCAGTTCGGCGTCGGCCTCGTCGGCGTGCGGACCGACTACGGCGTGCCGCGCTGCGTGTTCGATGCCGCCTACATCTCCGGCGGCTCCACGTCCGGCGGCGGCGTGGTGGTCGGCGCCGGGCTGGTCAGCTTTGCCGTGGGCGGCGACGCCGCCGGCTCTGGCCGGGTCCCGGCAGCATTGAACAACATCGTCGGGCTGAAACTCACTCCGGGTTTGATCTCGCTCGGCGGGCGCTCGGCGGCCGGCATGGGGGCTACCCATACGGTGCTGACGTTGACGGTAGAGGATGCCGTCGCGGCCACGCAAGTCATGATCGGGTTCGACCCGGACGACCCACAATCGCGGCCGGAGGCGGATGCGACGAAACTGGCGATCCGGCCGCCGCCCGCGCGCTTCCGCTTCGGCGTCCCCTCCCCCGCCACCCGCATCTTCCACGGCGACGCGGAGGCGGAACGGCTGTTCGATGCCGCCATCGCCCGGCTGGAAAGGATGGGCGGCACCTGCATCGAACTCGATTATCGCCCGTTCCACGCGGTCGCGAAAATGCTGTACGAGGATGCGTTCATCGCCCGCCGCTACGCCAATCTGCGCTCGTTCTACGACTCCCACGAAGCCGACATCTATCCGGCCACGCGCACGATCGTCGGTTGGGGGCGCGGATACAGCGGCGCGGACGTGTTCGTCGCACAGCATCGCCTCGCGCGCGCCAAGCGGGCGCTGCTCGCGCATTTCGACAGCATCGACGTGCTGGTGACACCAACGACACCCACGACGTTCACCGTGGCGGACGTGGAGCGCGACAACATCGCGCTGAACGCGGTGATGGGCAGCTACACCAATTTCGTCAATCTGCTGGATATGTGTGCATTGGCCGTGCCGAGCGCGTTTCGCGCGGATGGGCTGGCGCAGGGCATCAGCTTCGTGGCCCCGGCGCTGTGCGAGGCGACCATTCTGGCGTTTGGGGCGGCGTGGCATCGCGGGCTGGGGCTGCCGATGGGCGCGACCGGTAACGCCATTCCTGCGCCCTAATGCACCTGCGGCGTGTTGACCCATAGCAGCCGCGCAGTGACGGTGCCGACATTGCGGTAGCCGTTCTTCAGATGCGCCTTGAAGAAAAACGAATCGCCGGCCGACATGCGGTAGGTCGTGCCGTCGATGTCGAGTTCGATCTCGCCCTCCAGCAGATAGCCGACTGCCTCGCCCTGGTGCTTGATCTGGTCGGTCTTGTGGCCGCCGGGCTGGATGTTGTGGATGTTGCCTTCCAGCAGATTGCCGGCCGCCGGCGGCACCAGCCGTTCGTACCGCACGCCATGGCCGCCGCGCAGCGCGTCGCCTTCCACCAGCACGCGCTCCTCCGGCCGCTGCACCAGCTTGTGCGTGTCCAATTCCAGGCCGAAGAACGAGGCCATGTTGCGGTCCAGCGCCACGATGATCTTTTGCAGCATCGCGATGGACGGTACGACGCGGTTGGCCTCGATCTTCGAGATCATGCTTTCGGTACAGTTCACCCGCAGCGCGAGGTCGCGCATGCGCAACCCTTTCAGCACCCGCGCGTAGCGAACCCGCGCGCCGATTTGCAGGTCGTCCGCCGTGCTGTCCGGCTCGTCGGCTTCGGCCTCCGGAGCCGCCTTGGTCTCGGTGGTCATGGTCCACGGCCGATCACTGCGCGGTCCTTGGGCAGAGATGAGGAACGGTAGTCACGAACATGCCCCGAAAGAACGCACGTTACCATCCCTCATTCCCAGCCAAAATGCCCGGTTTCCGGACAACGGCATCGAATCATGCGCTGCATCTGCATTCACGCACATGATTTTCCGTCAAGCCAAGCCGCCGCTCGGCGGCACATGGCTTGCTACATTGCCCTCACGAACTCTCGACCGAGATGGACGGAGGCGCGTTGCCGGTGGCGTTCTTGTGGAAGCGACTGCTCGGGACGATTCCCAGCCTGCTCGGCGTGATCGTGGTCACGTTCCTGCTGTCGCACGCGCTGCCCGGCGACCCGGCCGCCTATTTCGCCGGCCCCGCCGCCAACGCCGCCTCCATCGCCGAGGTGCGCACGAAGCTGGGCCTGGACCAGCCGCTGCCTGTGCAGTTCCTGCGCTATGTCGGCGATCTGGCGCACGGCGATCTCGGCAATTCGCTGACGACGGGCCAGGCCGTGACGACCGACCTGCTGCAACGCCTGCCGGCCTCGCTGGAACTGACGTTTTACGCGCTGGTGTTCGCCGTGGCGCTGGCGATCCCGATGGGGGTGTGGGCGGCGACCAAGCCGGATTCGCTGGTCGATCATCTGTGCCGCGCGTCGGTCTCGGTGGCCGCCGCATTCCCGACCTTCTTCGTCGGGCTCCTGCTGGTCTATATCTTTTACTTCCTGTTGGACATCGCGCCGGAACCCGTCGGGCGGCTGAACGAAATTCTCTACACGGCGCCCCCGCATGTCACTGGCGCCTACACGCTGGACGCGCTGATCGCCGGCGACTTTGCCACCTTCCGCGCCTGCCTCGCGCAACTGGTGCTGCCCGCGATCTCGCTCGGCCTGTTCGCGTTGGCACCGATCGCGCGCATCACCCGCGCCTCGATGCTGCAAGCCCTCGGCAGCGATTTTACCCGGACCGCACGCGCCGGCGGCCTGCCGCGCGGCAAAATCCTGATCACCTACGCCTTCCGCAACGCGCTGCTGCCGGTCAGCAACGTGCTGGGAATGGTGTTCTCGTTCCTGCTCGGCTCCAACGTGCTGATCGAGCAAGTCTATGGCTGGCAGGGCATCGGTGCCTACGCCGTCACCGCCGTGCTCGCGTCCGACTACGCGGCCGTGCAAGGATTCGTGCTGATGATGGCGGTGCTCTACGTGCTGCTGAACCTGCTCGTTGATCTGCTCGGCACGGTCATCGACCCGCGCGTGCGGTTCGAGGCATGAGCCGCGCCGCCACCCTCGGCCGCAACATCGGCCATGCATTCGGCGAGAATCGCCTCACGCTGGTCGCCGTCGCGATCCTGCTGGTGCTACTGGTGTGCGCGGCGTTCGGAACCGCTCTGGCGCCGTACGATCCGCTGATGACCGACAGCACGGCCAAAATGTCGCCGCCGAGCGGGCTGCATCTGTTCGGCACCGACGCGCTGGGCCGCGACATCCTGAGCCGCGTCGTCGTCGCCGCACGCCTCGATCTCGGCATGGCGATTTCCGCCGTCGTGCTCTCGTTCGTGCTGGGCCTCGCGCTCGGCGCCGTCGCCGGCTATTTCGGCGGCTGGGCCGACCGTATCATCGGCCGCCTGATGGACACCATCATGGCGTTTCCGCTGTTCGTGCTGGCGATGGGCATTGTCGCGGCCCTCGGCAACAGCGTGCTGAACATCATCCTTGCGACCATGATCATCAACCTGCCGTTCTACTGCCGCTTCGCGCGCGGCGAGGTGAATGTGCGGCGGGAGATGGGTTATGTCGAAGCCGCGCGCATGGGCGGCAACCGCGCGCTGCCGGTACTGGTCAATCACATCATCCCCAACATCCTGCCGGCGATGATGGTGCAGGCGTCGCTGAACATGGGCTGGGCGATCCTGAACGCTGCCGGCCTGTCGTTCATCGGCCTCGGCGTCCGCCCGCCGACGCCGGAATGGGGCATCATGGTCTCCGAAGGTGCCAGCTTCATCATTTCCGGCGAGTGGTGGACGTTCGTGTTCCCCGGCGCCGCCCTGGTGCTCGCCGTGTTCTGCTTCAACCTGCTCGGCGATGGGTTGCGCGACCTGCTGGACCCGAGGCGGCGGGTATGACGGCGCAACTGACCATCGAGGATTTTTCGCTGGTGTTCCGCACGCGGCACGGCACCGTGCGCGCGCTGGAGGATGTGTCGCTGTCGGTGGAACGCGGCGAGATCGTCGGCGTCGTCGGCGAAAGCGGATCCGGCAAATCCGTGTTGGCCTACGCGGTGATGGGCTTGCAAGACGCCGCCGCCCGCGTGCAGGGCGGCCGCATCCTATTCGGCGGCCTGGACATGCTGGGCGCCGGCGAGCAGGCGCTGGCGGACGTGCGCGGCCGCGAACTGGCGATGATCTTCCAAAGCCCGCGCACTGCCCTGAACCCGATCCGCAAGGTCGGCGCGCAGATCGAGGACATTCTGCGCGAGCACGCGAATCTGCCAAGCCGCGAGTTGCGCAAACACGCTATCGCCGCATTGGCCCGCGTCCGCATCCCGGACCCGGAACGCCGCTACAACGCCTATCCGTTCGAACTCTCCGGCGGCATGTGCCAGCGGGTGATGATCGCGATGGCGCTGGCATGCTCGCCGTTCCTGCTAATCGCCGACGAACCGACGACTGGGCTGGACGTGACCACGCAAGCCGTCATCATGGATCTGATCCGCGACATGAGCCGCGACCAGCGCATGTCCACCTTGCTGATCACGCACGATCTGGGGCTGGCCGGCGAGTACTGCGACCGCATCGCCGTGATGCACGCCGGCCACATGGTCGAGATCGCGCCGGTGGAGGAATTGCTGAGCCGCCCCGCGCACCCTTACACGCGCCAGCTACTCGCCGCCACGCCGACGCCGCGTTCGACGGTCGAAGGTTTGGTCTCCATCCCCGGCCAGTTGCCCGATCTGCGGCGCGATCTGCCGCCCTGCCGCTTCAGTGCCCGCTGCGAGCGCCACGTCGCCCTGTGCGACGAAGCACCGCTACCGTGGACATCGCTCAGCGCCACCCACCTCGTGCGCTGCCGGGTGCCGCTATGACACAACCGTTGCTCGACGCGCGGGCCTTGACGAAGCGCTACCCGGTCGGTGGCGGCAAACGCGGCGCCATGCTGCACGCGGTCGATGCCGTCGATCTGACGATCGCGCCCGGCGAATGTGTGGGCCTGGTCGGCGAATCCGGCTGCGGCAAATCGACGCTGGTTCGGCTGCTGGCGCGGCTGATCGACCCGACCTCCGGGAATATCTTTCTCGATGGCGCTGACACCACCGCCGTCTCGCAGGCGCGCTTCGTCACCATGCCGGATCGCGCCCGCATCCAGGTCGTGTTCCAGGACCCCAGCGAAAGCCTGAATCCGTCGTTCCGCGTGTTCGATTCCATCGCCGACCCGCTGAAACGCCTGCTCGGCGTGCGCGACAGGGACAAACTGGCCGCACAGGTGCATCGCGCGGCGGAACTGGTCGGGCTGCCGCGCGAGCTGATCGAACGCTACCCGCACCAACTCTCCGGCGGCCAGCGCGCCCGCGTCGGCATTGCGCGCGCCATCGTTGTCGAACCCTCGCTGCTGATTCTGGACGAACCAACGTCCGCGCTCGATGTTTCCGTGCAAGCGATCATTCTGCGGCTGCTGGCCGATCTGCAAGCCCGCCTCGGCATGAGTTACCTGTTCGTCTCGCACGATCTGAACGTCGTGCGGCTGCTGTGTTCGCGCATCGTGGTGATGTATCTCGGCCGCGTCGTCGAAGTGGCACCCACCGAGGAACTGTTCACCGCCCCCCGCCACCCGTACACGCGCGCGCTGATCGCCTCCATCCCCGATCCCGCGCGGCGCGGCGAGGCGCGGCCGCGATTGGATGGCAGCCCGCGCAGCCCAATCGACCCGGACCCGAACACCTGCCGCTTCTACGGCCGCTGCCCCACCGGCACGGATCGCTGCGCCACCGCGATGCCCGAATTGCTGCGGTTCGGCGAAGGCCATTTCGCCGCCTGCCACTTCGCCTGACCCAAAACTGCGGGAAGACCAAAATGAGCACCGCCGACAACGAAATCTGCCGCATGGATGCGCTGTCCTTGGCCGCGAAAATCCGCACGAAAGATCTGTCCGCTATCGAGGTGACGGAGGCGGTGCTGCGCCGGATGGATGTGCTGGAGCCGCATTTGCACGCCTTCTGTACGCCGACCCCGGACGTCGCCCGCGCCGCCGCCCGCGCCGTCGATACCAAGATCGCCGCCGGCGAGGATGCCGGCGTGCTCGGCGGCGTGCCCATCGGCATCAAGGATCTCGTCGCCACCAAGGACATCCTGACGGTGATGGGATCGCCGCTCTACAAGGACTTCGTCCCGGACGAGGACGACATCGTCGTCGAGCGGCTGAAGGCCGCCGGCGCCGTCATCATCGGCAAGACCAACGTGCCGGAATTCGGCTACAGCGGCGTCGGCCACAATCCGGTGTTCCCGACCACGCGCAATCCGTGGAACACGACGCTCACGCCGGGCGGCTCCAGCGCCGGCTCCGGTGCCTCGGTCGCGGCGGGTGTGGCGCCGTTCGCCATCGGCAGCGACGGCGGCGGCTCCGTCCGCATTCCGTCCGCCCATTGCGGCCTGTACGGCATCAAGGCGTCGATGGGCCGCGTGGCGCTGTATCCCGGCTGCCGTGACGAACGGTATCCCGGCGTTTCCTCCTGGGAATCGCTGGAACATATCGGGCCGATGAGCCGCACGGTCGCGGACTCGGCGCTGATGCTCAGCGTCATCGCCGGTCCCGACCCGCGCGACCGCTATTCCATCCCGGCCGCCGACTACGATTATGTCGAGTCGACGAAAGGCGACATCAAGGGTCTGCGCATCGCCTACAGCGAAGACTGGGGCTACGCCGCCGTCGATCCGGAGGTGCGGCGCGTCGTCTCCGAAGCGGTGAAAGTGTTCGAAAGCGATCTCGGCTGCACGGTCGAACGGGCCGATCCCGGCTGGGACAATCCTGTTGCCACCTTCTGGGCACTGGTCGCGGCGGACACGGACCTCGTCGGCATGCGCCGGCTGATGAAGGGCCGCGAGCACGAAATGTCGCCGCATCTGGTGGACTTGATCCAGCGGCCGTGGACGGCGGAGGAATTCACCGACGCACGGATCGGCCGCCAAAAGGTCTGCAACGTCATGTGGCGCTTCATGGCCAAGTACGACCTGCTGCTGACGCCGACGCTCGCGGTGCCGCCGTTCGCCATCGATATCCAGGGGCCGGAGAAGATCGAGGGACGCATGGGCCGCCCGACCGATTGGCTGTGCTTCACCTTCCCCGCCAACATGACCGGTCAGCCCGCCGCAACGATTCCCGCCGGCTTCACGAAGGACGGGCTGCCGATCGGCCTGCAAATCATTGGCCGGCATCTGGACGACAAGACCGTGCTGCGCGCGTCCGGCGCTTTCGAGGCCGCGCGGCCGTGGGCGCACACATGGCCGTCGCTGCTCGGCGAGCTTGGCCTCTGATCCGTTTTTCCGAAACAAGGAGATGACCATGGCGACCGCGAGACAAGGCTGGGCAGCCGCCCTGCTGATGACGGCGACCGCACTCGGGGGCACGCTCGCGCATGCCGCCGAGGCGCCGAAGGACACGCTGGTGATCGTGTCCGAAATGGGCCCCAATGGCCTCGACACCATGCTGCCGACGGCCAACGACCATAGCCGCATGGTCAACTGGCAGGCATACGACCGGCTGATCAGCAGCCCGGAAAAGACGCTGCCGGACGGCACGATCAGCTACGACGCGAAGAAATTCATCCCGGAACTGGCCGAAAGCTGGGAGATCAGCGACGACAAGAAAACCTACATCTTCCACATCCGCAAGGACGCCACGTTCCACGACGGCGCGCCGGTGACGGCGAAAGATGTGAAATGGTCGTTCGACCGCGCCATCGCGGCCGGCGGCTTCCCGGCGGTGCAGATGGCGGCCGGCTCGCTGATCAGCCCGGACCAGTTCTCGGTCGTCGATGATCATACCTTCAAGATGACGTTCGAAAAGCCGAACAAGCTGACGATGCCGGACCTCGTCGTCCCGGTGCCGGCGATCGTGAATTCCGAGCTTGCGAAGAAACACGCCACCGCCGCCGATCCGTGGGCGCTGGAATGGACCTCGCACAACGATTGCGGCGGCGGTGCCTTCAAGGTTGAGACGTGGACACCCGGCCAGCAAACCGTGTTCACCCGCTTCGACGAATGGAAATCCGGCCCACTGCCGAAGCTGAAAAAGGTCATCTACCGCCAGATTGCCTCGCCCGGCACGCGCCGCGCGCTGCTGGAAAAGGGCGACGTGGACATTTCGGTCGGCCTGCCGCCGAAGGACTACGCGGAACTCGCCAAGGCCGGCAAGGTCAACGTCATCGGCGTGCCGATCCAGAACGATCTCGTGTTCGTGGACATGAACGTCAAAATGCCGCCGTTCGACAATCCCAAGGTGCGGCAGGCGATTTCCTACGCGCTGCCGTATAAGGAAATCCTGTCCTCGGCGCTGTATGGCCGCGCCACGCCGATGTACGACGGCGATCCGGCCAAGCCGTACGACGCGACGTGGCCGGTGCCGATCAAGCACGGCACCGATCTCGCAAAAGCCAAGGCGCTGCTGGCCGAGGCCGGCTTCCCGAACGGCTTTAAGACCACACTGTCGTTCGATCTCAGCGAGGCGACCACGCGCGAGCCGACGGCGATCCTGATCCAGGAGTCGCTGAAGAAGATCGGCGTGGATGTCACCATCGAGAAGGTGCCCGGCTCCAACTGGTTCGCGCAGATGGCGAGCAAGACGATGCCGATGGTGATTGCCGAGTTCTACGGCTGGCTCGACTACCCGGAGTATTTCTTCTTCTGGAACTACGACGGCGCCAACAACTCCGTATTCGACACAATGAACTATCAGAACGCCACGATGGACAAATACATCGAGGCGGCGCGCTTTGCGCCGGACGAGAAAGCCTACACTGGCGACCTGCAAGATATGGTCGATCTGGCAATGTCGGACCTGCCGCGCATCCCGCTGTATCGCCGCTACGCCGACTACGCGATGCAGAAGAATGTGAAGGGTTTCGAATACTGGTTCCATATCCACCCGGATTTCCGCAAGCTGTACAAGGAATGATTCGTGCGTTCCCCCGCGCCGTGCGGCGCGGGGGGTTGGCTTGTGTTCCGGAGCCCCGCCCATGCGCGACCGTCTCGGCGCCTTCGTTCCCCACGCGGATGTGGTCATCCAGGGCGCCGCCACCGGGCCGCTGGCCGGGCTGACATTTGCGGCGAAAGACCTTTTCGACGTCCGCGGCACCGTCACCGGCTCCGGCAATCCGGACTGGGAGGCCACGCACGCGCCGGCCGGGCGTTCCGCCTGGGCGGTGCGGCGGCTGCTGGATGCCGGTGCCACGCTGGTCGGCAAGACCATCACCGACGAAATCTCGCTGGGCCTGCTTGGCATCAACCGGCATTACGGCACGCCGCTGAACCCGAAGGCACCCGATCTCGTGCCCGGCGGCTCCTCCAGCGGCTCCGCCTCGGCGGTCGCGGGCGGGCTGGTGGACACGGCGCTGGGCACCGATTCCGGCGGCTCCGTCCGCGTGCCGTCCAGCTTCACCGGCCTGTACGGCCTGCGCCCGACCCACGGCGCCATCTCCGTCGAGGGAATGGCGACCCAATCGCCCAGTTTCGACACTGCCGGATTCTTCGCCCGCGATGCCGCGACGTTCGCAAAGGTGGGCGAAGTGCTGTTGCAGACGGCTGCCGCCACCGGTCTGCCAAGTGAACTGCTGATCGCTGACGATTGTTTTGCGGTCGCCGACGCGGCGGTTCGGGACGCGCTGAAACCGGCCCTTGCGCTTGTCTGCGCGCGTTTCGGCAGCGTGCGGGACATCGTGCTGGCCGAGGACGGCCTGCATGAATGGGCCGCCCGCCAGCGGCTGCTGCAAAGCTACGAATTCGGCCGGACCTTCGCGGACTGGGTGGACGCGACCAACCCGCGCTTCTCGTTCGAGGTCGCGGGCGCGCTCGCCGGTGCCGCGCGGACCGCGGAGGCCGACATGGCCGCGCCCCGCGCCTTCCGCGCCGCCACGCGGGCGATGCTGGATGCGATGTTGGACGGGCGGCGCGTGCTGTGCCTGCCGACGACGCCGATCCTGCCGATCCGCCGCGACGCGCGCCTGAGCGAGATGCGCCTTACGGTGGACCGCATCGTCCACCTGACGTGCATCGCCGGCCTCGCCGGGCTGCCGCAGGTCAGCCTGCCGCTTGGTGAGCATGGCGGCGTGCCGGCCGGTCTGTCGCTGATCGGCTGGCGCGGGTCGGACGGTGTGCTGCTGGCGCTGGCGACGGCAATTGCAGGCGAAAGCACGTAGCAATATATTACGATATCGCAATATTATGGACGTGCCAACGTGCGGGCTTGTATTGGGCTGGAATTTTGGGAGGGCCGGTGGACTCTTTTAAGCCCGCTCCCCGTGTGGGAGACGGGTGGGTGATGGGTGGGTGATGGGTGTTGGGGGTTCCGATCCCTTGGCGGGACGACCCCTCTCCCCTGCCCTCTCCCACAGGGGGAGAGGGAGTTTTTGGGCCACGTTGGGCGAGAGTCCGGTCCGGCGCTCCCGGCGGGACGGAACTTCTCCTTTTTCGACGCTGGCGGCGAGGCGGGCGAAGTCTTCGCCCATGCGCCGGAACTGCGCCTCGATCATCGCGACCAGCGGCGCCGGGAGTTTTCCTCCGGACTGGGCGACAATGGCCTGGATCAGCATCAACAGAAATGCGTTGAACCGATCTGCCGGGGAGAGGATGGGGGTGTTTTTCACCCCATCATGTTAGTATTTATGACGGTGGCTGGGCAAGGGGAAAATGAACCGCTTCCGCCAAAACGAGCGTCAAACGGCCCCACTCCCCGCCACCACCCGCAGCGTCTGCCCCGCAGCCGCCGGAGGGCCGGCATCTGAGGCGAACCGCTCGACCATCCAACTGCGAAATTTGGCGATGGCGGGATCGGCGAGGTCTTCCGGATGGATGGTCAAATAATACCCGTAGCCGGCTTCCAAAACGATGTCGAACGGCGCCACCAGCCGCCCCGCCTCCAGATCGGCCGCGAACATCCGCGTGTCCAGTAGCGCGACCCCCTCGCCAGACAGGGCATATTGCGCGGCCAGCGCAGCCGTATCGAAAATCAGGCCGCGCTCGGTATCCATCGCCAGCCCCGCCTCGCGCAGCAGCATGTGCCACATGCGATTGCGCGGCTCGCTCTCCAACTTGCCGTGCAGCAATTCCGTCTCTGCCACGAACGAGGCCAGATTACGGCCCTGTGCGCGCGCGCCGACGCTCGGGTGGCACATCGGCGTCAGCCGCTCCATCCACAACAGGTTGGACACGCGGTCGCTGACCTGCGGCTTGGCATAGATCACCGCCGCATCGGTGTCCCGCGCCGGCAGGCCAACATTGTGGGCGCTCTCGATGTCCAGAATCACGTCGGGGCAGACGCGGCGGAATTCGCGTAGGATCGGGACCGCCAGAATGTGGGCGAACGTCGGCGGCAACTGCACGCGCAGGCTGCGGGTCTTGGCCCCGCCCTCGTTGACGATGTCGTTCAGCGACTGCTCGATCCGGTCGAAGGATTTCCGCACCACCGGCAGCAGCGCGGCCCCCGCGTCGGTCAGAGCGAAGGCGCCCGGCTTGCGCTCGAACAACTGCGCGCCGAGCAGGCCCTCCAGCGCGATCACATGCCGGCTGACGGCACTTTGTGAGACGCTGAGGGCACTGGCGGCGGCGGTGAAACTCAGGTGGCGCCCGACCTGCTCGAAGGCGCGCAGCGCGTTGAGCGGCAACCAACGACGGTCGATCATCGGCTGGCACGGCGTTTGGGGGCGGGGGGCGGCAGTTCAGGGGGAACGAACGCCAGCGCGGCCTGAACCGTCCACGGCGGTTGCGGCGGGAATTCTCCGGCGGGAATGCCCGTCTCGGTCGCCGCCAGCCCGACGGCGTCGGAGTAAGCGTCTTCGAACAATTTCTCCATGTGCGACGCAAGGCTTGGGATCGCCTTCAGCAAGCGGCGGATTCGCTGTTGCTGGTGAACGATGGTCAACAGCCAACTGCGCGACAGCAAATCCGGCTGCATTCGCACCTTGAGCAAATGCTGGAGCAGCACGGCGAATCGACTTTCCAGTTCGCGGTGGTCACGGATGTTCATGTCCGTCAGGTATTCCACGAGGTTATCGCGATCGAGATCGTCCAGCCGGCCGCTGCGCAGGGCATCGATCTGCCGCGCGATCCACAGATGCTCGTCGGCCTCGTACAAAGCGCGATCCGCCAGCGTCACCACGGTATCCATCGGCCTCACCCTCCTTGGTGGAGGTCAGGACGCTCTCACGTCTTGACCAGTGCCGCCTCCATACGCTCGCGCAGGATGCGGTTGATCGTGGTCTGGTAGCCAGGGCCTTGGGCGCGCAGCCAGTCCAGCACGTCCATGTCGAGGCGCAGGCTGATGGCTTCCTTGCGGGGGCGGTAGAATTTGCCGCGCACGGCTGTGGCCCAGTTTTCTTCGGGCGCCGGCGGGATATCGACGGTATCGGGCTGACCGTTCAACGCGCGCAACTGCGCCCATTGGTCTACGGTCAGACCATACTCATCCGTCACCTTCTTCATATCGTTTCCTTTCGCGAGGCTCGGCCTCGCGCAACCCGATCACATGAATCCATTCTTCGTCGTCGGGATCGGATAAGTGAAAACCACAACAAGAACTTTGAAGCCACCGCCAACCGCGCCAAGCATGTGCCAACGATCTTCGCCATCTTCAAAACGATCATAGACGACAGTATGGAATTCATCATTATAAACCAACTCTGGCAGCGAAAAACTCAGCCCATGTTTAATTTTATTCGTCCGTTCTTTACCCGTATTCCAGGTAAACCTCATATGACCGCTCCGCACCGACAATGTTCATGTCAGTACAACACCTAAAATGAGACAATCGCGGGTGCGACCGTCCAGAGGCTAGCTATACAGAACCGTATATACACCAACGAGTGCGGTCGTCAATGCCGTCTTCACTTTTGACCCGTTGCGTTGAAGTCCGCGCTTGGCCCTCACCCAATCCGCGTCGCCGCCAACCGCTCCTCGTCGAGCGCATAGCCCATTCCCGGCGCGTCCGACAGCACGACGAAACCGTCTGCGTCCACCCGGCACGGTCCGGCCATCATGTAGTCACGGCGGTCCAAGTCCCATTCCGGCGGGTCGTACGGAAATTCGAGGAACGGCGCGTCGCACAGGCCGGCGGTCAGATGCGCGTTGGCGACCAGACCGATGCCATTGCCCCAGGTATGCGGGGTAAAAACCAGATTGTGCTCCTGCGCCATCAGCGCGACGCGCCGCAGCCCGGTGATGCCGCCGACCAAAGCGGCGTCCGGCTGCAACACGTCCAAACAGCCGTCCGTGATCAGGTCGCGGAATTCGTATAGTTCCCGCGTCATCTCGCCGCCCGCCACGCGCACATCGACCATCTGCCGCAGCCGGCGCATCCCCTCGCGGTCGCTCCGGTGCAGCGGCTCCTCCATCCAATACACGCCGAGCCGCTCCAGATGTCGCGCCACCGGAATCGCGTCCTTCAGGCTCCAGGGCGCGTACGTGTCCTGCGGCAGCCGCCAGCCCTGGTTGCAATCGACCATCAGTTCCAACTTGTTGCCGACGCGCGCGCGCACCGCCTCCAGCGCCTTGATGTCGTCCCGCCAGTCCCCGCGCTGAAACCGAATCTTCAACGCCCGAAACCCGTCCGCCAGATACCGCTCGGCGGCCTCGGCCATCGCGCCAGGGTCGCGCAGCGTGCCGGAGGAGGCGTAGGCCCGCACCCGGTCCGACAGACCGCCCAACAGCTTCCAACACGGCTGCCCTGTCGCCTTGCCGGCCAGATCCCACAAAGCGAGGTCCAGCGGCCAGCAGCGGCCGTAGTGGAAATTGATGTGGTTCAGCGTGCGATAATGCCGCTCGATCGCCAACGGGTCTTTGCCCACGAACAGATGCTCGTGCCCCGCGAACCCCAGCATCAGATCGCCCGAACCGATTCCGGTGATGCCCGCGTCCGTGTGAACGCGCACGATGGTCGCGTCCCAATGATGGCGCGGCTTGGAATCCCAGCTCGCCCGGAACGGCGGCTCGAACCGCAGCCGGTGGTGGGTGATTTCGATGGAGGTGATGAGCATGATTACACCTGGGCCAAAACAGTGCGGGCGAAATCCAGCAGATCGGCGTCGCTGGCGGCGCGGCGGTTGGAGCGGCGCATGGCCGCATTCTCCGCGTTGGCCATCTGGGAAGCCAGTTGGTCCGGCGTGATCGCGTCGTATCCCTCGCCGGCCAGCGAGATTTTTACCCCGACGCCGCGCACCAAACTCTCATAAGCGGCAGGCAGGGCAGCGGCGTCGTCCGCCCCCATCAGCCGCGCGACCGTGGCGAACCGGCCATCCGGATCGTCCGCCGCGTTCCACGCCAGCGTCGCCAGCATGCCCACGGCCACCGCCCGCCCGTGATGCAACGGCCGCAGCGAGGCCAGCGCGTGGCCGATATTGTGGGCGATGGCGGTGCCGCCATTGTCGATGGCGATGCCCGCCAGTGCCGCCGCCCATTGCAACGCCGCCCGCGCCGCCAGATCGCCCGGCGCCGCCATCGCCGTGGGCAGATGCCGCACCACCAGCCGGATCGCCTCGTGCGCGAACACGTCGTTGCCGTCGGTGGCATTGGCGTTGGTCGCGGCCTCGATGGCATGCACCAGCGCGTCGATGCCGGTCGCGGCCGTCAGGTGCGGCGGCAGGCCGACCGTCAGCGCCGGGTCCAGCAGCACCGTGTCCGCCTTGATCTCGTCCCCCCACAACCAGACTTTCGCCCCGGCCGCGTCGGTGACGATGGAGGTGCGGGTGGTCTCGGACCCGGTGCCGGAGGTCGTCGGCACGCAGATTTTCGGCAGCGGCTTGGCCGGGAACGGATTGGCGCACAGCGCGTAGAACTCGGTGGGCGCACTGCCCGGCGCGATTGCCGCCGCAGCCTGGTCAACGGCGTCTGGCTGAGCCTCGGGAT
>CAJCJG010000224.1 GCA_903970625.1 Solirubrobacterales bacterium 70-9 | reverse complement strand
CCATTACGGCTGGGCCGTCGTCGCCGCGACGTTCCTTGTGCTGCTCACGACGGCGGCCGCGATGGGCATGCCGGGTGTGCTGTTGCGGCCACTGATGACCGAGTTCGGCTGGTCCACGTCGGCCGTCTCCGGCCCGCTGTCGCTGCGGTTGCTGCTGTTCGGGCTGATGGCGCCGTTCTCCGCGGCGCTGATGCAACGCTACGGCATCCGGGTCACCGCGGCGGTCGCGATTCTGCTGATCGTCGGCGGCATCCTGATCGCCACGCAGATGACGGCGCTGTGGCAGTTGTGGCTGACCTGGGGGCTGATGGTCGGTATCGGCACCGGGATGACGGCGATGGTGCTGGGGGCGACGGTGGCCAACCGCTGGTTCACCGCCCGTCGCGGCGTGGTGGTGGGGCTGCTGTCGGCAAGTTCCGCGACCGGCTCATTGATCTTCCTGCCGCTCGCGGCATGGCTGTCCGACACTTACGGCTGGCGCGTGGCGCTGCTGCCGGCGGCGCTGGCCTGTGCCGTCGCGGGTGGGCTGTTGTGGCTGTTCGGGCGGGACCATCCGGGCGAGATGGGGCTGCCGTCGTTCGGCGAGCGGGCCGTGGTGGCGCCGCCGCCGCGCTCGGGCGGCGCCGCGACCATCGCCCTGCGGACGCTGCGCGATGCCGCTGGCACGCGGCCGTTCTGGCTGCTGTTCTTCACCTTTTTCGTCTGCGGCCTGTCCACCAACGGGCTGATCGGCAATCATTTCATTCCGCTGTGCCAGGATTTCGGCATGACCGAGGTGGCCGGCGCCAGCGTTCTGGCCATGATGGGTGCGTTCGATTTCGTCGGCACCATCGGTTCCGGCTGGCTCTCCGATCGGTTCGACAGCCGGAAATTGCTGTTCGCCTATTACGGGTTGCGTGCGCTGTCGTTGCTGGCGCTGCCGTTCTCGTCGTTTTCCGTGCTCGGGCTGTCGATCTTCGCGGTGTTCTACGGGCTGGACTGGATTGCCACGGTGCCGCCGACGGTGCGGCTGTGCGCGCAGATTTTTGGGCGCGAGCGGGCGTCGGTGGTGTTCGGGTGGGTGTTCGCGGGGCACATGCTGGGGGCGGCGGTGGCGGCCTCCGGCGCCGGCATCACGCGGGACATATTGAGCAGTTACGTGCCGGCGTTCCTGGTCTCCGGCGCGTTCTGCCTGCTGGCGGCGCTGGCGTCGCTGGCGATCCCGCGCGGGCCGGTGTCGGCGCCGGCGAGTGCGCCACCGGGGGCGCGGGTGGCTGCCTAAAGGGGGCGCGCAGGTCAGCTTGCGACGTGGAAAAAAGATGATAGATCACAATGCCGCGATGCGAATGTTCCGTCGCGCGCCAGTCACTGCGCGGAATTGACTCTGGAGGTTTTCGATTGGGCGCCTCCGACGTCAACCGGCTCGATCTGTCGCCGACCGCGAAGAAGGCCGCCCTCCTGCTACTGGAAGCCCATCCCGAGGTTGAGTTTACCAGCGGCCGGCGGGATCTTGTCTCGCAGGCGCGCGCGATGGCTGGCAATGTCGCTAAAAATCCGAAGTGGATCGTACAAACCTACAAGAGCAATAAGGCCAGTAAAGCCTGCCAGGATTGGGTCGATCATAATCCCAAAGCATCCAAAAGCGAGATCGAAGCGGGACTGCTCGCCGTGCTTAAGAAGCTCGGTAAGGATGCAGGGCAAATCTCAAAACACCTCACGGGTGATGCGTTTGACGTGAAGCCGGTCACGAAAAACGCAGAGGAGATTAAGGCAACAATCAAGAGGCTGCCCGGTCTATCAGAATTCCTCGACAAGGAAGGTGGCCAAACAGTTTGGCACGCTCAGTTTTGATCTGTGGGCACGTTGCAGGCTTGGCGGTCGCTCACTCCTCGGGCTCCGTCGTGAACAGCAGCGGATAACCCTGTTTGCGGGCGGCGTCGGTGGCGTTGGTGGCTTTGTCCTCGGCCACGTCCTTGGTGAAGACGGCGACGACGCAGGCGCCGCGCTGGTGGGCGGTGGTCATCACGCGGGCGGCCTGGCTTTCGCTCATGCGGAACTCGGCCTTCAGGACGGTCACGACGAAGTCGCGCGGCGTGTAGTCGTCGTTCAGCAGGATGACCTTGTGCAGGCGCGGACGCTCGACCTTGAGTTGCGGCTTCGTGGTCGGTTTGGTGACGATCTCTTCCATGCGAGGCGGCTCCCGATGGCGGCACGACGGTGGGCGGGCGTTTAGCGTGTTTTTCGGATCAAAACTATATGGGACCGGCACTAAGCCGCCGCCACCTGCAACCTTAGTGCGGCCCGTACACGCCCCATCAGCGGCAACAGCGCAGAAAGGTCGGGGCCGTGGTCCTCGCCGGTGAGGGCCAAGCGGAGCGGTTCGGCAAGGGCCTCCCCTGCCCTCCCGGTGCGCTCGGACAATTGCCCGGTCCAGGACTCCCACAGGCCGCCATTCCACGGTTCCGGCGGCAGCAGGTCGAGGGCGGTGCGCAGGAAATCGCCTTCGCCGTCGATGACGGGGGGAACGATGGTGCCGGCCACCACGTCCCACCAGCCGCGCGCCTCGGTGAACAAGTCCATGCTGTCGCGAACCGCCAGCCAGAATGCCTCCGTGGCGCCGGGGGGCAGGCGGGATGCCACGTCCGCGAATGCCAGGCGGGACAGCACTTTGCGGTTGAGGGCGCGCAGGCGGGCGATGTCGAAGGCGGCGCCCGCGTCGGCCACCGCCACGTTGAAGGTGCGGGACAGGTCGGCCAGCGTCGGGGCCGCATGCCCGTCGTCGGCCACGCAGGCGGCGATGGCGGCGGGTTCGATGCCGTCGGTGCGCAGGCGGCGGAGGGTGAAGCGGTCGGCGGCCGGGGACAGCGGGGCGACGTGGGCGAGGCGCAGCTTCGCGACATCCGCACCCATGGCGGCGGCGATGTCGAGCGCCATCGCGCTGGCGCCGCGCATTTCGTCGCTGGCGAGAATGTGGGATATGCCGGCATCCACATCGTCCACGACAGCGGAAAAGAGCGGCAGCGGCGTGCCGTCGGCGCGGAGAAGGATCGGGTCGGACATGGCCGAAAGCTTGGTCTGCGTCCGGCCGAGCACCGCGTCGGTCCAGCCGACAGGTTCGGGGGACAGGAGAAAGCGGAAATACGGGCGCTTGCCGCACGCTTCGGCTTGGGCGCGCTGGGCGGCGGTCATTTTGAGCATGGCGCGGTCGTAGAGGGTCGCCTGATTGCGGCGCGCGCGCAGGTCGCGCTTGGCGCGCAGTTCGTCCTCGCTTTCGAAGCAGGCATACAGACGGCCGGCGCGTTCGAGTGCCGTGGCGGCCTCGGCGTAGCGGGCGCGGCGGTCCGACTGTTTTTTTGTCCCGTCCCAGTCGAGACCGAGCCACCGGAGATCATGTTCGGCGTCGGCCGCGTGGGCCGCGTCGCGGGGGTCGATGTCGTCGAGGCGCAACAGGACGGAGCCGGCGAGTTTTTTCGCCCACAGCCATGTGAGCAACGCGACACGGGCGCTGGAGAGGCTCAAATAACCGGCGAGCGAGGGGGCGAGGCGCAGGCGGGCGGTCATTCCTCGTCGTCTTCGTCGGACTCGTCGGCGCGGCGGGGGTCGAGCGCGCGCCAGTCGCGATCCTCCTCGTCGGCCGGGCGTTCGGAGAAGTCGGCGAGGTTGGCGGCGCTGCGCCAGCCGGCTTCGGCGGCGTCCACCACCTCCGCGTCCTCGCCGAACGCGAACCAGGAATCCAGCACGTCGCGGGCGGACAGGCCGGGGGCGCGGCAGAGTTCGACGCTGTCGCGGACGTAGCGGCGGGCGAACTCGTTGGCCTGCATCAAGGTGGGGAAGCCGGGAATCTCCTCGACGATGTTGTCCTCCGCGCCGCCTGACAAATCCAGGATGCGGACGCGCCAGCCGCCGGCGGGCGCGAACAGGTCGGGCGCCTCGTCGTCGTCTGAAGGACCGGGGCTCATCGGATCAAACCGGTAAAGCCGTTGGTGATCGGGTAGCGGCGGTCGCGGCCGAAGGCGCGGGAGGTTATTTTCACGCCGGGCGGCGCCTGCCTTCGCTTGTATTCGGCGCGGTCGAGCATGCGCCAGACGCGTAGCACCGTCTCGCGGTCGTGGCCGGCATCGACCAGGGCATCGACGCTGTTTTCGCCCTCGACCAGACCTTCGAGGATGGAATCGAGGATGTCGTACGGCGGGAGCGAATCCTGGTCGGTTTGGTTATGCTTCAGTTCGGCGGTCGGCGGCTTGGTGATGACCCGTTCGGGCATGACGGGTCCGTCCGGGCCGAGCGCGCCGGGCGGGACATGCGTGTTGCGCCAGTGGCAGAGGGCGAAGACGGTGGTTTTGTACACATCCTTGAGGACGGAATAGCCGCCGCACATGTCGCCGTAGAGGGTGGCGTAGCCGACCGACATTTCGGATTTGTTGCCCGTCGTCAGCACCATGTTGCCGATCTTGTTGGAAATCGCCATCAGGATCAGGCCGCGCGCGCGCGACTGGATGTTTTCCTCGGTGATGTCCGGCTCGCGGCCGGCGAAGAACGGGGCGAGGGCGGCCCCGAACGCTTCCATGGCGGGGGTGATCGAGACCGTTTCGCACGAGATGCCGAGCAGGCGGGCGCACTCGGCGGCGTCCTCCAGGCTGGTGGGGCTGGTGTAGGGGCTGGGGAGCATGAAAGTGCGGACTTTGTCGGCCCCCAGCGCGTCGGCGGCGACGGCGGCGGAGAGGGCGCTGTCGATGCCGCCGGACAGGCCGAGGATGACGCCGGGGAAGCGGTTTTTGCGCACGTAGTCGGACAGGCCGAGCATCATGGCCCGATAGGTCTGTTCCAGGCGCGACGGCTCCGGTGACAGCGTTTGCGGTGTGCAGGCGAGGCGCTCGCCCTGCCGGTGCCATTCGGTGAGCGTGACGGATTCCTCGAAGAACGGCATCTGGACGGCGAGCGACCGGTCGGCGTTGAGGACGAAGCTCGCGCCTTCGAACACCAGTTCGTCCTGGCCGCCGATTTGCGCGGCGAAGACGAACGGCAGGCCGGTTTCCACCACGCGCTGGACGGCGAGCGGGATGCGCAGCGACTGTTTGTCGGCCTCGAACGGGCTGCCGTTGATCGAGAGGAGGAGTTCGGCGCCGCTTTCGGCCAGCGTTTCCGAGACGGACGGAAACCACCAATCCTCGCAGATCATCAGGCCGAGGCGGACGCCGCGAAACGGCACCGGGCCGGGGGCGGGGCCGGCGTCGAACACCCGTTTGTCGTCGAACACGCCGTAATTGGGCAGTTCGTGCTTGGCGCGGCGGGCAACTATTTTCCCGGCGTCGAGCACGAAGGCGGCGTTGTAGAGTTTGGCGCCGTCCCGCCATGGGCCGCCGACGATCAGGCCGGGGCCGCCATCCGCCGTGTCGGCGGCGAGCGCCAGAATGGCGTCCTCGCAGGCGGCGACGAAGGCGGGTTTTTTGACCAGATCTTCGGGCGGGTAGCCGGCAATGGAGAATTCGGGGGTGACGACGAGATCGGCGCCGAGCCGCGCGGCGTCGGCGCGGGCGCGGCGGATGGCCGCGAGATTGGCGACGATCTGGCCTTCGTGGGGGTTGAGCTGGGCGATGGCCAGCTTCAGCGTGTCGGTCATGGATGCAGGCTAGCGCGGGGGGCCGGTGGGTTCCAGGGGTGGGGCGGGTTGTGCTGCGCGCGGGGCTGCGGCCCTTGTTTATTGCGTTATCGTAACATTATCGACATGCCAAGACAAGGGCTTGGATCAGGTCGTTTTTCGGCGGCGGTCGATGACGCCCTTCGGCCAGTGGGCGGAGGGGATGCGGCGCCACGGACCCTGCGG
>CAJCJG010000223.1 GCA_903970625.1 Solirubrobacterales bacterium 70-9 | reverse complement strand
CGGGTCAGCGTGTCGTGATGGTCCTTGCGCGCCAGTTCTTCCGTCGGCGCCGCGAGGCTGCGCCACAGGCGCTCCGCGGGGTGGCCGTCGCGATCCAGGATGCGCACGCCGTCCCCGCTCAGTTCGGCGATGTCGCCGTCCTCCAGCGTGGCGAAGTCGTCGGCGAGGCTGGTCAGCGCCATCGCGTCGGAGGCGACGGCGGCGCCGCCGGCCCCGCGCGCCACGACGATCGGGCTGCCGCAACTGGCCGCCAGCAAACGGTCCGGTGCGTCGGTGAACAGGACAGCCATCGCGTAGGTGCCCTGCATCCGCGCGCAGGCCTGACGGACTGCCATGGCCGGGGCCAGCCCGTCGGCGCGGGCGGCGGCGATCAAATGCGGGATCACCTCGCTGTCCGCCTCGGTCTCGAAATCGTGGCCTTGAGATTCCAGATCGCGGCGCAGAGCGCGATGGTTTTCGACGATGCCGTTATGGACGACGGCGACGCCCCGCCAGACCTGCGGCAGAGCCCCCCTCCCCTCCGGCCGTTCGGCGCTGGCCCAACGCGCGTTGGCGATGCCCGCATGGCCCGCGAACTCGCGCTCGCCCACATAGCCGGTCAGCGCGGCAGCGGGGCCAACCACTTTGCGCACGGCGAAGCCTGGGCCAGCGACCGCGAGTCCTGCGGTGTCGTAACCGCGCGCGTCCAGGCGTGCCAGGGCGCCAACCAGATCGCGCGCCACCGCATGCCCATTCACGATCCCAACAAGCCCGCTCATGGCGGCCGCCTCGCTCTGTGCTCTCGGGCAAGCGACAGCATTTCCCGTGCCAGTTGGCACTGTAACAGCACTGTGACAGCGCGGCCGACCTTCGCGGTGCGCGTTGCAAAGCGCGAGTCAGTCGGTCTCGCCCAACCCCTCGGCGCGCCACATTTGCAGCTTGCGATAGACCGTGGACGGGTTGATTTCCAGCAGCGCGGCGGCGCGCGGCACGTCACTATTGGTGCGGCGCAGGGCGGCCAGGATCAGCCGGCGCTCCATGACAGCGAGCGGCACGATCTCCGTCTGCTCCGGCACGGCCGGCGCGCGGGGCGGCAACGGGGCGGAGACGGGTGGCGATGCGAGGGGGGCCGGCACGAATGGCGCCGGCACGTAAGTCGGCACCGGCGGGGGCGGGGGGGGCGGCACCCACGTCCGCTCAGCCACCGCCACTGCGATTGGGGCGGGCGGTTCCCATGCCGGGACAGGCGCCAAATCCTCCGCGACCGGCCGGGGCGGCGGCGGGACATAGGGCGGCAGCGGGGGCGGGGCTGCGGCACCGGTGCCGAGGCGGACGACCGGCGGCGGCAGCATCGACGCATCCACCCAATCGCCGTCGCGATGCAGCACGACGACGTTGCGGACCACGTTCTGCAACTGGCGCACGTTGCCGGGCCAGTTGTAGGCCACCAGCGCCGCTTCAGCGTCCGGCGCGAACCCTCTGAATTTACGTTTTTCTTCCTTGGCGAACTGCGCCAGGAAATGGTTCGCGATGGCCAGCACGTCGCCGCCCCGCTCCCGTAGCGGCGGCAGTTCGATAGGAACCACGTAGAGCCGGTAATACAAATCCTCGCGGAAGCGCCCGGCCTGCACCTCCAGCATCGGGTCGCGGTTGGTGGCGCAGACGAAGCGCACATCCACCCGCTCGATGCGCGAGGAACCGACCGGAGAGAACGTGCCGGTCTGCACGAACCGCAGCAACTTGACCTGCATTTCCAGCGGCATCTCGCCGATTTCGTCGAGAAACAGGGTACCGCCATCGGCGAGCTTGGCCGCCCCCACGCGGTCGGCGCTGGCGCCGGTGAAGGCGCCCCTGACGTGCCCGAACACCTCGCTCTCCAGCAGGTCGCGGGGAATCGCGCCGCAGTTGAGCGCGACGAACTCGCGGCCGGCGCGGGGGCTGGATTTGTGGACCGCCTCGGCCGCCAGTTCCTTGCCGGTGCCGCTTTCGCCGGTGATGAACACGCTGGCCTTGCTGGCGGCCACGCTGCGGATGATTTGATACACCGCGCCCATCGCAGGCGAGGCGCCGATAAACCCCTGAAACCGATCGCTGGGCCGCGCCTCTTCCTCGACCCGCGCGAGCTGCCGCTCCAGCCCCCGCTTCTTCAGCGCCTGTCCCAGCGGGGTGGCGAGGGCGAGCTTGTTGTAGGGTTTGACGATGTAGTCCCAGGCGCCGAGGCGCATCGCCTCCTTCAGCGCCCGGTGCGAACCGTCCGCGGTGATGACGATGACTTCGGAATCGATGCCTTCGGCCCGGATCTGCTTGAACAGCTCGAAACCGTTGAAGTCCGGTAGCTCGATGTCGAGCAGGATCGCGTCCGGCCGCCAGACGCGGGCCAAGGCCAGCGCCGGCCCCGCCGCCGGGGCGAGGCGAACCTCGTGCCCCATCCCAGTGAGGAAGATGCGCGCCAGTTCGGCCTGCGTGGGCGTGTCCTCGACGACGAGAACCCGCGCCGGAGCGTCCGTCATCGCAAGCTCGGACATCCCTGGGTCAGGTCCGCCGGCTTTGCCCGTCCAGCCCCGCGACGAACGCGGCCAGCTCGACCAGGGCGGCGTCGGCCAGTTGCTGAATTCTGGCGGCGATGCCGGGCAGCGAAGCGGGGTCGAGGTCGTCCCGGCTCATCTGGGCGCGGCACGCCGACTCCAGCGATTTGGCGCCGACCGCCCCGGCGGCACCGGCCAGCCCGTGCGCGACGCGGCGGAACAGGGCCACGTCGCCGGTATGGCCGGCCGCCACCATATCGGCGACCAGCCGACGCACGTCGCCCTCGAACACGCTCAGGACCCGCCGCACGTCCTCGGGCGAGAGATCCTCGGCCAATTGTGCGAAGTCGGCACCAAGCGACATACCCAACACTCCCACCGTCACTCTCCTTCAGGTCCGCGCGGTCGAATTCGTCAACGATGTCAATGCATGATCCCCGGGCGCCGGCGGCGCTGCGGGGTGGCACCCGACGCCGACAATCTGGCCGGCGCGATCAGGTCGGCAAGTCCCAGATCGCGCAACCGGGTCTGCCATGCATCGCTGACGCCGACCAGCCGGAGGCGGCGGCGCCGGGCCGCCAGTTGCTTGAACAGAAACATCACCGCGCCCAGCCCGTCGTTGTCGATAAAATCCACGCCCGTCAGGTCGAGCAGCAAGTCACCCTGCGCCGCCGAAGCGGCGCCGGCCGCATTGGCCCGCAACGCCCGCGCACCGCTGCCATCCAGCGCGCCGAACAGGCGCAACCGCAGATCAACGCCAGACGTCTCGATATGCGCGAACATCCTGAACTCCCGGGCGCCCTTACTGCCGATGGCCGCCTGGGGAGCGAAAGGCAATCCGTATGCCATGCGCCGACCTCCTCGCACCACAGAGTATCGCATTTTGCGAGGCGTCTTGCACGGAAAATAGATCGCGACCTCCCGGATCCCGAACGCCGAGCGGTTGTTACTGCCATCGCCCATCACGCACGCAGCCGCCGCACGCGCAGATTAAAATAATTATTTCAACGAATTACGGTCGCGTCACCGCCATCGCCGGCATCGACAATATTTGCAGAATGCGAATTGATTCACTTGGCATGTCCCATGCTGTCACTGCCGCGTCCGCGCCGACGCTGGAAGAACGGTGTGGACCCGAGGACCGACCGATGCATATCCGCCCGCTGCTGCCAGATGCCCGGCCCGCCACGCTGATCACGACCGATCGCATGGCGATGTGCCACGTCATCCCCGGGCCACCTGCGCAATCGGGCAGGCAGATTGCCGACGAGGTGAAGGCGCTACGGGCGCTCGGCCACGCCGTCGTCTCGGTGATGCTGGGGGGCACCGCGGGGGCGATCCAGCCGGACGACGAGGCGCTATGCGGCGAAGCGATCCGGTTGAACCAGGTGGAAACCCTGTCCGCGCTGGCCGCCGCTGCCGCCAACCCGCCCGGCCTCGGCGCCGCCGTCGGCTTCGCGCAGCGCCAGAGGGTGCTGCCGAACCGCGTCCTGTTGCGCGACGCAAGCCGCCTGGCCCATGTGGCGCGGTCGCAGGCCTGCACCCACATCCACGCGCAGTCCGCCGGCACTGCTGCCGCCATCGCGATCTGCGCCGCGCGCATCGCCGGCCTAACTGTGTCGTTCACCGCCCTCAGCGCCGACCTCCATCGCCCACGCGCGCGGGACAACGACCTGGACTTGGCACTGAAACTTGCCAGCGCCGACCTTGCGATCGCGGTCAACGAGGACATGGCCGAGCGGTTCCGTCTGCTGGCGCCGCAAGCCAACGTACAGGCGATCCCGCGCGGCGTGGCACCGGAGCGGTTCCGCCCGCTCCCCGGCCCCGGCAACGGCCGCCTACTGGCCATCGGCCGGCTGGCCGCGCACAAGGGCTACCATGCGATGCTGGTGGGCCTCGCCAATCTGCACCCGATGCTACGCCCCGGGGTGGACGTGGTCGGCGACGGACCGCTGGCCGCCGAACTGGCCGCGCTGGCGCGCGACCTGGGGCTGGCCGAGACGGTCCGCTTCCTCGGTGGGCGCCCATCCGCCTGGATCGCGGATGAAGGGCCGCGCTATCAAGGACTGGTTGCCGCCGGAGTGATCGCCGAGGACGGCACGCGGGACAGCGCGCCGCTGGCCATCGTCGAGGCGATGGCCATGGGCCTGCCGGTCGCCGCCACCGACCTGCCCGGCGTGCGCGAACTCATGGACGAATCTTGCGGCCGTTTTGTCGAGCCGGGCGACGTGTCCGCGCTCGCCGAAGCAATGGTGTGGCTCGCCGACCTACCGCCTTCGTGCCGCGAAAAGCTGGGCGCGGCTGGGCGGGCGCGGGCGACGGCGCATTTCACGCTCCGCCATCAGGCGACGCGGCTGATGTCGGCGGTGGCCGGCGCCCAGGGATAGAGCGCGCTCCAGATTGCGGCCTCCCGTGGGGACAACGTAAACTCCACCCCCTAACGGGGGGACAACACAGGCCATGACCGCGCTCTCGGGTGTCGTGATCGTCACCGGCGCCGCCTCGGGCATCGGCCGAGCGTCGGCTTTGCATTTTGCCACTATCGGGGCGACGGTGCTCGCGGCCGACAAGGATTCGGCGGGTCTCGCGACGCTGGCGGCCGACAACATCCATATTTTCACCGCCGACCTGACGCGCGGCGAAGATTGTGCCGCCGTCGCCGGGCGGGCGGCCGAACTGGGGCAGGTGACGGGCCTGCTGAACTGCGCCGGCGTGGAATTGCACGGCGACGTGGTGGAGATGGCCGAGCAGGACTGGGACCGCGTGATGGACGTGAATTTGAAGGCGATCTTCCTGCTGTCCAAGCACGTCGTTCCGCTGATGCTGGCCGGCGGCGGCGGATCGGTGGTGAACATGTCCTCGATCCAGGCGCTTGCCACTCAGGCCGGCGTTGCGGCCTACGCCGCGACCAAGGGCGCCGTGCTGTCGTTGACACGGGTGATGGCGCTGGACCATGGCCGTCAAAATATCCGCGTCAACGCGATCTGCCCCGGCACGATCGACACGCCGCTGGCGCGGTACGTGGCAAAGATGTGGAACCCGGAGAACCCGCAGGCGGTGTTCGACGAATGGGGGCGCAAACACGCACTGAACCGGATCGGCCAGCCCATCGAAGTCGCCAGGCTCGCGGCGTTTCTGCTCTCCGATGACGCGAGCTTCATCACCGGCTCCCACTATGTCGTGGATGGCGGCCTGCTCGCCTCGTATTGAGTGGGGCGTTGGAACAATTCGACGTTGTGGTTCTCGGTGGTGGTGCGGCCGGGCTGATGTGCGCGATGGCCGCCGGCCGGCGCGGGCGGCGGGTGTTGGTGCTGGACCACGCGGACGAAGTCGGCAAGAAAATCCTGATCTCCGGAGGCGGACGCTGCAATTTTACCAATCTGGAATGCGTGCCGGAGCGGTTTCTTTCCAACAATCAGCATTTCTGCAAGTCGGCGCTGGCGCGCTACACGCCGCGCGATTTTCTGGCGCTGGTGGAGAAACATCGCATTGCGTGGCACGAAAAGACGCTGGGGCAATTGTTCTGCGACGGATCGGCGCGCCAGATCGTGGGGATGCTGCTGGCCGAGTGCGCAGCGGCCGGCGTTGCCATTCGTGTCGGCCGGCGCATAAGCGAGGTGAGGCGAGCGGCCCGGTTTTGCGTGCAGACCGACGACGGTGACGTATTTGCCGAATCTGTGGTGCTCGCGACCGGCGGCTTGTCGATCCCGAAGATGGGGGCGACGCGGTTCTCGCATGACGTGGCGCGCCGGTTTGGGCTGGCGCTGGCCGCGCCGCGCCCCGGTCTGGTGCCGTTCACGTTTGGCCCCGCCGATCTGGCACGGACGCAGCCGTTGAGTGGGGTGTCGCTGGAGGTGGCGGCACACTGCGCCAAGCGGGCGTTTCGCGAAGCGATGCTGTTCACCCATCGGGGCCTTTCGGGGCCGGCGGTGTTGCAGATCTCCTCGTACTGGCGCGAGGGCGAGGCGGTGACGTTCGACCTGCTGCCGGACATGGACCCGACCTTCTTGCAGGCGCGTAAACGGGTGCGGCCGAAGGCGACGCTGCGGACGCTGCTGGGCGAGACGATGCCGCAGCGTGTGGCCGATTTTTGGCTGCCGCCCGAGCTGGCGGCCAAACCAGCGGGCGACGTGCCTGACGCAGCGTTGGCGGCCCTTGCCGGCATGTTGAAAGCCTGGGCCGTGGTGCCGGCGGGGACAGAGGGGTTCGCGAAGGCGGAGGTCACGGTCGGCGGCATCGACACCGCCGGCCTATCGTCGCAGACGATGATGGCGCGCGACGTACCCGGCCTGTTCGCGATCGGCGAGGCCGTGGACGTGACCGGCTGGCTCGGCGGCTACAATTTCCAGTGGGCGTGGGCGAGCGGGTGGGCGGCCGGGAGCGTGGCGTAATGGAGAGTGGTGGAAAGGCCCAGCCGAATGCCAAATATTGCAGGAGTGCCCGACATTGGTTCCCCTGAGCAGCCGGCGCCGCTACGGTCACAGGCCGAGGAGAGACGCCGCTTGCGTATCGCCGAGGAAGCGGAACTCGTGGCGCAAGCGCAGGCTCGCCTCGACGCGGGGGAAGGCATATCAGGTGCAGCACTTGCCGCTTGGTTTAATGCCTACCTGTCAACAGATGGTGCTGCGGCAGTACCCCGAAGTGAGGACAGTTGCGGGAAAAAGGCATGAACCCTGAAGTGCCGCACGCGACGCATCTCTTTCGCTAAAGAGCCGCCCATGCCCAGATTTTCAAGGCTTCGGCGGCTAGCAACTTTGATCGCTCGGTGATGGCCGCGAGATTCCAGGGACCTACGTGCTCCTTCATCTGACGAGCGAGTGCCGTGATGGGCGAGTATGATGCACGCTTTGAGTCGAATGGATTCTGGCCCACTGAACTATTGGCCGGCCCACTTAGAAGACAGAGATTCCCTAATGAATTCGTGAGTGCCTCGAGATGTTCGTCATCAGCATCTTTGCCAAGGTACGCCTTCCAAACGCCGTCGAGATTCTGAGGCAACGTGTGTTCGATGGTATTTACAGTAGAATAATCCGGAAACTGCCCGTGCGCTTGAAAGCGTTTGTCGATTTCTATCAAAATCATTCGCGAAAACGCAAGGTCGCGACTCCTATAGGTTGCCTTGTGAACCAATGCATATTCAAATTCTTGGTCAGAGACCCAGACAGCAGACCTCTTGAATTGATCATGTAGAGCTCGGATCATATCCGTTTCAGTCCTAATTCGTGACAAAAGCTGTGGGAACATTGTATCGTATTGGGTGGTCGGTTGCTCGGTCATTTTGCGTCTCACGAGTAAGATCAAGGTCTCCCACAAGATCTGTCTGACATCCGAAGTTTGCAAACTCCCCTTCGCCAACTCACGAAGAACGGAGAGCACAAACGGAGTACATGAGTCCATCCTTGTATCGCTAAGTGCGATCAGCGTCTGATTTATCTTTGGATCCTCGTGGGGATGTGCTATTGGCTCCCGGATTGTTCGGTATAGCGGCGCGCATGAATAAATGTCAGTAAGTTGACTCTTTGCAGTCTGGGATGACAAATTCCTATTTTTAACCTTGAAATGAATATACACTTTCCGCTGCCTGCCTACCATTTTAGCTTCGCCTATAGAAAATAAATTTCTCAAATAATCCTCGAATTTATCGTCAGTTTCCAAAATTCGCATTGCTGCCAGCCATTGATCATTATGAAGATTTTCAAATGGCTCGTCTGCTTCGATGATTGGACGAAAAAGATAATTACATAGCAATTCACTCGCTTTCAGAGGCATTCCTTTATCATTAAGACTTTCAAATATCGCCTGTGGATCATCTTTTTTCTGGTCAAGCGGTATCCAAACAATCTTCAAACAGTTCAAAAGGGCTTCAGAAAGCTGCCAGAGAGATGGAACGTCCTTACATAAGTTCTTTATCTTTCTCGCGGAATATTTTTGGAACTCATCAACCCGATTGTTTCCAGGTATGTAGAGTTGTAGATCGGTGTTAAGCATAGGAGTCTTGGGGTTTACGTCAGCACCGAAAACCATTCTATAAGTCGGCAGTCTATCACCCTTCGATGAAAAGACCTTCATTTTCAGGTAATCGTCTGACCCATGCACATCGTTGACTAAATATTTGGAGATTCTAGCAACATATTCTGCAGCATCCATTGACAAATGATTTTTCGACGCAATTTCTGTTCTTATTGCTGCCAGCAACAAATAAACCGTTGTTATTCGTTGCTGGCCATCGATCACGACAAATTCTTTAAGTTCTGCCGAACCACCAGTCTTTTCGAGTACGACTATTGGACCAAAGAAGTGTTCAACCTCATCGATCGATGACCCAAGGTTTATTTCATCTAAAATTTGTTCTTGAATGTCGAGAAATAGTTGATCCCACTGTTTTTTCTCCCAAGCGTACCCACGTTGAAAGAATGGGATTTCAAATCGGACCGTGCCGTTGAATGCCTCTTTGAAAGTCCGGCTTTTAACAGAATCCGTTGGCATACAGTTTTGTTCCAATCATTTCAATTTAGGCAAAGAAAATCTTTTGTTCCGTCCGATTCACGAATCCCCAGGAATGGCCAAACTACCCGCTCACTGCATCCAGCTTCGCCAGCGCCTCGGCGCTCAGCGTCAACTCCGCCGCCTTCGCGATGTCGTGCCATTGTGCGACGCTCGTGGCACTCGCGATGGGCGCCGTGATCGACGGGCGAGCAATCAGCCACGCCAGCGCCACCTGCGCCGGCGTGGCTCCGATACCGCCAGCAATCTCGTCCAATGCCGCGACCACGCCGAGGCCCTCCGGCGTCAAGTATTTTTTCACGGCACCACCACGCGGGCTTTTCGACAAATCCGCCTCGCCGCGATATTTGCCGGTCAAAAAACCGCTGGCCAGCGACCAGTACGGGATCACCGCCAGTTCCTGCTCGACCGCCAGCTTTTCGTAGTTGGCTTCGTAGCCGGCCCGCTCCACCAGATTGTAATGCGGTTGCAGCGTCTCATAGCGCGGGCCGCTGCCGGCCGCTTCCTGCGATTCAAGCAGCCGCTCCGGCGTGATGTTGGAGGCGCCGATGGCGCGCACCTTGCCCGACTTCACCAGTGTGGCGAACGCCGCCATCGTCTCTGCCACTGGTGCCTCGCCATCGTCGAAATGCTCCTGATACAGATCAATGTAATCAATTTGCAGCCGCTTCAGCGAATCCTCGACCGCCTTGGCAATATATGTTGCCTTCAGCCCCTTCTTGCCGTCGCCCATGTCGTTGCCGACTTTGGTGGCGATGATGACGTCGTCGCGCTTGCCGCGCCGCTTCAGCCATTTGCCGATGATCGTCTCGCTCTCGCCGCCGCTGTGGCCCGGCGCCCAGCGGGAATAGACATCCGCCGTGTCGATGCAGTTGAAGCCGCCGGCAACAAAGGCGTCCAGCAGCGCGAACGAGGTCGCCTCGTCCGCCGTCCACCCGAACACGTTGCCGCCGAACACGATCGGCGCGATTGCGATACCCGAACGGCCGAGTTTGCGGTGCTGCATGTCTGTCCCCCGTAATGCGTCGGCCCGAACTTGGGCGGGACACGGCGCCCGCGCAAGTCACGCGGACGGGAGCGTTCTCGGCAACACATACGAGGCGACGCGGTCGGCCAGACTCGCCGGCACCTCCACCGCCTTGCCCGCCGCACGGCCGGCGACGAACGCAACCAGCGCCGGCGCGTCGGCCGGACTGAGGCGCGCAAACCGGAACACGCCACCGCCCCGCCCCTCCCGCACGGCGGCACCGGACGGACGCGGGCAGGAATTGACGCACGGCACCGAACTGACGATAGGATCAACGCCCAGCCGCGCCGCCTCCGCCTCAACAGCCGCCAGCATTTGTTCGCCGCGTGTGGGCTGGCCGGGCGGCAGCGCGTAGCGGTCGCAGGTGGTGCAGACGAACAGATGTGCTTTCATCGGTGAAGGGCGCTTGATGCCGCCTCCTGCCGGTGTAGCAGCGCCGGCAGGTCGAGGCCGGGGATGGCGCCGTCCTCGACGACCCAGCGCCCGCCGACCATGACGCGGTCGGCACGGTGCGCGCCGGCCAGGACGAGCGCCGCGAGTTTGTCGCGGGCGCCGGCGAAGCGCAGCTCGTCCACCCGGAACAGCGCCAGATCTGCGGCCATACCAGGTGCAATGCGGCCCAGTTTCGGCCGGCCGATACAGGCGGCGGACCCTTCCGTCGCCCAGCGCAGCGCGTCCTTGTGACTGACTTTTTCCACCCCGTAGCGCAGCCGTTGCAGCAAAAATGCCGCCCGCACTTCCTGCATCAGATTGGAGGCGTTGTTGGAGGCCGAGCCATCGACGCCGAGGCCCACGCGCATCCCCGCCGCCTCCATGTCGCACACCGGGCAATGGCCGCTGGCGAGGATTTGGTTGCTGCACGGGCAATGCGTGACGGTGACGCCCGCGCGGGCCATGCGGGCAATCTCGCCCGCATCGAAATGCACGCCGTGCGCGAGCCATGTGCGGTCGTGCAGCCAGCCGACCTGCTCCAGATAATCCAGCGGCCGGCAGCCGAACCGCGCGAGGCAGAATTCCGTCTCGTCCTCGGTCTCCGCCAGATGTGTGTGCAGGCGCACGTTGCGGTATGCGGCAAGGTCGGCGGTGGCGCGCATCAGCGAGGTCGTGACCGAGAACGGCGAGCACGGCGCCAGCGCAATCTGGATCAGCGCGCCCTCGGCGGGGTCGTGATGCCGGTCGATCAGCGCCGCACTCTGCGCAAGAATCGTGTCTTCGTCCTGCACGACGCTGTCCGGCGGCAGGCCGCCGTCGCGTTGCGACAGGTTCATCGAACCGCGCGTCAGCACCGCGCGGATGCCGAGACGTTTGGCGGCGGCGACCTCGATGTCGATGGCGTCTTCGAGTCCCGTCGGAAAGACGTAATGGTGATCGGTGGTTGTCGTACAGCCGGATAGCAGCAATTCTGCCATCGCGACCGTCGCTGCACTGTCCACCGCCTCCGGCGTCAGCCGCGCCCAGATCGGATACAGCGAGGTCAACCAGCCGAACAGAATCTTGTCCAGCGATGCCGGCGTGGCGCGAGTCAGCGTTTGGTAAAAGTGATGGTGCGTGTTGATGAGGCCGGGAATGACGACGTGGTTGCCGGCGTCGAATGTTTGCGCGCCGGCCGTTGCCGGTTCGTGGCCGGCTGGCACGAGTTCAACAATGCGGCCGTCCTGCACGACGACGCCGCGTTCTGCGCCGTCGGCCAGGATGGCGAGCGGGTCTTTTAGCCACAGCGGCGACACGATCACCCCAGCTTGCCTTGCACGCCGTCCGCGAACCAGTTCATGCCCAAAATGTCGCCGTCGCTGAGCGAGGCGCCGGCGGCGATCTTGACAGCGCCGGACTGGTCTTTCACCGGCCCTGCAAACGGCAGTAGCGCGCCAGATTCAATCTTGGCTTGCGCCGCCGCGACCTCCGCCTTCACCGAGTCCGGAACAGCCGTATTCAGCGGTCCAAGCTTTACCATGCCGCTTTTCAGTCCGCCCCAGGTGTCGCTCGACTTCCAGGTGCCGGCGATGGCTTCCTTGGTCTGGTCGATATAGTAGTTGTCCCAGTCCATCGTCACCGACGTGAGATTGGTCTTCGGTCCGTAGCGCAGCATGTCCGAATCGTAGCCGAACGACCACACGCCCTTTTCCTCGGCGCCCTGCACGACGGCGGAAGAATCCGTGTGGTGCATCACCACATCGGCACCCTGGCTGATCAGCGTGTCGGCGGCCGCGCGCTCCTTACCCGGGTCGAACCAGGAGCTGACGAACACGACCTTGATGGTGACGTTCGGGTTGACGGTGCGGGCGGCGAGCAGCACGGCATTGATGCCTTGCACGACTTCCGGAATCGGAAACGCTGCGACATAGCCGATAACGTTGGATTTGGTCATGCGGCCGGCGATGATGCCGGTCAGATACCGCCCCTCGTAGAACCTCGCGGAGTAGGTGCTGACGTTGGCGGCGCGCTTGTAGCCGGTGCAGTGGGCGAACTTCACCTTCGGGAACGTCTTTGCCACCTTCAGCGTCGGCTCCATGAAGCCGAAGGACGTTGTGTAGATCAGCTTATGCCCATCGGTCGCAAGCTTGCGGATCACGCGCTCGGCGTCCGCCCCTTCTTCCGGCACGTTCTCAACATAAGTGGCCGTCACCGCGGAGCCGAGGGCCGCTACCAGCGCCTTGCGACCAAGCTCGTGCTGATACGTCCAACCGGCGTCGCCGATGGGGGCGACGTAGATGAAGCCGACCTTGAACGAATCGGCAGCGGCAGCATCGCGCGGCAACATCGCGGCGGCCGGTAGCGCGAGCGAAGCGCCCAGTAGCGTGCGGCGTGTCGTGTTCATGGGGCAGAACTCCTTAGGCAGTTGCGTGGAATGGCCGGCCGAGCGCCGCCGGCGCGTTCAGTTTCAGCCGTGTCGCGTCGCGCGAAATCAACACCAGCACGACGATGGTGGCAATATAAGGCAGCATCGCCAGTAGATGCGGCGACAGCGCAAGGCCCAGCCCCTCCGCCTGAAACTGCGCAATGGTGACGAAGCCGAACAGCAGCGACCCTAGCGCGAGCCATAGCGGCTTCCAGGTGGAGAACACGACCAGCGCCAGCGCGATCCAACCGCGTCCTGCGACCATGTTCTCGCTCCACATCGGCGAATACGCGAGCGACAGATAGGCACCCGCCAGCCCGCTCATCGCGCCGCCGAACAGCACCGCGAAATAGCGAATACGCAACACCGAATAGCCGAGCGCGTGCGCCACGTCGCTGCTCTCGCCGACCGCGCGCAGGATCATGCCGGCGCGGGTGCGGTATATGAACCACTGCACGACGAACGGCAGCAGCACCGCCACCCACACCAGCGGATCGAGCAGCATCAATTGCTGCACCATCGGCGGCGCCGTGCTGAGGCTCGGCCAGATGTCGGTGGACAGACCTTGCAACGGCGTGCCGACCCAGTTGACGCCCACCAATGCCGAAAAACCGACGCCGAAAATCGTCAGCGCCAAGCCGGTGGCAACCTGATTGGCCATCAGCGACAAGGTCAAAACGCCGAACACCAGAGCCAGCGCCGCGCCGGCCAGCATTGCGAGCAAAAGGCCGAGGATCGGGCTGCCAGTGGCCACGGTGCCGATGAAGCCGACCGAGGCGCCCATCAGCATCATGCCCTCGACGCCAAGGTTCAACACACCGGAGCGTTCGGTTATCAGTTCGCCAAATCCCGCCAGCATCAGCGGCGTCGCCGCGCGCAACGTGGCGACCGCGATAGCGACTGCGATTTCCACTTCATGCATGTCGCGCCACCCCCGCCACCGCGCGCGCAGGCCGCAGCCGCACGCGATAATTGATCAGCACGTCGGCGCCGAGCAGGAAGAACAGCAGCATCCCTTGCACCGTGCCCGTTACCGCAATCGGCAACTGCATCGACACCTGCAACCCCTCGCCGCCGAGATACAGCAGCGCCATCAGCGCCGAAGAAAACAGGATGCCGACGGGATTCAGCCGGCCGAGGAACGCCACGATGATCGCGGCAAACCCGTAGCCGGGCGAGATCACCGGCGTCAGTTGCCCATCCGGCCCCGCGACTTCACAAATGCCGGCCAGCCCCGCCATGCCGCCGCTCAGCAGCAGGCAGAACCACACCACGCCGTTGCGGCTGAACCCCGCATAGCGCGCCGCCGCCGGCGCCGCGCCCACGGTGCGAATACGAAACCCCATCATCGTGCGCCCGAGTAGAATGCTCCCGAACGGCACGGCCGCGAGCGCGAATAGCGCGCCCACATGCAGCCGTGTCCCCTCGATCAGCATGGGCAGCAGCGCATCGTCCTCGAACTGCTTGGTCTGCGGAAAACTATGCCCATCCGGGTCCTGCCACGGGCCATGCACGAGGTAGCCGAGCAACTGGATGGAGATGTAGGTCAGCATCAGAGTCGTCAGAATCTCGTGCGCGTTGAAGCGGGTTTTCAGAAACGCCGCGATCCCCGCCCACGCCATGCCACCCGCGATGCCGGCCAGAATCATCAGCGGCAGCAGCCACCACGCGCCGCCCCCGCCAAGCGCCAGCGCGACGCCGCCGCCGCAAATCGCGCCAACGGTGAATTGCCCCTCCGCGCCGATGTTCCAGACTTCCGCGCGGCAGCCGATGGCGATGCCGATGGCGCACAAAAGCAGCGGCGTCGCCTTCAGCGCCAGTTCCGCAAGTCCGTCCAGCGTCTCCAGCGGCGCCACAAACAGGACATACAGCGCCGTCAGCGGCGGCCGGCCGAGGGCCGCGAACAAGATGCTGACGCCGATGACGGAGCCGACGGCGGCCAGCAACGGCGACGCCCAGGTCATGATGCGCGCGGGCCTTTCCCGCGCCTCAAGGCTAAGCCGCATGGGCCACCACCGGGCTCGCACCCGCCTCCGTTCCGCCGCCCATCAGCAACCCCACTTCTTCGATGCTCGTCTCGTTCGTGGGCTTCGGCACGGACAGGCGACCGTGGAACAGCACGGCAATCTTGTCCGAAATCTCGAACAGTTCGGCCAGATCCTCGGAGACCACCAACACCCCGCTGCCGGCGGCGGCCAGATCCATCAGCGCCTGCCGGATGGCGATGGCGGCCCCGATATCGACGCCCCAGGTCGGGTGCGCCGCCAGCAACACGCGCGGGTTGGTCCCCATCTCGCGGCCGACGATGAATTTCTGCATGTTGCCGCCGGACAGGCTGCTGCCCCGCGCCTCAATGCCCGCTGCTTTGACGACAAACCGCTTGATAATGTCGCGCGCATACTGCGCGATGGCGCCGAAACGGATCAGCCCGCCGCGCACGAAGCCGGACCCGTAAGCAGTAAGAAGCCCGTTCTCCGTCAGCGAAAATTCGCCGACCGCGCCGCGCCCGATCCGCTCCTCCGGGATGAACGCAAGCCCCAGCCGCCGCCGCGCCGTCGGCCCGAGATGTCCTGCCGCCGTGCCGCACACGCGCACGGAACCGGCATCGGGCGACAGCCGCTCGCCCGACAGCACGGCCAGAATTTCCTTCTGCCCGTTGCCGGCCACACCGGCGACGCCGAGAATTTCGCCGTCGCGGAGCGTGAGAGAAATATCGCGCAGGTTGGTACCGAATGGCTCGTCGGCGGGCAGCGACAGGCGTTCGATCTGCAAGCACGGCGCGCCCTCGTGCAGCGCCGAGGTACGGTGCGCCACCGGCAGCGCACCGCCGATCATCATTTCCGCCATCTGTTGTTCGCTGGAGATGCGCGGATCGCAATGGCCCACCACCCGGCCACCGCGCAGCACGGTGGCACGCTCGCACAACGCTTTGATTTCTTCCAGCTTGTGGCTGATATACAGCACGCTGCACCCCTCGGAAGACAGGCGGCGCAGCACGTCGAACAACCCCTCCGCTTCCTGCGGCGTCAGCACGGAGGTCGGCTCGTCCATGATCAGCAAACGCGGCGATTGCAGCAGGCAGCGCACGATCTCCACCCGCTGCCGCTCGCCGACCGACAGATGATGCACATGCCGCGTCGGCGTCACGGCAAGGCCGTAACGCCGCGAAATTTCTTCGATGCGCTTGGTCAGTTCGGCGATGGTCTCGGTCGCGCCCAGGCCGAGCGCGATGTTTTCCGCGACGGTCAAACTCTCGAACAGCGAGAAATGCTGAAACACCATACCGACGCCGAGCTTGCGCGCGGCATTCGGGTCGGGGATCTGAACCGGCTCGCCTTCCCAGGCGATCTCCCCGGAATCGGGCCGAACGAAGCCGTAGATGATCTTCACCAGCGTACTCTTGCCGGCGCCGTTCTCGCCGAGCAGCGCATGGATTTCGCCCGGCCCGATGGTCAGGTTCACATCGCTGTTGGCCAGCGTCGCGGCATACCGCTTGGTAATGCCGGTCAGCCGCAGGCGCGGCGGCATGGTGCTGGCATCCATGTCAGCGACCAGACTCCACGAAACCGATCCTGTTGCGCATCGCAACCCTCCATCCGCCGAAGCATCATCGCCCCGGCGTGGGTGGTATGCAAGTTCCGCAGGGGAGACATTTCCGGCCAGGCCGCGCCGGGCTAATGTGCGGCAGCCGTGGTCCGGCGCGGGGGAGAATATCGTGAAGATCGGCGTTCCGAAGGAAATCAAGACCCACGAGTATCGCGTGGGCCTGACACCGGCCGCCGCCCGGGAACTCGCGTCCCGCGGCCATACGGTGCTGGTGCAGCAGGGCGCGGCCCTGTCCATCGGCTTTGGCGACGAGTCGTATCGCGCCGCCGGTGCCAGCATCGTCGGCACCGCCGAGGAGGTGTTCGCCGCCGCCGACATGATCGTGAAGGTCAAAGAACCGCAACCCGCCGAAATCACCATGCTGCGGGAAGGACAAGTGCTGTTCACCTACCTGCATCTGGCCGCCGACCGGGCGCAGACGCGCGGGCTGATGGCGTCCGGCGCAACCTGCATCGCCTACGAGACCGTCACCGACCCACGCGGCGCCCTGCCGCTGCTTGCGCCCATGAGCGAGGTCGCCGGTCGTATGTCGATTCAGGTCGGGGCACATTGTCTGGAGAAGGAACAGGGCGGCGCGGGCGTGCTGCTCGGCGGTGTGCCGGGGGTACCGGCGGGCAATGTCGTCGTGCTCGGCGGAGGCGTGGCGGGCACCAACGCGGCGCGCATGGCTATCGGCTTCGGCGCCACCGTCACGGTCATCGACCGCTCGCTGCCGCGCCTGCGCGAACTGGACGCGATGTTCCCCACGCAATTGCACACGCTGTATTCGACCACCGACGCCATCGAAAGCGCCGTGATCGCGGCCGACCTCGTGATAGGCGCCGTGCTGGTGCCGGGGGCGGCGGCGCCCAAACTGGTCTCGCGCACCATCGTCGGGCGGATGCGTCCCGGATCGGTATTGGTGGACATCGCCATCGACCAGGGCGGCTGCTTCGAGACCTCGCGCCCGACGACCCACGCGGCGCCCACCTATGTCGAGGAAGGCGTGGTGCATTACTGCGTCACCAACATGCCCGGCGCGGTGGCCCGCACGTCCACGCTGGCGCTCGGCAACGCCACGCTGCCGTTCACGCTGGCGCTGGCCGACAAGGGGTGGAAACAGGCGCTGGCGGACGACCCGCATCTGCGGCGCGGCCTGAACGTGCATGCGGGCCAAATCACCCACGCGGCGGTCGCCCACGATCTCGGCTTCGCCGTCCGCCAGGCGGAACTGGTCCTAGGGCTGGCCGCCTAAACGGCACCACGCCACGATGATCTGGCGCGGGACGGATCGGCGAAGCGAGGTGCTCGGCCTCGCCCTGGGTACGGTGTTCGCCGTCTATTTCGTGCTGTACGGGGCCGCGACCCTGCTTCGGGCGGACCCGTTTCCGTTCGGGGATTTTCTCGCGATCTGGGCAGACGGGCGATTGCTGGCCAGCCACCCGGCGGCAGACCTCTACGACCCGGCGATCCTGCCGGACTGGCAACACGCAATCGGCCTCGCGGGGCCGGGGAGCACGCCGTTCCCCTATCCGCCGAATTTCCTGCCGGTCATCTGGCCGCTCGGCAAGCTGTCGTATTATCCCGCCTTCGCGGCTTTTTCCGCCGTTTCGCTTTGCATCTATCTGCTGGGCATCGCGCTGCCGCATCCGAAGCTGCCGCTGGTGCTGATCGCCGTGGCCGCCCCGACAACGATCCTGACGCTGGTCGCCGGCCAGAGCGGCCTGCTGACGGCCGGTTTGTTCCTGGGCGGGCTGCGCGCGGCGCCGGTTCGGCCGGTGCTCGGCGGGGTGCTGCTGGGGCTGCTGGCGTTCAAGCCGCAGCTCGGGCTGCTCGTGCCGGTCGCCCTCGCCGTCGCCGGTGCGTGGCGCTGCATCACCGCTGCCGCCGTCACGGTCGTGCTGGTCGCGCTGGCCACAAGTGCCGCCTTCGGATGGCACATCTGGGCCGACTGGCTGGCCTATCTGCCGACATTCTCCGCCCAGTTCGAACGGGAATCGAGCGGGATCGACTTCCTGATGCCGACGCTCACGGGGACGTTGCGCCTGCTCGGGGCCTCGCCTTCCGTCGCCCGCCCGCTCCAGATCGCTCTCGGCCTTGTCGCGGCGGTCTGGGTCTGGCGCGCCTGCCGGAACGGGCTCGGGCCGCGCAGCGTCCTCGTGCTCGCCACGGCGATCTTCCTCGCCACGCCATATGCCTTCGTTTACGACCTGCCGTTGCTGACCGGTGCCGTGCTGCTATTCGTCGGCGACCGCGCCGGCACCGGCCTGTCCACGCCGGAAGTCGCGGCGCTCGTTCTTGCGTTGGTCTTTCCGGTGGTGCTGGTGCATGCGGGGGCGGCGCTACCGATCGGCTGCGCGAGCCTGCTGCTGCTCGCCTGCGTGCTGGCGGCCAAGGCCCCGGCGTGACGGCGCCCTGGGCTTTCCGGCCACACTTGCCGGCCGCACCGGGGGCGTCATCACTTGTTAATGCGTGCGATGTGGCGTGCCATGCTGCACTGCCGCTATAAGATAAGGTTCGTCTCCTCCAACGCCCGAGTATCGAATGACCTCGCCTGACCACCGTTCGATCGTGTTGCCGCGCCGCGCCGCCCTCTCCGGCCTCATCGCCGCCGCCGCCCTGCTCCCGGCCACGTTGCTGGCCTCCGCGCCGGCGCTGGCAAAACCTTATATTCTCCACCCGGAGGCATTCCCGGACCCGGTGCCGGTCCCGGCGGTGCTGCCGACATGGCGCCGCAACGCCATCGCCGTACCCTTCGCCGACGAGCGGCCGAAGATCGCGGTCGTGGTCGACGACATGGGCGCGATGCACCCGTTCACCGAGCGCGTGGTGGCCCTCCCCGCGCCGCTCACGCTGTCCTGGTTTCCGTTCGCGCCCAACCTGCCCGAGCAGATTGCCGCCGCCGCAGACCGAGGGCACGAAGCGACGCTGCACATGCCGATGCAGGCATCCACCAACAGCATCCTGCAAACCGGGCCGGACCCGCTGCGCGTCGATCTGCCGCCCGCCGTCAACCTCGCCCGCCTGCGCGCGGCGCTGGATGCGGTCCCGAACACGGTCGGGCTGAACAACCACATGGGCACGGTGGCGACCCGCGACGCGGCGCTGATGGACATCGTCGCCGCCGAGGCACGGGACCGCGGCATGCTGTTCCTCGACAGCGTGACCATCCCGCACAGCGTGGCGCTGGCCCGCGCCGAGATCGCCGGCGTGCCCGCCGCCGCCCGCGACGTGTTCATCGACCATGCGGCGGCGCCCGAAGTCATCCGCCAGCAACTCGCCGACATCGAAGCAACCGCGCACCGCCTTGGCTACGCCATCGCCATCGGCCACCCGCGCGAAAACACCATCGCGGCGCTGGAAGCATGGCTGCCGACGCTGGCCGCCAAGGGTTTCGTCATGTGGCCGATTTCGGCGACCGTGGCGCTGCGAAACAAAATCGACCTGACGGCGGCGGTGTGACGGAGGTAACGACACTTCCCCATCATTCCGGCGAAGGCCGGAATCCAGGGCCGCCCGCTCAGATTTTCGCGTTGGCCTGGACCCCGGCCTTCGCCGGGGTGACAAGCGACGCTTGATGCAAACGACCTGACGCAGCACCAATGACCGCGCTGCTCACCATCCTCCTCACCGGCTTCGACCCGTTCGATGGCGCCGCCGAAAACCCGTCCCGGCGCGCCGTCCTCGCCGTGGCCGAGGGCACGCCTCCGCCCGGCACGCGCGTTGTCGCCGAAATCCTGCCCGTCAGTTACGCCCATGCCGGCGCGGCCCTCGCCGACGCCGTGCGGCGCCACCGGCCGGATATCCTGATCGCCACCGGCCTCGCCGGCGGTCGCGCCGAAATTTCGGTCGAGCGGGTGGCGATCAACGTGGACGACGCACGCATCGCCGACAACGACGGCGCCTTCCGCATCGACGCGCCGGTGATCGAAGGCGGCCCAGCGGCGTATTTTTCCACGTTGCCGATCAAGGCCATCGCGGGCGAGATCCGCGCGGCGGGCGTGCCGGCCCATGTCTCGCAGAGCGCCGGCACGTTCATCTGCAACCACGTCTTCTATCGCGCCTGCCACCTCGCGGCCACTGAGCACCGGATGCGCGCCGGCTTCATCCATCTCCCCTGGCTGCCGGACCAGGGCGCGCCGAGCCTGCCACTGAGCGCCCTCGTCGTCGCCCTGCGCGCCGCCATCGTTGCCGCCCGCGACACCGCCACCGACCTCGCCGTCGCCGCCGGCGCCGTCAGCTAAACCGTCCGCGCGGACGCGCCCAATCCGTCGAACAGCGCATATCCCCGGTCGCGCCACTGCCGCACCGGATCGCTGTCGTCCAGCAACGCGAAGCGGCTGATGCAGCGCGGCCATTGGAAGCTGCCCAGCACGATGTAGTCGGCATAGTCGGGCGCCTCGCCGCCCAGCCAGGGCTGGTGGGCCAGCACCCCGCGCAGCGGCAGCAGCGAGCGGCGAAACTCCACAACGCGCTCCTCCCGCCCCTCCACCACTGCCTCCAGCGTCTTGCGGAACAGTTTTTCGCGGGAGGCGCGGAAATACGGCTGGTCCTCCGGCCGCAGCGCCTGCCAGATGTCGGCCACGATCAGCCGCGCAATGCCCGCCTGCAAAATCTGGTCGGCCCAGGCGTTGACGAACAGCGCGTGCGCCGCGCCGCCCTCGGGCAGCAGTCGCGGCAGGTCGGGATACGCCCGGTCCAGATACAGCGCGATCTGCCAGGAGTCGGACACGACCGTCTCCCCGTCCACCAGCACCGGCACGCGGCCCTGGCCGGAGAAGGCGAGGCGCTCGGCTTCCGTAAAGCGCCAAGGAACGGTTTCGGGCGACAGACCCTTGTGCGCGAGCGCAAAGCGGGTGCGCCAACAATACGGGCTAAACCGGATCTCCGGGTCGGCGGCGGCGAGTTCGTAGAGGGTGATCGGCATGGGCGTCTCCATGGCTGCCCTGAGGGTAGCCGAGCCATACTCTTCGGCCAATCACGCACTGGCTCCGAGATCGCTTGCGTCGGCCACCCGGCTTTCGTGATACTAAAACATGTCCATCCGTGGTCGCGCCGTTGGAAGAACGCCATGAACGTGCTTGCCCCGCCGCGCGCGCGGCTGTCCATCGAGGTGGTCCACGATCTGGTCTGCCCGTGGTGCTTCCTCGGCCTGCGGCGGCTGATGCGCACACTGCGGCGCCGCCCCGATCTGCTGACCGATATCGCGTGGCGCCCGTTCCTGCTGAACCCGGACATGCCCCGCGTCGGCATGCCGCGCGCCGACTACGTGGTGCGCAAATTCGGCGGCGAGGAACGCGCCGGACGTCTCTATTCCTCCATCTCCGAAATCGGCCGTTCCGAGGGGGTACAGTTCCGGTTTGACCGCATCCGCCGCACCCCGTCCTCGGTCGATGCGCACCGGCTGGTGCGCTGGGCCGTCGCCTACGGGCGCGGGGCGGAGACGGTGGAGGCGCTGTTTTCCGCCCACTTCACCGACGGGCGAGACATCGGCGACGTCAACATGCTGGCCGCCATCGCGGTGGCATGCGGGCTGGACGGCAACGAGGCACTCCGCTTCCTGCACAGCGACGCGGAGATCGACGCCGTGCATGCCGAAAACCTGCGCGCCCACCGCCTTGGCATCAACGGCGTGCCCTGCTTCGTCGTCGGCGGCCGCCACGCCATCGCTGGCGCCCAGGAGCCGGAGGTGATCGAACGGCTGCTGGATGTTGCCGTCGTGGAGGCGGAGGAACTCTGACCGACTCCCGCGTCGCCATCCTGAATGGTTTTGGCCGCAGCCTCGGCGACAGCATCATTGGGCTTCAGGCACTGACCGTGGCGCTGGACCGTGGCGCCCTGCCCGACCCGCCGGTCCTGTTCCGGCTGCCCGGCCTCGCCCCCCTGGTCCAACAAACCTACGAAGCCGCCGATTTCTGCGAGGTCCGCGACCTACCGTGGGCGTACGAGACGCCCGCCACGCCATTCGCGCCCGCCGCCACGTTCGCACGCACCATCGACATCCGCGACTTCGCCTTCGACCCGGCCTTTCGCGGCGTCGCGATGATCGACTTTTTCCTGCGCACCCTCGGCCTAGATCCCTCATCGGTGCCCTCGTCGGCCAAGCGCATCGCGTGGCTCGCGCCAAAACTGCGCCCGACGCCGGCCCCGGCCCGCGGCTACGTCCTGGTTTGCCCGAAAACATCCATGGCACTGCGCGACATGCCGCCCGAGATTCACGCGGCCATCGTCACGTGGCTGGTGCAAGCGGGGCACCGGGTGGTGACGCAGGGCGACCCTATCCCCGGCGCCACCACCGCCGCCCCGTGCGAGACGCTCGCCGACCTCGCCGGTCTCGTCGCCGGGGCGCATGCGGTGGTGTCCGCCGACACCGCGATGCCGCATCTGGCCGATGCCTACGCCGTGACCTGCCTCGCCTTCTTCACCACCCACCGCCCGGAATGGCGGGTGCGCGACTATCCGCTCTGCCGCGCCGTGCATTTGCGCACCGGCCTGCCCGACGCCCTGGAATTTTCGCGCGGGCCGGACGACGTGGCGGCAGCTCGGGCGGCGTGGTTTCCCGAAGGTGCCGATCTATCCTGGCTGCACCGGGCACTGGCCGCCGCACTCGGGTAATTCTCGGCTCCGTCGCGCCTACGCCGCCTTCGCCTGCAACGCGATTCGGTTCAGTGCCTGCACCGTGTCGCGCGCCCAGCGTAGCCGCTCGGCCACGTTCATTTCGCGCACGATGGCCAGCTTGTGGTCCGGGCGGAGCTTGATCGTACCGCCCTTGCTTGCCAGCCACGAGACCAGGCCGGACGGATTGCGGAACGCATTGCCGCGAAAACTCAGCACCATGCCCTTCGGCCCGGAATCGAGTTTTTCGACGCCCGCCTCGCGGCACATGCGTTTCAGGCTGACGACCTGCAACAGATTCTCCACCTCGGCCGGCAGCGCGCCGAAACGGTCCACCAGTTCGGCGGCCATCGCCTCGCTCTCCGCGTCCGACGCGAGGCTGCCGATGCGGCGATACAGGCCGAGGCGCACCGGCAGATCGGGCACGTAGGTCTCCGGGATCAACACCGGCAGGCCGAGGCCGATGTTCGGCGTCCAGTCGTGCGATTCGGCCGCACGTTTGCCCTTCTCGGCCCGCATCTCGGCCACCGCGTCCTCCAGCATCTGCTGGTACAGCTCGATGCCGACCTCCCGGATATGGCCGGACTGCTCGTCGCCCAGCAAATTGCCGGCGCCGCGAATGTCCAGATCGTGGGAGGCGAGGGTAAACCCGGCGCCGAGACTGTCGAGCGTCTGCATCACTGCCAGCCGCTTTTCCGCCGCCCCCGACAGACGCTGCGTCGGCGGCCATGTGAGGTACGCATACCCACGCTGCTTGCCACGCCCAACGCGGCCACGAAGCTGGTACAACTGGCCGAGGCCGAACAGGTCGGCGCGATGGATCAGCAGCGTGTTGACGGCCGGCATGTCCAGGCCGCTTTCGACGATGTTGGTGGACAGCAGGATGTCGTACTTGCCGTCGCCGAACTCGGTCATCACCCGTTCCAGCTCGGTCGGGGCGAGGCGGCCGTGGGCTTGCGCGATGCGCGCTTCCGGCACGATCTCGCCCAGCCGCTCGGACATGCGGCCTAAATCCTCGATGCGGGGAACGACACAGAACACCTGCCCCCCGCGAAACCGCTCGCGTTGCAAGGCTTCGCGTACGACCAGACTGTCGAACGGCATGATGAAGGTGCGCACGACCAGCCGGTCCACCGGCGGCGTCGCGATGATGCTCATTTCCCGCACGCCGGTCAGCGCCAGTTGCAGCGTGCGCGGAATGGGCGTCGCGGTCAGCGTGAGGACGTGAACGTCGGCCTTCATCGCCTTCAGCCGCTCCTTGTGAGCGACGCCGAAATGCTGCTCCTCGTCCACAACAACCATGCCCAGATTGCTGAATTGGATGGATTTCGCCAGCAACGCATGGGTGCCGACGACGATGTTGATGTCGCCGGACGCGAGCCCCTTGCGGACCTCCGCCGCCTCCTTGGCCGTCACCATGCGGGAGAGTTGACCGACCTTGATCGGCAGCCCCTCGAACCGCTTGGAAAATACGCGGAAATGCTGGCGGGAGAGCAGCGTCGTCGGCACCACGACGGCGACCTGCGTGCCGGACATTGCGGCGACGAACGCCGCGCGCAACGCCACCTCGGTCTTGCCGAACCCCACATCACCGCAGATCAGCCGGTCCATCGGGCGGCCGCTCGCCATGTCCTCCAGCACATCGGCGATGGCGCGGGACTGGTCCTCTGTCTCGGCGAACGGAAAGCGAGCGCAGAATTCGTCCCAGGTGCCTTCGGCCGGCGCCATGATCTCGGCCTCGCGCAGCCGGCGGGCGGCGGCGGTGCGGATGAGTTCGCCGGCCATGTCGCGGATGCGCTGCTTGGCTTTCGCCTTGCGGGTTTGCCAGCTTGCGCCGCCCAGTCTGTCGAGTGCGACGCCCCCGCCCTCGGCGCCGAAGCGGGAGAGCATTTCGATGTTTTCGACCGGCAGAAACAGTTTTTGCTCGCCGTCGTACAGGATGCGCAGGCAGTCGTGCGGCGCGTCGTTGACGGTCAGCGCCACCAGCCCGTCGTAGCGGCCGATGCCATGGTCCTGATGCACCACCAGATCCCCGTCGGCGAGTTCGGTGGCCTCGGCGATGAACTGGTCGGCCCGCTTGCGCCGGCGCGGCGGGCGGCTGATGCGCTCGCCCAATAAATCCTGCTCGGCGACGATGGCGATGCGGCCGAACGCGGTGTCGTCGGCGACGAACCCGCGTTCCAGCCCGAGCACGACCAACCCCACGCTGCTCGGCGCGAGACGGCGGACGGTGGCAAAATCCTCGGCGGGCATGGCGCCGATTCCGTGCTCGCGCAGCAGATTGCCCAGCCGGTCGCGGGAACCGCGCGTCCAGCCTGCCAGCACGATCCGCCGCCCCTCCGCCTTCCAACGGTCGGCCTGCGCCTTGAACTGGTCGAACACATTGATGCCGGAGCCGCCCGATTGCACGAACACCGGCGCCGGCCGCCCGCCGCCATCCACACCCTGCGCATCGTCCGGCATCGCAAACGGGCTGAACGCGAACAAAGGGCCGCGCGACAGCAGCTTGTCCCAATCGGCCTGATCCAGATACAGCCGGTCCGGCGGCAGCGGCCGATACGGCGTTTCGCCATCGCGCGGCACCGCGCGGCGCGCGGAAAAATGGTCGGCGACCATCTCCAGCCGCCCCGTCAGCACGTCGTCGGCCTGATGGTCCAGGTTGAGCGAAGCGTTCGGCAGATAGTCGAGCAGCGTTTCCATCTTATCGTGGAACAGCGGCACCCAGTGCTCCATGCCCGGATGCCGGCGGCCCTCGGAGACGGACAGATAAATCGGGTCGGTGGCCGCGCCCGGCCCGAACAACTCGCGCCACCCGGTGCGGAAGCGGGCGACCGATTCCTTGTCCAGCGGCACCTCGCTGACCGGGCGGATCGCCAGTTTCTCGACTTTTGTCCCGCTGCGCTGCGTCGTCGGGTCGAAGGCGCGGATGCTTTCGATCGTGTCGCCGAAAAAGTCGATACGGACGGGCTCCGCCCGACCGGCCGGGAACAGGTCGAAAATGCCCCCGCGCACGGCGTATTCGCCGTGTTCCATCACGGTGGAAGCGCGGCCGTAGCCGTTGGCCTCCAGAAAACGGGCCAGTTCCTCGGGCTTGACGGTGCCGTTGACGGCGAGCGTGCGGCTGGCCCCCTGGAACACATGGCGCGGCGGCACGCGCTGCATCGCGGCGTTGATCGTGGTCAGCACCACGCGCGGCCCAGCGGCCGGCTCCAGCAGCCGGGCCAGCGTGGCGATCCGTTCGGCCACGATTTCCGGGTTCGGCGAGACACGGTCGTAGGGCAGGCAGTCCCAGGCAGGAAAGCGCAGCAATTCGATGCCGGGCGAGAAGAACGCCAGCAGATCGGCCAGCCGCGCCATCCGCGTGTCGTCACGCGCGATGTGCAGTAGCGGCCCCTTATGCTCCCCGGCGCGGCGGCCGAGCAGGACGGCATCCCAGCCCTCCGGCGCCCCCCAGACGGTGGCCGTCACGCTTCACCTGCCGCATCGCGCATCGCGCGCAGCATCGGGTGGTCCGCGTCGGGCGGGATCGGCAGGCGGCCGGTCAGCCAATCGGCCAGATCGGTGTCGGGCAATTCCAGCAATTCCTCCAGCGCGTCGATGTCCGCAGCACTGAACCCGTCGATGCGGCGCGCGACGTAGCCGCCGACGAGCAAGTCGGTTTCGTGCGTGCCGCGATGGTTGGCGCGGTACAGCAAGCGTCGCCGGCGCGCATCGCGCGGCGGTTGTTCGGTGTCGGTCATGGCCGTTGCCATATAGGCTGGTCCCCGGTCTATGTCAGCCGGTGGAACCGGATTCGCTGGCCCCGCTGTTCGCCCCCTTGACCGACCTGCGCGGCGTCGGCCCGACGCTGGCGGGGCTGATGAAGCGCGCCTGCGGCGGCGACCGGGTGATCGACCTGTTGTTCCACCTGCCCGAATCGTTCATCGACCGGCGGGAGCAGGTCTCTCTGCGGGCGCTGGTGCCCGGCCAGACCGCGACGGTGGCCGTCGATGTGGTGCGAATCGAGCAGCCTGGGAATGCGCGCCAGCCGACCAAGGCCATCGTGACCGACGGCACAGGGTTTTCCGAACTGGTCTTTTTCAAATCGTTCCCGACCGCGAAACTGATCCTCGGAACCAAGGTGATGGTGTCGGGCAAGGTCGATGACCGCCGGAACATGGTGCATCCGGACCACATCGTCGGCCTCGATCAGGCGGACCGGCTGCCGCCGGTGGAACCGGTGTGGGGCCTGACCGCCGGCCTTTTCCCCTGGCACCTGCGCCGCCCGATGGCGGAGGCGCTGACCCGCATCCCGCCCTTGCCCGAGTGGCACGATCCGGCGCTGCTGGCCCGCGAACAATGGCCGACCTTTGCCGAGGCGTTCGCCGCGTTGCAGACACCCACGGCACCGCCGCCGCCCAAAATGCGGCAGCGGCTGGCGTATGACGAATTGCTCGCCGGCCAGGTAGCGCTCGCGCTGGTGCGCCGCCGGGTGCGCGCCCGGCCGGGCCGGGCGCTCGTCGGCAACGGCGCGCTGCGCAAAATGGCGCTGGCGTCGTTCGGCCACCGGCTGACCGTCCCGCAAACCGAAGTTTTGCATGAAATCGACGCCGATCTGGCGGCCCCGCGCCGCATGCTCCGGCTGCTGCAAGGCGATGTCGGCTCCGGCAAGACGCTGGTCGCGATCCTGGCGATGCTGCGCGCCGTCGAGGCGGGCGCGCAGGCGGCGTTGCTAGCCCCAACCGAGGTACTCGCGCAGCAGCACCTGCGCACGCTGGAACGCATCGCCCCGGTCCCTGCGGCGCTGCTGACCGGCTCCGTCAAAGGCGCCGCCCGCACCCGCATTTTCGCGGGGCTGGCCGATGGCTCCATTCCGCTCGTGGTCGGCACCCACGCGCTGTTTCAGGAGAAGGTCGAATACCACGATTTGGCGCTCGCAGTGATCGACGAGCAGCACCGGTTCGGCGTCGAGGAACGCTTGCTGATGGGCAGCAAGGGGCCGGCGACCGACATCCTGGTGATGACCGCCACCCCCATCCCGCGCACGCTGCTGCTGACGCAGTGGGGTGAGATGCAGGTGAGCCGCCTGAGCGGCAAGCCCGCCGGCCGCCGCCCCGTCCGCACCACGCTGCACTCGCTGGCGACGCTACCCGACGTGACCGACGGGATTGCGCGGGCGCTTGACGGTGGCGCGCGCGTGTACTGGGTGTGCCCGCTGGTGGCGGAAAGCGAGGCGAACGACCTCGCCGCTGCCGAGGCCCGCTACGCGGAGTTGCGTGACAGGTTTGGCGCGGCCGTCGGGCTGGCGCACGGCCAGCAGGAGTCGGCGGTGCGGGAGGCGGCCCTGGCGGATTTTGCCGCCGGCCGGACCCGCATGCTGGTCGCCACCACCGTGATCGAAGTCGGCGTCGATGTGGCCGAAGCGACTGTCATGGTCATCGAGCACGCCGAACGGTTCGGCCTCGCGCAACTGCACCAGTTGCGCGGCCGGGTCGGGCGCGGGCGGGAGGCCAGCTTCTGCCTGTTGCTGCACGACGACGGCCTGACCGACATCGCCAAGCGCCGCCTGCTGCTGCTGCGCGACACCGAGGACGGTTTTCGTATCGCAGACGAGGATTTTCGCCTCCGCGGCGGCGGCGACCTGCTCGGCACCCGCCAGTCCGGCATGCCGGGATGGCGGCTGGCCGACCCGGTGGAGGACGAGGGGTTGCTGCACATGGCCGGCAAGGACGCGGAGTTGTTGTTGCAAAAAGACGCGCGGTTGACGTCCGAGCGCGGACAGGCCGTGCGCTTGCTGCTGCGCGTGTTTGAACGGACGGCGGCGATGCGGACGTTGCATTCGGGGTAGCGATGTATGTGACGATGGCGTAGCACCGCCACGAGTCACAGACGACGGTCGAGTAATTTGACCCGCGAATATCCCCCCCGCCCCATCGTCGGCATCGGCGTCGTCGTTCTGCGTCCCGGGGCCGTCCTGCTCGCCCGGCGGGGCAAGCCGCCGAACGAAGGCGCCTGGAGCCTGCCCGGCGGCGGGCAGGAACTGGGGGAGACGGCGCATGCAGCCGCACGCCGGGAACTCGCCGAGGAAACAGGGCTGACCGTCGGCCCGTTATTGCTCGCAGCCAACGTGGACAGCATACATCGCGATCCGGACGGCCGCGTCCGCTATCACTATACGATCCTCGATTTCTGCGCCCGCTGGGAGGGTGGCGACCCCGTCGCCGGCGGCGACATCTCGGACATCGCATGGGCCGCGTTCGACGATTTCGACCGTTTCGACCTCTGGAGCGAGGCCCG